>NZ_CP009552.1:930407-1240543 GCF_000789255.1 Geoglobus acetivorans
AAGGTAAGCTTTTTGGAGATGAACTGGAACAGGGTAATGTATCTGGGTTTTTATTCCATTTTCCAAGAGGTATTGCTGAAGTTTATCCCTATCTTTGTGTCGGATTACATAAAGATGGTAAACATGCTTTGCCCATTCTTTTTCAACAGGTGTGATAACATCCGAATTTTCTAAGAGTTCATTATACATCTCAGCTATCTTCCTCCTTCTTTCGTTCCATTCATCGAGGTGTCTCAGTTTTACCCTGAGAATTGCGGCTTGAATTTCATCAAGTCTGCTGTTGACTCCAATGAATTCATGGTAATATTTTTTGGATGAACCATAATTTCTCATCATTCTCAATTTCTCAGCAAGCTCGTCATCATTTGTAACTATTGCACCGGCATCGCCATAAGCTCCAAGGTTTTTTGTTGGATAGAAACTAAAACAAGCTACATGCCCTATACTACCGACTTTTCTTCCTTTATACTCGGCCCCATGTGCCTGACTGGCATCCTCTATTACATATAGCCCATACTCCTCTGCTATTTCAATTATGGGATCAATATTCGCAGGATGACCGTAAATATGAACCGGGAGAATAGCCTTTGTTCTATCCGTGATAGCCTTTTCAATCTGAGGTACGTCTATTGTATAGGTCTCGGGGCCTATATCAACGAATACTGGCCTAGCACTGTTTCTAACTATCGCATCTACGGTAGAGATGAATGTATGGGATACAGTGATTACTTCGTCGCCAGGACCGATTCCAAGGGCTTTAATAGCCAAATAAAGGGCATCAGAACCAGAGTTTACACCAATGGCATGCTTAACTCCAATATAACTAGAAAACTCTTTTTCAAAAGTTTCAAGTTCCTTCCCTAAAATGAACCATCCTCTTTCTAGTACTCTTTGTATTGCTTGATCTGTCTCTTCTTTAATCTCTTGGTATTCCTTTCTAAGATCCACAAATTGAATCATTATCTTCCCCCCGATTCTCTTTTGGTTTTGCCTCTATGAAAATTTCAGCCCCAAAGTTAGGAAAATATTTACTCATTCTTGCTAAACCCTTAATTACAGACTTATCAACAATACCCCTGTAAACTAGCTCCTCCATTTGCCTATTAGAGAAAGGCTTAATAAAATATGTCCAGATAGAAAGCACCTCAAAACCATGAGTATCTAAAATCCTGACAAGCTTGTCTTTATCAAATACCCTTTGCCTATTAAATTTAACATCCGTAGCAGACAACTCAAACACGCTATTAATTATTCCCATTTCATATGCAAGAACTCTGTGGAATGAGTATGCATTGGGCACATTTAGGTGTATAATAGTATCTTTATTACAAATTTCCAAGACTGAATATAAAAATTTATCAATATCTGGTATTTCATGAAGCACACTACTAATTATAAGAAACTGAAAATTATACCGTTTCTTGAGTTTTTTAATGCTATCTTCAAAATATTCATTGTATAGTCTAATTTTGCCAAGCACCTTCTTAGATTCGGCGATATCTCTTATTATTTGTACAAAACCATCGTTTGGTTCAACAATACCATAAACATCATATTCATCTGGATCTAAATACTGAAAAACAGGATCCGGGCCAGGGCCGATCTCTAGAATAGTCCTTGGTCGGTATTTTCTAAGAGACTTCACTACTTGGGTCTTTCTCATGAAATCCAAAACTTTTTCAAATGAAATATCCAGCTCTCTATCTCTCAAATAATGCTCCAGATATTCCCCCAAAAAATTAGATCCCCTCCTCATTTAATAATCACCTCATAAAAGTCATGAACAATTCCCCTAGCTCCAAATCCTTCCTTGTACCTGATTAATCCTACATTAAGATAGTTACCTTCATTCTCAGTAGATATGCCAAAGTCAAAATATATCTTTTCAGTTTTTGGATAATATTCATCTATTAAGTAATCAAAAACAACATCAAGGGCTCCCAATTTCATACCTTCCTTAGAGTTTGCAATATACTGGGCATGAGCAACGTTCTTATTGCTTTCATATATTATCGTACCTGCTAGCATTTTAGAACCTTTATATGCAGCAAACAACTTTATATTATCGGGAAATCTCGACGCCAACAACTCCATCTCCTCAGCAGTATGTACTGGTTTTGTATTGTGTCTTCCTCTCAGTACTTCCTCTACTATAGACATAAACGCTCTAAAATCATAACTTCGTTTTACCACAATTCCATTTTTTAGCCCTTTCTTAACACTACGAATTCGGTTTTTATCAAATGATACCTTACTTGGGAGATATATAGAAGAGGTTATATCTCTTCTTATTAGCTGAGCTCCATACCTGAAGAGTGCATATAAATCCTCTTCCGCGGGATATAAATGATAAATTTTCGGAATTGCTTTATATATCAGTTTACTTACTCCCTCTCTCCTTAAAAAATCGATTAGAGCACTAAATATCTCCATCATCACATGTGTTTTCATATCATATCCCGAAACTATACCACCAAATGTTAAGCCTGCATGACTATATACGATATCACCTGTAATATTAGCTGGCATTACTGCCAAAAGCTTGTCAGTTTTGTCATCAAAAAATAACAATGAATAATCACTAAATCTGTCTGAATGATATTCCATATAATCCCTATAAAATAGGAACACCCCATTTTTAGATTCCGAGATAAATGTGTCCCACATACGCTTGGATTTGGATGAATATTTTTCAACATAGATCATATGATATCTCCTTACTCTTTAATTAACACTGCATATCCAATGCCTGTTTCACCGTAGTTATTCCCATTATAAAACATATAAGTTTTATTTCTGACTTTAACTATACTCGCAAAGCATATCATTTCAGAGTCCCATCCTGCCTTTGAAACATCTATCCCCACTTCTTCGTCCTTCCGGATCCAGTTGATTCCATCCACAGATTCAGCGTATCCTATTCGGTATCCCTTAGATTTAGTGCGTATCGAATAAAACATCTTATATCCATCCCCATCCCTCAAAATGAAGGGTCTACCGAAACCATGCTCATCAGACGTTTTAAAATTAAAACCGCTAAGTATATTACCCTCATTGGGCCATGTAATGCCATCAGTAGATTTTAGGTACTTGATCGTATAGACTGGCACTTCTTTTCCTGATGAGAGGGTAGTCCAAGTATTACCCTCTACATACCACATGTGCCAAGTATCGGTGGATGATTCAAGATAAACATAAGGTGCAGTTCTAAAATATAGTCCTGCATCTGATCTATCTAATATAGGAACTCTTGAATACCTACTAAAACTTTTTCCGGAGTCAACACTTATCGCAAGCCCAGAAAAGAGGAAGTACCTAACCTTAACTCCCAATTGGAACCCGATATAATAAAGGAATAATTTATCATCAAATTTAACAATTGAAGATGGTAAAACCCCATTATCATCAAAAGCGCCCCTGACACCAATATCAAGAACTGGCTCTTTGGATATATCTAAGACTATAGAGGGATCTCTGGAATCAACATCAATGTATCCAATCCTAGATACATTATTTCTATCTCTACTCGCAAAGTAAATTCTAATTGTACTCTTGTCGAGAAGAACAGGCGTTGGAATGGCAGCATGTGTTTTTGCCCACCACAGAGTTCCATCCGGTTTATATATTAACCCCTTTTTTTCCCATTTCATATTTCATCCGCCCTAACGTTAAATACCTCATAACTACTCTTTTCCAGAGGTCTCGCGGGATTTCCTACATACACTTTACCTGCCTCTGTGTCTCTAATAATAACTGCTCCTGCACCAAGTACGTTGTCTTTTGCAATTTTAATATTATTGACAATGGTGGAGTTTACTCCTAAAAAACTGTACTCACCAATTTCAACAAAACCAGAGACAACGACGTGAGACGATATAAACACATGATCCCTGATTTTTGAATGATGTCCAATATGATTGCCACTCCAGATTACAACGTTGTTACCAATCTTAACAAAGGGTTGTATGGTATTGTCCTCAAAGATAAAACAGTTCTCACCAAGTTCAACATTTCTCCACACAAATGCATGAGAACTCACATAGCTAGCAAAGCGGTATCCTTTCCTTTTAGCTTCTTTGTAAAATCTAGCCCTAAGTCTATTTAATCTTGTGTAAGCTATTGCCACAAAAACATAATATTCTGCAGGGTCATAATGCTCCTCTAATTCCTCAAAAGGAACTACCGGCAACCCAAATAATTTTTCTTGTCGTATAAATTCACTATCAACACTAAACGCCACAACATTAAAAGGGGAATCATACGTAAAATACTCATACGCAATCTGGGCAAATGCACTATCTCCAATGATAATTAATTTCTTAGTATCTTCCTTTAAGTAGTTTCCCTTTAATTTTTCAATCCGACTCATCCCAAAAGCCCTCCCTTACCATTTTCCTGAATTTCTCGTAATCTCTTATATAATCTTCCTCATCATACAACTCCGATGCCAGTACTAACGCCACCGAATTTGATGAGAAATTCTCAATTTCCCTCCACATCCCCGGAGGTATGTACAGACCATAGTGAGGCCTATTCAGGAAAAAGCTTTTCCTTTGATACCCATCGTCAATTATGACATCAAAACTACCGCTTAGAGCAATTATTAACTGATGCAGCTCAATGTGAGCATGACCACCTCTCACCGCACCACTGGGGACATCATACAGATAATAGATCCGTTTTATCTCAAAAGGCACATGTTTGTTTTCTTCAATGAATGTCAGATTACCCCTGTGATCATGAACCACGGGAAATTCTATAATTTTGCACAAGTCAATACGTTTTCGCCCCATTTCGATTTTTAGAGACATAGTGGGAATATTTAAATATTGCCCAACGTTATGACAGGCTGATGAACCATCCAAGAGTCTCCATCATCATCCTCAACTGGAACGGCTGGAAAGATACGGTTGAATGCTTAGAGTCACTTTACAGGATTGATTATCCCAATTACGACGTCATAGTAGTGGATAACGGTTCTGAGGATGACTCTGTGCAGAAAATCAGGGAGTATGCAGAAGGCAAAATTGAGGTGAGTTCAAAGTTCTTCGAGTACAGTCCCGGCAACAAGCCCATCAGGGTTTTTGAGATCAGCGAGGAGGAGGCAAGAGAGGGAAAGTTCAACCGTCCGGTTTATGAAAAGTACGACGTTGACAGGAGGATGATTCTGATTAGAAATAATAACAACTACGGCTTTGCTGGAGGGAATAACGTTGGAATAAAGTTCGCTCTGAGCGTTTTTGACTCTGATTATGTTTTGTTGCTGAATAACGATACCGTTGTTGATCCAGGCTTTTTGAGGGAACTTGTTAAGGTTGCGGATAGTGATGGGAAGATTGGGATTGCGGGGCCGAAGGTGTATTATTATGAAAACCCAAGTATGATTGAGTCCATGGGCGGAAAGATTAATCTATACACAATCTCAACATCGCTCATAGGCAATAAAGAGATAGATGCAGGCCAACATAATAAAATAATTGATGTAGACTGGGTTTCTGGCTGTTGCCTACTTTTTAAAAAATCTGTGATATATACTATTGGACTACTTAATCCAGCATACTTTCTGTACTTCGAGGAAACAGACTTCTGTTTTAGAGCAAAAAAGAAAACCAGGTTAGTAGCCGTGCCCGAATCAAGAATTTGGCACAAATCTGCATCAACTACGACCCGATTTACTGGACTCGGTAGATACTACACCACAAGAAACAGAATAAAATTTGCCAGAAAAAATTTAAATTCCATCAAATTGAGCATATTCATGACTTACTTCATTTTAATATTCTTTCCGGCTGTGCTAGCATGGTTAACAATAATTCGTAAGGATCGGGTATTAATTATGGTTTTTTTAAAATCAATAAAAGATGGAATTTTTGACATTGATGATTTTGCATATTTATTAAATACCAAATGAGAGTTTGTTTGTATTTAAATAACTTTCAGGATTCTAGCAGACATCGCCTTTCACGCTCATGCTTTCCAAATGGAGATCATAAATTACTGCGAAAATAAACCGAAAGGATACTACGGGCAGAAGACAATTACAATACAAATGGGATTTAAAGACATTAGGACAAAACATAAGCTTGAAAGGGACTGTCAAAATAACCACCTCTCCACATTATACAACCCAACAAAACTTTTCAGCCAGCTCTGCACAGAATCGAAGGAACTGTAGAACGGAAACCTGTTAAAGAATCTCTTTGTTCTCCCCTTCAGAATGGAAAAGAACCCCTCAACCGCATTTATTGTTCCAAAGGTCTCATGCCTGTAACTCAAACCCAGCCTCTTCAAAGCCCATTTATACCAGAATCCCCTACCACAACCACTTCAGGCTTATTCTCGCAGAACTTCAAAACATCTTTAAGGAAAGCATAGGCGTGAAAGGAGCTTCTGCCATCAGTAGCCCATACAAGCAGACATTCTCTCGTATCCACGTCAACTGCACTCCAGACGAAGATCTGTTTGTTTTCAAGTTTTATTTTCGTTTCATCTATTGCAATCAGTCTTCTCTTCTTCTTTCTTGGGGATTTTAGAATTCTTTTCAGTCTGTGGTAGTAGAGCCTGATTGATTCGTGACTTATTTTCTCAAACAAAGAGATGAATTTGCTTGCTTTCCTTAAAGAGAGTCCGTAGAAGTAGAGTAAGGCTGAGAGGATTTTTAGTTCCACTTTCTTCTTGTTCCTTCGAAAGACTTTTTTAGCCTTGACTTCTTCTATTAGCTGGGTTATTGTGGGGTGCATGTGTTTTATTTTGTGTTTTTATTTTTTAAGTTTATTCTTGACGGTGCCACAAAAGTCATAAAATAATTCTTTTCTCTATAAAAATCAGTACCATGTTGTTCTACACCAGGTCTTCACATCATTAATTCTTTTACCAATTTTCTGAGCGGGTTAGGAGTTATAGTGCAACATATGGTTGAGTGTCAGTTATTTTGACAGTTTCTGTTCATTTTATTTAAATACCACTCCAGCTACTGTCCCAACCAAAAAGATTTGAGTACAATAAACTCGTAAACAGAGCAATTCCAACCGGGTTGGTTACAATTTTTATTTGCGAAGTAAATTCTTGCAATGTTATCCTCTATCCTCACATTTCGAAAATGCTAAGTAACATGCTAAGTAACCTAAGAGTAACTCAATTTGTAGTCAGCTCAATATAAGGCTGGAGCGATAGTCACATTAACTAACGTTCTTCTGCTTATTTAATCTGTACCATAATGTGTAAGAGTTTAGTACATCTCTTTTGACTATATTACCTACTGAGTGCCGGTTGACAGTATGAAAATGACATGCATGGCGAAATCTGGTTACTGACTCTTGGAGGGGCTAAAATTTGTCGCTTTTACACCCCCATATAAAACACCTCAAAGAGAGCTGCGATAGTTTGAACCAAAGTCATATCGACAAAAATAATTACCGAATGCAGTAGAAGTAAAGATATATGATAGTCACAATGCTGACCCCCCGATACCACCCAGACATAGGAGGGGTGGAAAAGCATGTAAAAAAAATATCCGAAAGACTATCTAAAAAAGGCCACAAAGTAATAATACTAACGTCCAAATCAGATCTCACCACATGCAGTAAGGAAATAGTTGGATCCGTAGAGATATATAGAATACGTAAAAACATATTCCTTAAATACATAGACCTGATAAGGTATATGAATATTATAAGAAAATCTGATATAATACACTGTCATGACTTTAGCACTTTTATCTTTTGGTATATTCCATATCTGCTAATTTTTCCAAAAAAACCAGTATACATTACATTTCACGGATACGAGGGTAAGATACCCATTCCCAGAGTAACCAAATTGCTGAGAAAAATTACTGAAAAGCTCACTTATGGCAACATTTGTGTTGGAAAATACATTCAAAAATGGTATGACACAACACCAAACTTTATAACTTATGGCGGAGTTGATTATAAAAAAATAAATACTTCACCAAATCATAAAAAGAAACATCAAGCAGTATTTGTCGGAAGATTGGAAACAGATACAGGCATACTCACATATATAGAGGCGCTTCGGATTTTAAAAGAAAAATATGGCTCTGAAATTGAGCTACATATTTGCGGAGATGGTACCTTAAAAGATCATATTAGTAAAACAATAGCCAAATATGGGATAAACGCCATACTGCATGGTCTTATCAGGAATCCTGAAACACATTATAACAAAGCAAGATATGCGTTTGTATCAGGATATCTTGCCATTTTAGAGGCAATGAGCAGTGGATGCATAGTATGTAGTGTTTACGAGAATAATTTAAAAAAAGACTACCTATATTCTCTAAGCATACCAAAGAGCGCCATGATTATTGCTCGATCTCCAGATGAATTAGCAGATAAATTAATAGAGTGCATAAACAACCCGAAGGATGTAAAAAAAAGATCATCGCTCGGACAACAGTATGCTAAAAAACAAACATGGGAAAAGGTGGTCGACAAATATATATTGCTATGGAGGTCACATCATGGAAAACAAAAAGATATCGCTTATAACAACTTTGAAAAATGAAGCAGAAAGTATCAGAACGTTCTTAGATTCCATCCTCAATCAAACAAAAATACCAGATGAAATTATAATAGTAGACGGTGGGTCGACAGATGGTACTGTCAAAGTACTAAAAGAATACGCACTTTATTTTGAAGAAAAAAATATTAGATACAAAATTATAATTAAAAAAGGTGCCAATATTGCTCAAGGCCGCAATCTAGCAATAAAAAACTCATCAGGGGACATTATTGCATGTACTGATGCCGGCTGTATCTTAGACAAAAGATGGCTAGAAGAAATTACAAAGCCCTTAGAAAGGAACCCAATTGTGGATGTAGTAAGTGGGTGGTATGAGCCATTAATAACTTCAAAATTCGAAAGTATTGTGGCAGAATTGACATATCCCAAATTGAAAAAAGTTTCAAAAAATATAGATAAATTTTTACCTTCAAGCAGATCAATAGCCTTTAAGAGAAAGTGCTGGGAAAAAGTCGGCGGGTATCCCGAATGGCTATATACTGCTGAAGATACACTTTTTGATCTCAGACTCAAAGAGGCAGGGTGCAAATTTATATTCAATCCAAATGCCATAGTATATTGGAAGGTAAGAGAAAACGTAAAAAAATTGTTCAAACAATACTACCAGTATGCTAAAGGGGATGGTTTCGCTGGGATTTTTCATTTAAAATATCTTATATCATCATACATCCCAACAATCGCCGGAATTTTACTTTTATTGAAATCAATGATCTTTCATACCCTATGGCCTATTTTAGTATTAGTCTCAAGTACAATATGCTATACTCTTTTAAGAGGATACTATCTTGGTGCAAATCTTCGAACGATATTGAAAAACCTGCATTTATCTGTCCTTATCATGACAGTAGTTGTCATCTCGAATGCTATGGGGTATACCATCGGAATTATGAAAAGGTTAACTCGGAAATTATTGAAATGACCTCATTCTTTACTTTTTCCGCTCGTTTAAATTCCGGCTCTTTTTTCTTCCCCCACATGGAGATCACATAATCAACGATTTCATGAACATCTCTCGAATGTATCATCCTACCACGTCTAATCAAATCCATATCGACAGAGAGCAATTGGTTGCTTGGGAAAAAGGAAACCGCTGGAGTTCCTAATACGGCCGCCTCTCTCGCCATAGTCCCTGATCCTGTGAGAACTGCTTTTGCAAAATATGCCAAATCCAAACCATTTAGAGGCCTTTTTGGTATGTGTATTAACTCTTTGCTGTAAGCATATTTCATTATTTCATATGTATTATCTTCATCTCTCGGGATAAATAAAACAGGAATGTTCTCTTTCGTCAACGCTCTAACCAGATTGGGCACAAGACTCTCCTTGTGAGGCCTTACATACATTGCAGAAAAAGCTTCGGAACGGATAACAACATAATTGTCCCCGAACGGAATCTTTTCAGGAAAATCTGCATCGGGTGTGTATCCAGATATTGCCAAATGTTCTTTATAGCCATTATAGCAAACAAGTTTCCCGGCATCATACTCTTGCACAAACGTGGAATAAGTAACCTTTGGAATAACGATTCTTGTTGCTAATTTTTTAACTTTTATTTCTAACTCCTGTGAAATTGTTTTCTTACTTAAGAGCTTGAAATCATTGTCCAAGAACAAGATAGAATTTTTTTTCCTGAGATATGATACTGCCACGGCCACAGGTAATTCAAGGCACAAGGCTACTCTGAAGCTTGGAATTCTGGTATACAATTGTACGGTCCTAAAAAGCACGGCAAGAGATTTTCTTACAGGGTCAGAATAATCTCTTAAAACTGGGAAAGCATTAATTCCGAAAGAATCGATTAACTTAATTGTTTCGTCTCTACGTCTTGAAGTGATATACAGGGAGTGTGAGTCTTCTAATTGTCTGATAAGTGGGTAGAAAAATATCACATCAGCTGGATGCTGCAAGTCTATCCAGATGTCCACACCCATATTACTTCACACCTCCAATCATTTAGATGCAAATGTAAACTCCCGATTTATACTATTGTCCCAACAACCCTTTCCCCAGCCCTTCCATCACCAAACGGATTTTTCCAGCTATTTTCTTTGTTAAGCATTGTTCTTACACCTTCCAGAATCCTTTCAGGCTTTGTCCCCACCAGAACATTCGATCCAACCTCCAAGGTTTCAGGCCTCTCCGTATTATCCCTTAAAGTCACACACGGGACACCCAGTATGCATGTCTCCTCCTGAACACCTCCCGAATCTGTCAGGACCAGCCTTGCATTGGCCTCAAGCTGCAGAAACTCGAGAAAGCCCAGGGGATCGATAACCTCGATGCCACTCATGTCGAGTCCGAACTCCTCTACCCTTTTTCGAGTTCTTGGATGGACTGGAAACACAACTGGCACGGAGAACTCCTCGCGAATTAACTTCAAACCTCTGAGAATTCCTTTCAGCCTCTCCCTGACATCGACGTTCTCCTGTCTGTGGGCAGTCACGAGAAAGTACTCTTTAGGTTTTAATCCCAGCTCCCTCAGCACGTTCACCTTTCTTTCAGCAATCTCCAGGTTCTGGTAAACTGCATCAACGATGGTGTTTCCGGTGACGAATATCTTATCTTCATCTATCCCTTCCCTAAGCAAATTCTGCCTGGCCTTCTCAGTCGGAGCAAACAGATAGTCGGAGACGTGGTCAGCCAGGACTCTATTAACTTCTTCCGGCATTCTTCTATCGTAAGATCTCAATCCAGCTTCGACATGCCCAACCCTGATGTGGAGTTTTGCAGCGGCTAGGGCTCCGGCTAAAACCGTGTTTGTATCACCCTGCACTAAAACGACATCAGGTTTCTCTTTCATCAGGACTTTTTCAACTCCGATCATAATTCTGCCGGTTTGTTCCGCATGCGTCCCGGAACCGACGTCCAGATTATACTTGGGCTGGGGTAATTCCAATTCTTCGAAGAACACCCTGTCCATCTCGTAGGAGTAGTGCTGTCCTGTATGTAAGATGAAGTAATCCAATCCTCTTTTTTCACATTCCCTTATCACGGGGCTCATTTTGATTATCTCAGGACGGGTGCCGAGGATTATGACCATATACATAAGTACTTCACGAGACCAGATTTGGGATTAGGTATATATCCTTTTAGGCATATTTCAGTTGCTTTCAGTAAAAACCCAAAACAACAAACCACCAACCAAATTATGAGGAATTCAGACAAGAAGAATCCATTCTATTTTCACGGACTACCTTTTAAAAAACAGAAAAAGCGCCATTCTACAATTTATTGAGCTAATTATAAATAAATCTGTAAACACCACCTCAAACTCGAAATAATTCTAAAAACTAACCAAATTGGTCTCCAAATTTGAAACAACCATAAATTGAAGAGCAAGCATTATGTCTTTTAAAGAAGTAACACAGTAAGAGAACTCTTTTTTGAGAAAGTCAGGACTGAGAAATTAAGAAGAACAGACGGAGAATTGCTAACACTCAATTTAACATAAACTTCTTTCAATTTATTACAAACCCAAAGAATGAGCAATAAGCCCATCATCAAAATCAGCCCAGCAACAGCACGACACCCATCACCAGTATCAGTGCCGAGAGAGCCACCCTGAGCATCCTATCGTCAATTTTCGAACTGGTAAAAACACCGGCAACAACGCCTGGAATCGAAGAGACTGTTAACATAAGGGCAAGACCATAATCAACATTCCCCATCCCGGCATGGATGATGGATGCAAAAAAAGTCAGCACAAAGCCAAAAAGGAGCTCAGTACCCACAATAACCCTTGAAACCATGCCGGTGAACAGCAGAAGAAACAGAGTTACCAGAACTCCGCTCCCAACTGATGTTAGCTGAACGAGCGCACCGACGACGAAGCCTGTTAAGATTAGAGATAGATTATCAGGGGTCTTATCGGCCGATTTTAAGAAATACATCTTGTAAATCGTCGCAAGAGAGGATATTATAAGCACGAAAGCCAGGATTTGGGTCAAAAATCTGTTTAAAACCTCCACGCCCCAGGAATTCCTTAGAAAAGTCATAAAGTATGCCGAAATTAAAAGTCCGGGTATGGAGCCTGCCAGGAGAGTTGAAGAGACCTTAACGTTCACATTTCCCTTCCTGTAGTGCATCAGTGACGCAAGGAACCTCGTTACAGCGCTGTACAGCAAATCCGTCCCGACTGCAATCCTCGGCTGAACGCCAAGAAAAATTAATGCGGGAGTCAGAACAGCCCCACCACCCATCCCTGTAAGTCCAACAAGAAACCCGACAGCGAAGCCGAGAAAATAAAAGATTTCCAACACTACACCTCCAGATACCCCAGCTCCTCTGCCTTTTTCAGAACTTCTCTGACCTCTTCCTCAACGCTCATTCTGTGAGATTCAAGAACGACTTCGGGGTTCTCAGGCTCCTCGTAAACCCCATCATATCCCGTCAGCCCCTTAATTTCACCTCTGAGCGCCTTTGCATAAAGTCCCTTGGGGTCTCTCTTTATCCTCACTTCAAGAGGGCATTTCAGATAAACCTCCACAAACCTGCCGATCTCCTCTCTCGCCTTCCTCCTGACAGACCTGTAAGGCGAAATCAGAGAAACAACAGCAGCAACCCCGTTTCTCGATAAAAGCTTGGCCATGTGTATCACAACACGATTGTGCATTTCCCTCGCTTCCCTGCTGAAACCTATATCAGGGTAGAGAGTTCTCCTGATCTCGTCGCCGTCAAGCACCTCGACCTTCATTCCCCTTTCCCTAAGCTCCTTTTCGAGTGCTTTTGCGAGCGTAGTTTTGCCCGCACCACTCGGACCTGTAAGCCATATTACAAAGCTCATATTACACGCTCACCTCTCATTTCCACGTCAATGCCATAAATTTTCAGGATCGTGGGTGCGAAATCGTAAATGGAGCAGTTCACACGTCTGCTGTCCAGTTCTGGATGGCTGAGCATGAATACGCCGTACTCCGAATGAACAGCATCATCAGGTCCGGTATCATTCTCGGCAAGATAATTCGTTCCATGTCCGAGAGTTCCCGCAGCCCTCCAGTAGAGGTCGTCAAAGTAAACCATCATGTCTGGCCTATCACCGAGAGCAACCGGATAGATATCTTCAGGATAGAAGACCTTTGTATCCCACTTCTCACCGTTTGGTCCCCTAATTGACCTGAGCTGATCCGCCAGCTCATCCCTGACTCTTTCGTATTCGAATTTGCCCACCGTTCCATTCTTTTCCCTTCCTTCCACGTTCAGAAAGATTCTGGAGTAGTAACCTCCCCATGCCCACGCAGTCGTTCTGCCCCAGTCCACATCAAGCTCCTCGAACTTCACAGCTCTGCCCTTCTCAAGAACCTCCGGATTCCTTATTTTCAGAAAGCCTTCTTCAATCAGCCACTGGTTGATGGCGAATGCACCCTTCATCCTCTTGACGCCGTGGTCTGAGACGACTGCAACTGCGACATCGTCATCCAGAAGCTCGAGGGTTTTTCCAATCTCTCTGTCAAGAAGCCTGTAATAGTCCCTTATCACGTTCCGGTATTTGCTGCCCTCCTCATACAGGTGGTGCTCCCTGTCAAAGTACTTCCAGAACGCATGGTGTATTCTGTCAAGACCGATTTCAACAATCTGGAAATAATCCCAGTCCTTTTCCTGAATGAGATATCTTGCCACCTCAAACCTCTTTTCAGTCATTTCCCAGATTTTTTCCTTAACCTCATCCCTGTCGTCCTTTCTGAAGACCACATCGAAGATGTATTCACCCACGAGCCCCTCCACTTCATTCTTCAGTTCAGCCGGATATGTGTAGTCCACGCTTGCATCAGGAGTTATGAAACAGCTTATCAACCAGCCGTTCACCTTTCTCGGGGGGTAGGTTGGCGGCACCCCAACGAGAACGCTTTTCTTGCCTTCCATTGCAAGGTAATCCCATATAGCAGGTTCGGCGATTTTTCTGCTGTTCGCTATCCACATGTCAGTGTAGCTGCCGGCCTTCCTGTGTCTGAAACCGTAAAGACCGAGCTCTCCGGGCGTCTTCCCGGTTGCCATCACCATCCAGGCAGGGAT
The DNA here is from genome assembly GCF_000789255.1 of Geoglobus acetivorans. Lineage (NCBI taxonomy): Archaea > Methanobacteriati > Methanobacteriota > Archaeoglobi > Archaeoglobales > Archaeoglobaceae > Geoglobus > Geoglobus acetivorans. Next base: position 944,961 of record NZ_CP009552.1, read on the forward strand.
CGTTATTGCCGGGATGCAGCTCTTCATAGGCCCATAAACCGCATTCTCAATCAGCTTCCTTATCGCGGGAAGCTCATCGATGAACTCGCTGAAAAGCAGCTCCGGAGGAGCAGAATCAAGTCCGAAAACAAGCACTCTTTCCATCATAACAACCACCCGAAATGACCGCCAACAATACTGAGGGCTTCATCAAGCCTCGCTTTTGCACAAATAATCCCCAGAACATCGGATTTTCCACCGGCGTTGAATCCGAAGCTTTTGAGTTTCCGGATAAGATCGGCAATCCCGAATCTGTTCGCAAGAGCCTTATCGACCCTGACATAAACCTGAGCGTGGCCATGAAAGTCCTCGTTAACCACAATCGCGATCGGGAATTTGAGATTCCACACGAGCCTTCTCGCAACAATCGATGTTACGTTATACCCGCTCGAGTATCTCACATACACGAAATCCCCTTTATCTTCCGCCCTCTCAACAATCTCAGCAATTTCACTTTCAAGGAGTGTGAGATTGTTCGCCCACTCGTCATCATTCAGCAGCTCTACCGGCTCGGAATGGATTATCTTTTCAACAGCCCTCTCCACACCATCCAGATCGCAGACCATGGACGGAGAGTTGATGAGTTTAGCGAGATGAAGTGCCTGATTCTCCGAAAGTCCATATCTGTCAAGCATTTTTCCGACCCAGTCAAACCCAAGGGCACCTCTCCCCAGATCCCCGACCGCTCCAATTGCTGACTTCCAGCTCCAGTGGTTGAAGTAATCCGAAACCACATACGAAGCAGAGGGGGCCGGTTTTCCTTCCAGCAGGGGGTTGACATGCATGGCATTTTCGTTCTCAATTCTCCGCTGAATGTGATGATCGAAGAAATAGAGCGGCTTCTCTATCAGCTCAGCTTCATCAACCATGTTCACATCCACGATGTAGATCCGTTCAGCCTCGGCTATGCGACCCTTTATCCGTCCATCAAACTCAAAAATTCCCGGAAAGAGGGAGAGGTTCTCAAATTCCTCATCTTTCAGAGATTCCATCAGCAGCGCAGCAGAGCATATTCCATCTGTATCCCAGTGATGAATCAGCAGGTTCATGCTACTCAACAAACGGTTTTTCAAAGCTCCTTATCACTTCAAAAACCTCCGGCCTCATGAGATACTCTGGAGGCTGAGTGCCCTCAGTTATCATCCTTCTCAACCTTGTCCCGCTGATTTTCTCGTGATGTTCCACACCGTGAGGGCAGATTTTCGCGTTAACCATTCCGGCACACTTACTGCAGTAGAACGCCTCCCGGATAAACATCGGAGTTATGCCCAGGTCGGGAAACTCGTCAAAAATCTTCCAGGCATCATAGGGGCCATAGTACTCTCCAACCCCTGCATGGTCCCTTCCCACAATAAAGTGGGTGCATCCGAAGTTCTTGCGCATTATTGCATGGTGTATTGCCTCCCTCGGCCCGGCATACCTCATCTCGTATCTGACGGTTGCAAGGGTTGCGGCATCCTTTGGATAGTAATGCTCAAAAAGCACTTCGTAGGCCTTAATTATTACCTCATCCCTGTAATCTCCCGGCTTTTTCTTTCCAAGAACAGGATTGATGAAGAGACCATCAACGAATGTCAGCGCGGCTTTCTGGACGTACTCATGGCCAGTGTGAGGGACATTCCGTGTCTGAAACGCAACAACCGTCTCCCATCCCCTCTCCCTGAACAGAACTCTCGTTTCCACTGGCCTGAGAGTGTATCTGCCAAACTCGTTCGGAATTTCGTTGAGAAGCTCGATCTCCCCACCCACAAGGTAATCCTTCATCGAATGAACCCTCAAGACACCCGGGTGTTCGGGATCATCGGTGCCAAAGACCTTCAGAGAGAGGTTTTTCCTATCGTATCGATAAATGTCCTCAACATGCATCCTCGCAACCGGGGTGCCGGCATGGAAAAGAAGTACGGCATCTCCCTCAACAAATCCGGGTTCATCAACATCCAGCAGAATCGGGATTGTCCAGGGTGTGTCATCGCTCAACCTCATGTGATCGAGGACGGATTCGTAGTCATCCCCTGTAAGAAAGCCATTCAATGGTGAGTAAACGCCATGCGCTATGTTTTCGAGGTCTATTGCCGTTCCCCGATCAATTGCCACTGCAAGATACTCGTGCTGCTCGCCGACGATTCTCTCCCTTGTTTTATCTGAAACTATGCGCCTGACAAGTCTGCCTCCGTGAGGTCTGGATACCATAATGGGTCCCTGTATTCAGTCCAGATACCCCAGAGCCCGCAGCCTTTCCTTTACCTTCTCCTCTTCCTCCTTGCTGAAGACTTCCTCCTTCTCCTCCTCTTCAAGGCTGGCGAGGACTTCCCTCAGAACATATGTAACATAATCCGAGACAGATGTGAACCCCGTTCCCTCTATCCTCTGCTTGATTTTCTCGTAAAGCTGCACCGGTATACTAACGGTTGTGTATTTCCTCTTCTCATCGCTCATCTTCATCACCTAATGACATTTAATTAAATGGCATTAAAAAGTTTTTCGGAATTAAAATTAAAAGAAACAGATAGTCCTTGAGAGATGTCTTGCCCTTTTTAAGGGACTCAAATGCTCCCTATCTTCGCAGCAAGCTTTGCGAGAACCTCCTTCCTCTTGGCCTGTATGAACTTCAGACTGCCCACAACCAGGTGTCCCCCTCCATCCACTCCAGCATTTATTTCCTCCTGCAGCTCTTTCACAATCCTGGGTATGTCCAGACTGACGCCCTCACTCCTTATCACAGCAAAGTCAGGACCATAACCGACGGTTACAAGTCTGTCATACTGTCTCTTCAGCCTGTCGTGCACCTCACCGGTGAGCTTGCCGGGTGGAGGGAATGTGAACTTCTTTGCGTAGTTCTCCACATCCAGAGCTGCAAGAGCTATCCCGTTGGGCAGCGTCTGCACCCTGACGCCATCCATCGCCGTTCTGACGTTGCCCTCGATGGCTTCCTTTGCATGGGATGAGAGGGATCTGACAAGCTTCTGCATCCTGTCCTTCCTGCCGAAGCCCAGTATTTCGTGGACTATCTGGCTCGCAGGCCTGAATCTCAGGTAAAATCCCTCAAACTCCAAAGCCAAACCTATGTCGTGCAGATACTCCCTGTCGTAGCCCGAAAGCTCAATGTACCTCTCAACCTCACCCTCAGCCCTGTCCGCAACCACCGAAACCGCCGGCAGGATTTTCAGGTCCCTGTCGGTTATCATCCTCGCTATCTCAGTGCATAAAACGCCGGAGGTGTAGCTGCTATCTCCTCCCACCTTGTGGGGATTCACATGTATGAGCAGATACCTGTCCACCTCATCATCCGGAAAGTGGTGATCAACCGTTATGACGTCGGCCCCAAAAATCAGCATCTGCTCTATCGCAGGGATGTCCTCCCGCCCAGAGCCGTTATCCACCAGAACCACCAGCGGAATCTTGTCACCAAACCTGGCCATGTCCTCCAGACTCTCATCAAGATCCTTCACAACATCCTCAAGCTCGTAAAATGGCGCTCTTGAAACTTTCCTCCTAACGAGATAGTTCTTCGCATCAGGGTCCGGATGCACCCTCTCAATGTAATCCAGCAGGGCGATTTCCAGTGCCACACCGCCGCAGACACCATCAGCATCCCAGTGGTGCCTAATGATGATCGGTCTCGATTCGAGAACGGCTTTTTTTAGCTCTCTTGCAACATCCATCATCTGTTCCTTCAAATTCTCAAGAACCTCGCTCTCAATCAGAAATCCCCTGAATTCCGGCTCAGCCTTCCTTTCGATCTCCCTCTCGATGAGCCTTTCGATTTCACTTGCCTCCTTTCCGAGCAGCCTTTCCATCTCGAGAACTTCGATCTGAAGCTTTGAATCTCTCCTCTTCACAATCCCGATGACCCTCACAACGTCGTCGGCGTTTATTTCAGGGTACGCACGCTCACCGGCCTCAAAAGCGGCACAGTTGACCAGTCCGGTTTCGTCTGCAATCGTGAATATTGTTGGGCCACCTGTGAGCTTGATATGCTCTACCCTGCCCCTCACCTCGACCATCCTGCCTGTAGCGGATTCAAGCTGAGATATTTTCAGTGCTGGAGCTTCTTTTGACACCTCAACGATCAGATAGTCCTTTCCCTCAGCAACAGCAAGATCAATCTCGCCTGTGGGCCTGATGTTCTCAACCCTGACAAAAACATCGTCGTTTTCCTTCAGAGGGCTGTTTTTAAGGTTTCTTCTGTGAATCAACCCCCTGAGCCTTTTGTTGAGATTGACAAAAGCCCCGATGTCCGTAACGCTTGAGACCCTGCCCACATAAATCCTGCCCAGCCGGACATCCTCAAGCCCGCAGCTGTTTTTGAGCAGATAAGCATGGGGTTTTCTCCTGCAGTCAGCGCAGAGATCGTGATCCCCCACAACCTTCTTCCCGCACACCCTGCATTTCCCAGCCTTTCCAGTACCTTTACAGTCCTTGCAGACCTCCATTCTCTTTTCTATACCTGTACCTCCGCATACACCGCATATACCCTGCATGAAAAGCTTTAGCTGCTCCTCTGAAAGTTCGGCAGTGATTTTAGGATCAAAGCTCTTCGACTTTCCTGTGCCGGAACAGATCCTGCACTCCTGCTCGACCTCAATGTAGCCCTTCCCATCACAGGTATCGCACTTCATCTGGTTTCAAACATGGAGATGTGTTCTTAAAAAATTTTATGACGGATCTTGACCTCATTAACCCGAAAGTTTCAGCACAAGCCCGGTTTTCCTTGCCCTCTTCAAACTCATTTCTGCAGTGTAAAACAGAAGCGCAAGATAGACAAGAGATTCTGCAAACCCAACGAACAGCGGATTTTCAAATGCAGGCTGGTAGCCGTAAAAGGACCTGAAGTATTCCAGAAAGTGCGTGATGGGTATCAGGTAACCTGCAGTTTTGAAGGGCTCCGGGAGAATCTCCACGGGGTAGTAAATCCCGCAGAAGATCATGACTATCGCTGCAAGGGTCCAGGCAAAAATCTCCGCCCTCCTGCCAAAGACGAGAATGAAAATACAGTTCACAAGTCCTATGATCAGAGCCCCGAGAAAAATCCCGATAACGAAAAGGGCTGAACCGAGAACGGGCAAGGTGTAATCAAGACCAAAAAGCTCAGTACTCGAAATCACAAGCAAAACGAACGCCACAAATCCTCTCAACACTCCAAAAAGCCACGCTCCAAGAACCATTTTGGAGAATGGTGCTGACGAGACAACAGAATACTCAAGACTCATGCTCCACATGTCGTAAAGCATGACGTAGGTTACATCTATCTGCACTATCTGGATCACACTCAGGGCTATGACACCTATGAGAATGAAGGAAATTTCCTCGCTTTTCAGGGTTAAAAATTCCCCGAGAAGACCTATGGTAAAAAGACTGACAACTGGCCAGAAGAGCATTTCGAACAGGGCATAGAACTCGTTTTTTGTGACGGCGTAGTTTCTGTATGCAAAGGCCATTAGCTCCGCCAGACTACTTCGCAAGCTCGATGAAGACGTCCTCAAGCGTAACCTCCTCCGTTTTAACACTTTTTATCTCAAACCCCGCACGTTTAAGCCCAAAGACGATTTCTGCCAGCTCTTTTTCCGCACTTTCCGAGTAGAAAACAATCCTGTTGCCATCAATTTCGTAGGGCCGGTTCAGTGAAATTTCTCCAATCTCCGGGTCTTCAACCTCAACAATTATCCTGTCTCTCGACCTCACGAACCTCTTCAGCTCATCTGACGTTCCTTCAGCAACAATTTCACCATTCTTGATAAAGGCTATTCTGTCTGCAAGCATTTCAGCTTCACCCATGTTGTGGGTCGTGAGGATGAGCGTAACGTTTCTCTCCTCCTTTATCCCGAGTACCATCTCTCTCACCTTCCTCGCTATGTCCGGATCGAGATTTGCGGTTGGTTCGTCAAGAAAAACCACTTCAGGATCGTTTATGAACGCCCTCGCCAGATTCAGCTTCTGTCTGTTACCAGCCGAGAGCTCGTCGAACCTCAAATCCCTGTATTTCTCAAGCTCAAATTCTGCCAGCGCCCTGTCAACAACGTTCTTGTCAGAGATGCCGTAGGCGAGAGCGTAAAATCTGAGGATCTCATAAACCCTCATCCCCCAGGGCAGCCTTGTTCCGCTCGATATGTTGATCCTCCTCCTCACGTCCTTCGTCTGCCGGAGGGCATCCATACCAAGAATCCGGACCTCCCCTCTTGTGGGGATCAGAATGGTCGAGAGGATGGAGATGAGAGTCGTCTTTCCAGCCCCGTTGGGTCCGAGGATGCAGTAAACCTCCCCCTCGGCAATTTCAAGCGATATTCCCTTCAGAGCAGTAAACGGCTCCTCCATGAAGTTCCTGTAGACCATCCAGATATCTCTGCATTCTACAGCGTTCACCACCACTACTGATTATCATGGATTTTAAACATTATTTGTCCCGAAAAGGATAACGCCATCATAAACATACATCGAAAAACCTATCACATACCTTACTCATAGAGAATCAGCACATTCTGAATGAAATATCTCTAAAGAGTGTTGGCCTGTCTGCATCTCACCCTTGTTCCGCCAAAATATTCTTCAGAGATGCAGTATCAATTGCCCTGAATTTACCACTATTCTGTCCATATTCAATCATTTTTCTGTCACCAGACCATACAGGAATGCCAAGCTTTAAAGCGAGAGCTATGAATGGTGTATCCCTCTCATCAAACTCCCTTGCAATGGTGTAAGCCTCGCTGATTTTGTCCCTGTACACTTCAAAGGGAATCACATGAACCAAAGAAAACGCAATAAAGGATCTGAGTTCGAATTCCTCAGAATGTTCCTCAAGCTTGTTTTTGTGCTTTCTAAATTCCAAGAGACCTTCTTCAGGAAAATAAAGAATAAGGCTGTGATTTCTAATTCCCTCATAGGCCTTTGACCTTTCTCCAGACACTACAATCGAAAAGAGAATGTTGCTGTCCACAACAAGCTTCATTCAATCAGACCTTCTTCACCATATCTCATTTTGAGTTCAGACCACACTTCGCTTCTTGTGGTATCAAATTCTCTGAGAGCTTTCTCCAGATCGAGGGACATCCCTGATTTCAGAGCATCCATGGCCAGTTTTCTGAAAAGCTCCCTGCCCATTCCTTCTGCTATCCAGAACGTGAGTTTTTTTTCATCCACACTTTCCGGAATTTCAATCATAACCTTTGGCATATATGTTTAAAATTTGGGACACGCAGTATTTAAACAATATCCCACAACCTTAATGAGTTCTTCAAACTAACAGAGACATCTCGCTGTAAACTGCACCAGCAGATATTAATCACAAGTTTAGAGAGTCGAACAAGAGGTGAAAGCGCCCGGGCCGGGATTTGAACCCGAGGCGCGGGCTCGACAGGGCATCATCAACTATTCTGAAGTCAGAGAGGAGTTTGTGGAATACATAACCCAGAGAGTAACTCCTGATACAGCGAGGAGGTATCTCCACTACCTTGATACCTATGTGGGTGAAAAGAAGATCAACACACCCGAGGATATAACCGCTATTTTCAAGGGTGTGGAGAAGGGGAGAAACTGGCTGGCAAAGTCAATCAGAAACCTCCTCAATTTCTACGTTGAAGCAAAATCAATGGATGAATCTGTGGCGAACAAGTTCAAAAAAGCATGCAAGATTGAAAGATCAGGAGTGAGAGCTATTTTCATCAGCGACGATGAGGTCAGGGAAGCATACACCCACACGGTTGCCTCCCGGAGAAAAGAGGTTCAAATCTTCTTTGAACTACTGGTTTACTCAGGGATCAGGGCAAGCCACGCCGCTGAAATGCTCAAAAACTACGATGAAAACCAGCTCATCAAAATACCTGAAAAGGGAATTGCCAGGTACCCCATCGTGGAATTCAGCAGGGGCAATAAAAGAGGGTTCTTTGCGTATTTACCACTCGCTTTTGCGGAGGAGCTGGAGAGAATTAAGAAGCTCGATTACAAGTATCTTGTTGAAGCCATAAGATACAACAGGGTGTCAGCCAACTCAATCAGGAAATGGCATTACAACAAGCTGATCGAATCGGGGATAGACACATCCATCGCCGACTTCATCCAGGGAAGGGCACCACAGAGTGTGGGAGCAATGCACTATTTAGCTTCAGCTCGCCAGGCAGATCAAGCATACTCCAAAGCGGTGGAAGCGATCAAGAGGGTTATCGAATAGAACCCCTATTCACACATTTTTTGGAATTTCAAGCCATATTAAGGTATATCTCCCCTTCGAAAATCCGCTCAGAGAAAAAAATAAGAAATGCGAATAATATTCACCACATTATACAATTAATTCTATAACCTCTTTCAGGAGATAACCTCGATAGATCAATTAATAAAAGAGAAAAATTTTAACTCTCTTCCGCCGCCGTCCAGTGTGGAATAGGTCAACCCCTGATCCAGCTGATTATCAGGAAGCCACCCCATGCCATCAGCCCAACGCTGAGCAACCTGAGAACGGTGATCACAATATCTGTGGTCTGGTTCATGCCGTCCATAATCTTCTGGTTGCTTCCGGTGTAAACGCTGGTGAATGTGGTTTCGAATTCGCCCACGAGGATGAAGCTGATATAGAGCGATACAATGCCGGCGAGGAGTATAACCACTGCCATGGTGAGCCCCACTGCCGCCACTTCCTCGTGGAGGAATTCCTTAACCAGGTCGCTTATCATGGCTTCTCACCTCCTTAATTGTTACTTATTTCCGTAACATCTTAAAAAATTTTCTCCGATAAGATTGCTTAATATGAACAGAAAAGCTTTAATTAAAGAGATAAGCTTAAACCAAACCTGCACAACTATTTTTTTCTATGTTTGAGGACTATTTAAATCTTCCCCTGTGTGGTCAACTTAACACTTTATACATTCTGTTAAATTGGCAATAATTACCCCCTGAAAAAACAATTTCACAGGTTTTTCACTTAACAGTTTAACAACTGTTCAGAAATCAGGATAAGTTTAGTCTAAAAAAACAAAAATAAAATAATCTTCAACTTGCATGTTTGTGCAACTGCACAACTGCACAAGTAAGCAACCACAAGCACCGGGTGATTGCAGTTTTTTAGGAGAACCTAATTTGAGCAGTTGAAAAAGTAAGATAAAAAATTAATGAACGTCCACGCCCTGTGTTTTACTGTCCCTCTTCCCGTTCAACCTTTCTATCAGAATTAACACGGTCTCGATCACCTTCTCTGCCGGTTCTCCGTCCAATCTGACAGCAATTCTTAGACCTCCGCCGTCCTCTGAAACTCCTTGATCAATCTCAATCCATCTGATCGGATATTCCTCAGAAACCTCGATTTCATCATCACACATTCGCCACCACCTCTTTTCTTATGCACAATTCCTGGCACAGCTCAGCACCAACAACCAGCACCTGATCACAGCCAAAACACTCAATCATCGTCCATCACCTCAAACTCTTCAATGCGTGGACAGATTGCAGGAAAGCAAACCTTGTGAACCCTTCTGCACAGAATGAAGCCCTGTTCATCCTTCTCGGAGTGTTTGCACCAGAACCCATGTTCATGCCAGAAAAGAAAAGCCGTTGATGTCATGCTCTTCACCACTTCCCTGTCTTCAATCCTCCCACTCCAACACGGGCGAGGTTCCTTCCTCTCACGTATTTGCTCCAGGGTGCTGGTTGATACGGGCATGTAGGAGAGGGCAGTTCACCACATCCAGAATTCCCGCACAGGAAACACCGAATCATCTCACACCACCTCCTCAATACCATAAAACCCGGATTTCTCCTCTCATCTCCTTCAGCTTCGCAAAATACCGGAAAACGTCCAAAACTCTCAGCTTCGAAGCTACAAGGTAAATGGTGGAATGGTCGGGTTCTTTTTTTATGTTGAAGCTTAGAGGGCTAAGGTAACCCCAGTTTTCTCTCGCAAATTCCTGAATCTGCCTGAAACTCCACTCCCTCTTAAGTCCATATAGAATTAAAGCGATGATCAGAAATCGATTGTACGATTTTCTACCACGTGTTCTGATAGGTTTCCTCAGTGGTGCTGGAAGGTCGAGCTGTCTGACAGCTTCGTATATCTCGACGACCTTCAAAACTTCCTTAGGAATGCCCTCAGAATTCGAGGTTATGTGTTTAAAAAATGGTGAATTATTGGATTCTGTACCTTTCATTGTTCATCACCGACCACATGAGCTATTGCGCTTCTCAGTGGGTCAACGACGTTGATCTTGTACACTTTCCCCATCATGCCCTGGCAGTGAGACATCCGGTACAGTGTCTTCTTTCGTCCCTCAGCTCCGTGATAGTGGAATCTGCGGCAGAACGGACAGAAAACAACAACCTTTTTACCGAGCTTCACTCCCTCCACTTCTACAAAATCTTCCATATTCTCACCTCCACCAGCTTATACTCCTCCTCAATGGGCGAGTGAGAGGAGCATGCGAGATATAATTCTGATACAACCACGAACCGAATTCAGAAACTCCACCTGAGAATGTGGGGGTTCTGTTCTCAAATGAGAGTGTTGAGGTTGGAGGTAACCGCCCCTGAGGGAGCTGGTAAACCGTAACTGAATCCTCAAAGTCATCATGAAACGCCACGATAACAGGAATGCCCAGCAAATCTCCAAGTTTCTTAAGAGAAATTGCCTGAAATGTCTTCATGCGGTGTATGGATGAATGCTTCTCCTCATAGAGGAGAACAAAATTCTCGCCAATCTCGATGATTCCGTCAATGTTCATGATGTTTACAGCGTGGAGATTATCCCGGTATCGTCTTACTGCCCTCCAGAGCAGGTTTTCTGTAAATTCGCCGCAATGCGGGCAGATCACTTGGAATCACCCCCTCCTGAAAACTCCTCAGCAATGCCCGCCCTTATCAGGGGTTCAGCGTTCACCCGTGGCAATGTCACCATTGCATTGGCTTTCAAAAGGTAGGTTTTCCCATCAATCCCTAAAAGCTCAGTAACTGGAGGTTCTCTCCTGATTACCACGGTGGTGTAATCTCCAGAATTGCCATTGGTACCGTTGTTACCATTCACTTGCTTCTTTGTGGCTTTGTGCTTCAGCTTAACGACGATTTTTCCGTCTTTTTTGACCAACTCTATTTCACCGGAATGGACGAGAGCTTCGAGGGCTTCACTGACTTCTCTTAAGGGCTTATGCAGGTACCTGAGAAGATCCCTCCGGGTTAACTCACCACCGTGGCGTTTCAATGTTCCCAAAATCTTTTCCTGCAAATTGCGTTCCTCGTCCCACTCCAGCTCCTTAATCAGGTTCACCGCATATGGCAATAGGTACTCATCCACCACTCTGCAAGCTTCCTGGATGTATTCGAGCGTGATGATGGGTTCGAACTCTTTGTCCCCCAGGGTGAAAAGCATCGCCAACTTCACAGCGTAGAGGTAGTACCTCCCCAGCAGTGTGGCGAGAATCTGGTTCTTTGTCCGGATAACTTCCTCCTCCCATCTTCTCTGCCATTCCTGATAAAACTCGAAAGCTTCAGGGTCAAAGTCAATCCTTATGTCTTCTTTGGAATCAACCACTCTCATGTGGATTTCTTTGAGGAATTCGCAAACCTCCTCGAACGCTTCAAGGTCTTCCTTAGTCGCCAGTCCGAATGGGCGCCACTCCTTTTCATACTGAGGGTTCACGTAAATGAACCTCGCGAGAAAGCCCGACTCAAAGTCCAGAGTGGTGGAATGCTTTTTGAAGACCGCAGGGGTCATGGCAAGCCAGATAGTCACGTAGGGATCAGTGATCTCGAACTCCTCTTTTCTCAGCGTCCTGTAATAGTTCTCTCCATCGTAAAGAATGCAGAGAAAATCCCTGAGGTCGATTGCATACTGTTTTTTGAGCGTGGCGAGTAATTTTCCACCCTCGGGGTGCCAGATCGCTCCCGTACTTTTCTGGGAGAGAATCTGAATCAGAGACTCCGGAGAGAAGTCGTGCGGCAGGAAAAACCCCCTGATCCCCACAAATTCAACCACGGTTTTTGCGATTTTCATGGCGGTGGACTTCCTGGAGATTGTGGAATCGCCGAGGGTCATCGCCCATACGTTGGGGTAAACGCGCTCATGGAGGAAGTCAACGTAAACTCTCCTCCCCGCAATCCGTGAGAGAATCGAAATTGCCCCTATGAAGTGATATTCTTTATAAGCGTCAGTTCTCCGTTCAGCCATTCTCATAAACTTCGTTATAAAGTTGTCTTCTGGTAAATTGAGCTCAATGGGTGGTATTTCATACTCCCAAGCTTCGTCAGCGGTCGTGGACGATTCTTGAAGTTTCTCGCTAAGTTTAACGAGGTGATCGAAGGGGTCACTTTCGCCACTTTCGGGATCGTCATCATTCATGAGTGTGTTAAAGTCATCAACGGGTTTTGGAAGCTCTATCCTTGCTCCATATTTTTCCTTCGCGATTCTCAGAACCTTCTTAAACAGTTCACCACGTAGAGTCCCTTTTCTGGCGTCTTTGCAGTCTATCAAGCCCTCGAGAACGGCGATCAATTGTAGAACGCCACCGCCTGATGGCTTTCCATCCACTGCGCAATCCGCTCTAAAACAGTTCCACCTGTTGTTGTCGGGATCAACCCAGAAATTCCGTCCTGTGGTGCTTCCATGGACAGGGTGAGCGCCTACAAGTTCATCGCCAGATGGTTTAAGGTTCTCTTCGGGATCATATCCCCATTTCTTTAGAACGTCTAAGATGTTAAGCCCGAAGTCAGTATGGGAAAGCTCTCTGGCTTCCTTAATACCTTCTACTATTGATTTGAGTTTTTTGAGAAGTTCATCCGCATTTATCGGTGGTTCCTCTGAGCTGTATAGAATTCTACAAGTATTTTTCAAAGCAAATTTATTGTTCAGAGTTCCAGCAAGTCTTATAATTCTCGGTGGATCGATTAAGCGATCGCCACCGAGGAGATCAGCGAGATATCCCTGGATTTCACCCCATACTTCCGGCGTGGTTTCATTTAGCTTGATATATATGTGGTATCCCCAGCCAGAATCTATGATTAAAGAAGGTTTCAAACCGAGTGGTTCAATGCGATCATACAGCCACAGGATGAAATCTGAAAATTTGGGCTTCCGGATTTCATAAACCTTTTTTCCCTGCTTTACAATCGTAACTTTATTCGATTTCCAGAATCCCTTTTCTGCGAGAGCGATCTTAACTTCATCGCTCAGATTGTCCACGGTGATTTCCTTCTTGAAATCTTTGTCCACGACGGCGAAGTGGCAGGTTCTTATATGCTCCTCCTTGCCCCCTCCTCTTTCCGGCTTTACTGCTCTCGGATTCACGCCCACATACACGTCGGATTCCCTGAGCTTTTCGGTGTTCTCTTTCACCCACTGGAGGGTGGGATTAATGGAATCAAAGAATTTAACCACTGCTTTGTTGTCTTTGAACGCCCGGAGTTCAATGAACCCTTCAACCCCTTCGAAAAGGGTTCTGAGGTGTGTTTCAGTATCCGCAATATTTATATTTTTTAAAACCTCACTTTCTTTTGGGCTTTCGTAGCTTTCGGGGTGGTTGGTTGGTGATTCCACCGATCAATCACCTCGCATCGCTATTAATTTTTTCAAAAAACCCCAGGCTGGCAATGTAGCTGTCAATTGCCCTTCTCACAAGTTCACTCTCTGAGATTCCTAACTTCTCCGCACCCCATCTAATCTTCTCCCGATACTTGGGGGACATGCTGAAAGTCAAACACACCGTCACCATTGTCATCACCTTTTTTTCACTCAATAAGATTATTGATTGAATTACTATTAAATCTTTCGGGATTATTCTACAAAATACTTACTAAATTCACAAGTGAGTAAAACTTATAAATGTGAGTAATTCACTCAATATTGGGGGTGATTGTATTGAGTAAATTCAGCATACAGCAGGAAATCCTAAGAAGCCCAGGTGTGAGATTCAACGAACTAATGGAAAGAACTGAATTGTCGCATCAGAGTGTATCAAGAGCGTTAAAACAGCTTGAACAGAGAGGTTTGATTTACCACGTGGAGGATGAGGAAGATCGCAGAAAAAAGAGATATTTCGTGAGAGAAGATAATTTGATCGTTATCTCTATTGATGAAGTTGTCGAGAGAGTCAGAGAGGAATTAAGCAAAGCAGGGGAAGACCTCACACCTGAGGAGGAAGGGCGGTTAAGGGAGTTTCTACTCAAGGTTGTCCGACCTGCGATTGTCGAGAAGCTAAAACATGATGGTTTCGAAGACACCGACCCACGATTTTTTGTCGAAATTCTCCTCCACGGTGTGGTGGCTCTCGCTGAATTAACAAAACCAATGAAAGGTGTTTCGAAAAAGAGAATGAAAAAAGTTGTTACAGCGTTGAAGCCACAGTTTTATGAGTTGGTGGGGGCTGACGTGGGTGTTTTGATAGAGGGACTGTCTATATTGGGTGATGGGTTTATTAGGAAAATGGCGAAGATGGAAAGTTTCCAGAAATCGATAATAAACCAGTTTATGCGAGCGTTTAGGTTCCTGAGTGATGAGAGAGTTATCAGAGAAATGTTAGGGAATTAATGGTTTATTTTCAGTTAGGGGTTCAGAACCCACCACTGTAACATCTTTTTTAACAGCAATTTTCGATGACTTTTCCTTTATCTTCAACACGCTTGAGGGGTTCTTGACCCACCGAGCGACCAAGCTTGATATTAGTATTGATTGCTCCCATTCGCCTACCTTCCTTTTGCCTCTCCCTCGCTTTCTTAGCTTCGATTATCTTCTTCGCCTTCTTTACTGTTTTATCTGATATTCTCAACCCTTTTTCCCGTGCTTTTTTAACTGCAATTTCGATGGCTTTGCCCTTATCTTCAAAGAATGTGGGTACATGACCCACCTTTTTTTCGGAAGGTATTCTTGGATTATTTATTATGGCTTGTGCTTTCTGTCTCTCTCTCGCCTTCTTAGCTTCAATCTCTGCAAGTTATGAAACTCTGGCACACAGTAGCAAGGGCGGGGATTGGATAGATTAGAGATTAACCACGTGTCGGTGACGTCACATTGTCGAAAGTGTCACATTGGAGAATATATAAATGAACTTTGTGGTAATTTTATAAAAATCCTCCAATTTTCATTTATATAGTTTCAGATGTGACAGTGCGACACTTGCGACACCCGCGACACTTGCGACAATCCCGTGGCTAAAACTCCACATTAACCCCGCACCACTTCCACCCATGAGAACCTTCTCAAAAATGAGAAACCAAATTGATTTCATACGGGTTAATTTAATCCGATCTATAATCCAAATTACAAAATCACCATCGCCACCTTTTTTATAATACCCCTCCTGCTCCAATAGCCCATCTGTGGCAGGTTTCACCCACCCTATAACCACACCATGCACACACCACACCCAAAAATTTAACTTTTTTCATGCGCATAAAACTCAATATGGGACGCCCAAACCAGAACAAAACCCGTGTGAACCTGACAATAAACAGGGATATATTGGAAGCTTCCCGCAAATACATCCCCAACCTGTCCGATTTCGTCGAAAAGAAGCTTCTGGAGTTTCTGCAGTTCGTAAACCACCCGATAAAAGGATTTGCCACGCCCGGGCCGGGATTTGAACCCGAGGCGCGGGCTCGACAGGCCCGCATGTTAGGCCTGGCTACACCACCCGGGCATCAGAAGCTGTTTCTCTCTCAGTCAAGCAGGGTTTTTAAGCATTTTGGTCAGCGAACAGGCAGCCATGCATATGGGAGTGGGAGTTTCAGAACAGAACGGACATGCTGCCAAGACAGATTTTCGATTTGTTTAAATACAGCATTGCAGGAGTTTTACCCGTGATTGAGCTCCAGATCAGAACAAAACTTCCCGAAAACTGCGCCCTTGGTGTTATAAAGGCCATGCAAAATGTAATAACAAAGGTGGAGGGTCTGACCGACGTTGGTGAATCAATAAAAGGTCTCTTCCAGATCAAGGGTCGAGACATCAGCAGATCCCTGTCAGAGCTTCCGGAAACCTGCGACAGCATCGTCCTCTCGAAGGATGAGGCAAAAATTCTGATAAAGGAGCATACGTGCATGGTTGCACTGCCAATACTCCAGTCAGGGTGCATCCTCAAAAACGTTGACGTTTCTGACAGCACACTGATCTGGGACCTCATCTGCGATGACGAGGCGTTCAAAACCCTGATGTCAAAACTTGAAGACTACGGTGTGGAGTTCGACATCCTCTACAAGGGGAAGCCATCCAAAACCGGAACCACTTACAGAGAGGAGGAAATCCTGAGGTTCGCTCTGGAAAGGGGCTACTTCGACTTTCCGAAGAAGATCAGACTGGAGGAGATCGCAGACCATTTCGGAATCGCATCTTCAACCCTTTCAGAAATCCTGAGAAGGGGTATGAAAAAAGTCCTCGAAAGACACTTCAAAGAAGGTTCAGAATGAACTTCGCGAGGTTTACCGCATCTTCCGCTGTTTTCATGATGGTGTTGGTCTCTACAACCTCTGTTGAGTCGCTCTCGAACCCGTCTCCCTGCTGCACAACAAACACGTCTATCAACCCCCGGTAAAAATCCAGAACCCCCTCAGGGGAGACGTCATAGCCCAGAGCCTTCATGAATTTTCCCGCCGGACCGCTTACAGGGTTTTTTCCAATTACTGGGGATACTGCTATGACCTTTTTCCCCTCCAGGGCTCTCCTGATTCCGTCAATCATCAGAATTGGACCAATGCTCGTAACAGGGTTGCTGGGTCCTATGATGACGGCTCTGCTTTCCGCTATCGTCTCCAGAACCTCCTCAGCAGGTCTTGCCCTGTCAATCCCCTCCACCTCTATGCCCGCAACCTCAGGTTCGCCCCTCCTTTTAACCCAGAACTCCTGAAAGTGCATCTTGCCTTCTGGAGTTACTACCTGAGTCGCCACCTCTTCCTCGCACATTGGCAGGATCTTCTGCTCCACGCCCATAGCCCTGGCAAGCATCTCGGTTGCCTCTTTGAGGCTGAAACCCTTTCTGAGCAGTTCACTCCTGAAGACGTGCGTGGCCCTGTCCGCATCTCCAATCATCATGCCCTCATCGATTCCAAGCTCCTTCAGCCGGTTGTGGGTGTGGAAGGTGTCATTCTTAACCCCCCACCACTTTGCATCGTCTATAATGCCCGCAAGAGCGTAGATGACAGAATCTATGTCCGGACAGATTTTATTTCCTGAAACCCACACATCTTCGGCCGTGTTCACCACGACGGCGAAGTCCCTTTCTACCTCCTTCATCCCGGCAAGGAGCTTCGGTGTACCCGTCCCGCCCGAGAGAAAAGTCAGCATCAGAACGGGAATGCCGGAAGGAAATAAAAATGTTGAGTCATACAGAAACCAATATATTTTGTGAGCGGGAGGCTAAGTCAATGATTGCATACGGGAGGTTTATTGCTGGAGGAGAGATTATCGAGGATTACTTTGAAATTGCTAACGGGAAAATTTTCCTCGATTCGTCACATTTCAGCATCGATGATGTGAGATTTTTACCCCCTGTAATTCCTGAGAAAATAATCGCCGTCGGGCTTAATTACAGAGACCATGCTGAAGAGCTGAACATGAGCATTCCCGAAGAGCCGGTGCTTTTCATGAAATCACCTTCTTCAATAATTGGAGATGGGGATGCAGTAATCCTGCCTGAAAAAAGCACGAGAGTGGATTACGAGGGTGAGCTTGCTGTGGTTATTGGAGAGAGATGCAGGGACGTGACCGTGAAGGAGGCTGAAGAGGTTATTCTCGGATACACATGCTTCAATGACGTAACCGCAAGAGACCTCCAGCAGAAGGGGTGGCAGTGGGGCATTGCCAAATCCTTCGACACCTTCTCACCGATTGGTCCCTACATCGCCACAGGCATAAAGCCTGACAATTTGAAAATAAAAACCATACTCAACGGGAAGGTCGTTCAGGAGTCGAACACATCACACCTCATTTTCAGCGTTTTTGAGCTTGTATCTTACGTGTCATCCATCATGACCCTGAAGGAGGGAGATGTGATATCAACAGGAACTCCCGCAGGTGTTGGAAAGCTCAGCAGTGGAGATGTGGTTACGGTTGAGATTGAAAATATTGGAAAGCTGACAAACCATGTGAGGTGATCGAATGAATATGGAGAAGGAATACAACGCTCATAAGGTCGAGGAGAAATGGGTTGAGCAGTGGAAGGATGAAATGTATTACTTTGACTGGAATTCCGAAAAGCCTCATTTCATCATAGACACACCTCCCCCATACCCCACGGGGACGTTCCACATTGGTAACACCCTCAACTGGTGCTATATTGACTTTATAGCAAGATACAGAAGAATGAAGGGTTATGAGGTCATGTTTCCCCAGGGATGGGACTGTCACGGACTGCCAACCGAGGTGAAGGTTGAGGAGAAATACGGAATCAAGAAAAACGATGTCCCGAGAGAGAGGTTCAGGGAACTGTGCGTGGAGTTTACAGAGGGCAACATTGAGAAAATGAGAAAAACGATGCGCAGGGTGGGGTTCAGCATTGACTGGAGCAAGGAATACATAACCATGTACCCAGAATACTACAGAAAAACGCAGGTAAGCTTCGTAAGAATGTACAGAAAAGGGCTGATCTACAGAGGAGAACACCCCGTGATTCACTGCCCGAGGTGTGAAACCACCATAGCCCTTGCAGAAATCGAGTACAAGAGCGGTAAGACCAAGCTCAACTACATAAAGTTCGATGATGACGTGATCATCGCAACCACCAGACCGGAGCTTATACCGGCGTGTGTTGCAATAGCAGTCCATCCCGAAGACGAGCGCTACAGGGACGTGGTGGGCAAAACCGTGAGAGTGCCCGGAACAGGGCATGAGGTGAAGGTCATTGCCGACGAGGACGTCGATCCGGAATACGGCACCGGAATGGTGATGATATGTACCTTTGGAGACAGACAGGACGTTAGATGGTGGAAGAAGCACAGGCTTGAGCTGAGAGACGTTCTGACAAGAGACGGCAGGCTGAACGAAAAAGCCGGGAAATATGCAGGACTGAACGTCAGGGAAGCGAGAGAGAAGATCCTCGAAGACCTGGAAAAGGAGGGCAGACTGATAAAGCAGGAGGAAGTTGACCATAACGTTGGAGTCTGCTGGAGGTGCAAGACCCCGGTAGAGATTGTGCCTGAAAAACAGTGGTTCGTCAAAATCGAGAAGGAGAAAATACTGGAGGCTGCAAGGAGGGTGAAGTGGGTCCCCGAACACATGCTCTCCAGACTCGAAAGCTGGGTTGAGAGCATGGACTGGGACTGGGTCATTAGCAGGCAGAGAGTTTTCGCAACACCCATTCCCGTATGGTACTGCAGGAACTGCGGGGAGGTTGTTGTTGCAAAGGAGGAGTGGCTGCCCGTAGACCCAACACGAGACAAGCCCAGGGAACCGTGTCCGAAATGCGGTGGAAACGAGTTTGATGGAGAGGATGACGTCCTGGACACCTGGATGGACTCGAGCATAACCTCGCTTGCAATCACCGGGTGGCCGGATGACCAGAAGGAGTACCCCACCCATCTCAGGCCTCAGGGCCATGACATAATCAGAACATGGGCATTCTACACCATACTGAGAAGCATTGCGCTTGTTGGAGAGATACCCTGGCATGAGATCGTGATTAACGGAATGGTACTCGGAGAGGATGGCAGAAAAATGAGCAAGAGTCTCGGAAACGTCATTTCTCCTGAAGAGGTTATAGAAAAGTACGGTGCCGATGCGCTGAGACAGTGGGCAGCGATAGGCGGAATTATGGGAACCGACGTTATCTTCAGCTGGAAGGAGGTCGTCGCAGCTTCGAGATTCCAGCAGAAGTTCTGGAGCATTCTCAGATTCGGAATGATGCACCTCGATGACTACCAGCCTGACGAGTCTCACAGGGAACTGCTGAGAGATGCGGACAGATGGATTCTCTCCAAGCTGAACAGGCTGATCATCGAAGTTGACAGAAGCATGGAGGAGTACAACTTCAGCAATGCCCTGAAAGCAATAAGGAGCTTCACCTGGTACGAGCTTGCGGATAACTACATTGAAATTGTGAAAAACAGGCTGTATTCCGGCAGCGATGAGGAAAGAGTCCCCGCCAAATACACGCTCCACAGGGTCCTTTCCACCCTGATAAGACTGCTCGCTCCGATAACACCCTTTATGGCAGAGGAATGCTGGCAGGTGTTCTCAGGAGACGGCAGCGTGCACCTGCAGAGGTATCCTGAGGCAGATGAAACTCTGATTGACGAAAACGCAGAGAGAAAAGGAGAAATGATAAAAGAGATCGTCGAGGCAATAAGGAGGTACAAGCACGACAATGGGCTTGCCCTGAACGCTCCCATGGGCAGAATCGGAATATTTGTGAAGGAGAGCATCGACACAAGAGATATCGCCGGAGCGGTAAACGCTGAGGTCGAGATCGTTGAGGAGATGCCCGAAATCCAGATGGGAATTGCAGAGGTCAAGCCAAAATTCAGCATAATCGGTCCAAAGTTCAGAGACAGGGCTGGAGCAGTTATAAATGCAGTAAAACAGATGAGCGAGGCAGAAATCCTAAAGTTTATAAATGAGGGACGAGTTACTTTAAGCATAAATGGCGAGGAATACGAGCTGGAAAGCGAGTGGTTCGAGTTCAAATTTGAGAAATCGATAAGCGGCAAAAACGTCGATGTTGTCGAAACATCCTCCGCAGTAATAATAATCGAGAAAAGGTGATTGGTATGGATGAGGAAAAGCTCAGAGAGTTGTTTTCCAGTGAAACAACCTTTCAAAATATTTTAAAATGCATTCTAAACCTGACTCCTTCCGAGATAGAGGTGTATCTCGCCCTCCACGAGCATCCGAACACAGGTGTTGATGAGCTTGCAGAGATAATCGGAAAGGACAGGAGTGGAGTCTACAGAAGCCTTCACTCACTTATGGAAAAGGGCCTCGTCGAGAGAGAGTACAGAATACTGAAACACGGAGGATACAAGTATCTCTACGTCCCAATCTCCATCGACGTTCTGAAGGACAGGCTGAGGGCAGAGCTTGAAAACTGGTTCAACAAGCTTAACGAGGTTGTGGAGAAGTTCTCGCTCCATCAGGCTCAGAGCTGAGAATACAGTTCCTTAAGCATAGCTGCATCTTCTTCAAGATTCGGGCTTTCGCATATAACCAGCCCACCTGCAGAAAAGTCCCTGAGAGCCTTTAAAAACTCCTCAAACCTGAAATCAGATTCTCTCAGGTTAAGGTGTCTGACCTCACCCTTCGCACCATAATCTATCCCGCTTATGTGAATGTGCAGGTTTTTGAGAACCTCTCTGCCGAGCAGAGATTCCACAACCTCCAGCAGTTCTGAGAATTCTTCGTAGCTGTTGTAAGCCATGGTTCTGGCATGGATGTGGCTCACATCTATACACGGAAGCGTGTTCTCCACCTCGGAGCACAGGTTGAGTATCTCCTCAAGCTCCCCAAACTGCTCTCGCCTCCCAGAAGTCTCCGGCCTCAAAACCACACCCAGCTCTGCAACAACGTCAGAAACTTCATTCAGAGCGTCCCTGATTCTCCTGTAAGCCTCATCTCTCGGTCTTCTCATGTAGTATCCGGGATGAAAAACTATGCTTCTGGCACCCATCAGGTTCCCGATTCTCGCCGAGTCAATGAGCCTCTGAAGGCTCTGCCTCACCTTAACCTCGCTGTCCGCATTCAGGTTAATGTAATAGGGTGCATGAACACTCAGCCTTACGCCAACAGATTCCGCCACCAGACCGACGTTTCTGGCGGTGTCCTCCCTCATCCTCACTCCCCTGACGAACTGAACCTCCATGCAGTCCAGTCCAAGCTCTCTGATGGTCCTGATTCCATCCGCAGTGCTTCTCCCTGCAGAGGTGTTAGGCACACCTGCAGTTCCGAAGAGCATCACTCGCATAATGATCTGGAAAATTAAAAAATTTTACAGGTTCACTCATCAAGCACAAATTTCGTGCCGTAGTAGATTATTCCGTCCTCCCCTTCCTCACCGTACTTTCTGAAGACCGCCCTCACTCTCGACCCTATTCTGACCCTTTCCGGATCCTCCACAATCTGAGCGGTAACTCTGGCACCACTGTCAAGCTCCACGATTCCGACCACATAGGGCTTCATCAGCTTGCTGCTTTCCGGAACATCGTGGATTACGGTGTAGGTTACCACCCTGCCCTTCTCACCAAGCTCAACCTCGACCATCCTGCTCTTTCTCCTGCACTCCGGACAGATGTTTCTGGGAGGGTAGTAAATGCTGCCACAGTTCTCACATTTCGTCCCCACGAGGTTGTACCGGTACTTGATCTTCCTCCAGAATCTGGGAAGCATGATTTTCACCTCCTGAATACAGAAGCCACGGCTGTTGCTCCTGTACCCCCAATATTCACGGCCATGCCAATCTCGGCATCAACCTGTCTCTTTCCCGCATCCCCTCTCAGCTGATAGACGATTTCCACGGCCTGCCTTATTCCGGTGGCACCCACAGCATGCCCGCAGGCTTTCAGTCCGCCAGATGGGTTCACCGGTTTGCCCCCTCCAATTTCAACCACGCCATCTCTGATAGCCTCATGTCCCCTGCCTCTCTCAGCAATGCCCACATTCTCATAAAGGAGCATCTCCGTAACAGTAAACGAGTCATGAAGCTCGAAAACTCCCACATCATCAAGGCTGCACCCGGCAAGCTTCAGTGCCTTTCTTGTAGCTGTTTTAACTGCCCTCATCTCGAGAATGTCTCTCCGGTTCTGCAGTGCAAGGTAGTCGCTGGACTGAACAACCGCATCGAGGAATACGGGCGTATCTGTGTATTTCCTGGCCACATCCTCACTCGCAAGTATCAGAACGGCAGCTCCATCGCTTATCGGTGCTGAATCGAGAACCTTCAGCGGTTCGGCAACGTAAGGTGAATTGAGAACGCTTTCAACAGTAATTTCTCTCCTGAACTGTGCTTTGGGATTGTTCACTGCATTTCTGTGGTTCTTCACGCTTATTCTGGCGAGATCCTCCTCGCTGCTGCCATACTCGTGCATGTGAAGTCTCGCCATCATTGCAAACAGCCCTGCAAGGGTTGCGCCGTTGAATGCCTCCCACTCCTTGTCTATGGATGAGTCCATTATCTCACTCGACGAGCCCACGTCCGTAACCTTCTCCACTCCCGCAGCAATGACGATGTCGTGAATGCCCGATGCAACGGCTATGTATGCCTCCTTCAGAGCAACTCCACCGCTCGCATCGCCTGCCTCAACCCTGATTGCAGGAATGTTGATGGACGCAAGTCCCGAATAATCTGCAATGAGAGCAGAAACGTGTTCCTGGGCTATGAATCTCCCGGCACTCATGTTCCCCACATACATCGCCTCGATCTCCCTGCCCTCAAGATTCGCATCTTCGAGAGCCTCAAGACCTGCGGAGATTACAATGTCTCTGAAACTCATGTTCCAAAGCTCTCCAAATCTCGACATTCCGGCCCCTATGACTGCCACTCTCTTCAATTTCATCACCCCATCCTTATCTTCCTTCTCAGCTTCGCATACGTGCCGTAGTCTATGTAAACTCCCTCTCTTATCTTCTCCCAGACCTCAGGCTTTCTCTCCATGCTTTCGATGTTGTCAGTAATCTCGAACACGAATGCGTCGCTGCCTGCTCCGCTGCCGAACGAAACAAGGAGGATTCTGTCTTCCGGCTTTGCGATATCGAGGACTGCAGAAAAACCGAGCAGAGATGAACCGGAATAGGTGTTGCCTATGTATCTGACCACGAGACCCTGCTCTATCTGTTTGCCTGTAAAGCCCAGCATCCTCGCCACCCTGACAGGAAACTTTCCGTTGGGCATGTGGAAAACCGCATAGCTGAAATCCTCCGGCGATAATCCGTTCCTTTCCATGATGCGCTTTGCTGCGGTGGACACATGCCTGAAATACGCCGGTTCTCCCGTAAACCTGCCCCCGTGACTCGGGTATGGCTGCCCCTCCCTCCTCCAGAAGTCAGGAGTGTCAGTGGTGAAGCTGAGTGTGTCCTTAAGCTCTGCTATAACGCTATCGTTTCCGACGAGAAACGCAGCACCTCCCGCCGCTGCGGAGTACTCGAGAGGATCTCCGGGAGCGCCCTGGCTCGTGTCCGAACCTATGGCCAGACCGTACCGGATCATTCCCGCATTCACCATGGCAACACAGTTCTGAATTCCTGCGGTTCCTGCCTTGCAGGCAAATTCGAGGTCTGCGGCATGGAAAAAGCTGTTCAGGTTCAGGGCTTCACCAACTATTGTCGCAGTGGGCTTTACGGCGTAGGGATGGCTTTCGGAACCAACAAAAACAGCTCCAATGTGATTTCTGTCGATGTCTGCTCTTCTCACTGCTTCCCTTGCACATTCAACAGCTATTGTGGCCGCATCCTCATCGATGTTCGGGACGCTCTTCTCGTAAACTCCAAGACCGTTCTTGATTGTTTCCGGATTCTCGCCCCAGATCTTCGCTATTTCCTCTACCTTTATCCTGAATTTCGGAATATAGGTCCCGTAAGACACGAGCCCGACCATCATCACACCTCCAGCTCCTTCAACCTTTCAACAAGCTCACCCCTCTCAACATCGCTCGCAATCAGATCTATACCCTCAATTTCAGCAATTCTGACGGCCAGCCTGTCCACCTTTCCACCGTTAATTGGATTCAGAACGACGACAGAGGGTTTGAGGTTGGCGACCCTCACGGCGACCATGGGAGACCTTCCCGTGGTAACACCGGTGAAAATCAAAGCCCTTTCGCTCGTAAGCCCGTAAAGCTTGTAAAAGTCATAGCTGCTCAGGGAGAGTATTGCCCTAAGGCTGTCAACAACCGTATGGCCCATGGCCATTCTGCCAAAGTCGGTTATCAGCTCACCATCAATGATATCGGCGAGCCTCTTTGACGGCACCGGCCCGGAGTACTCCGTAATGTCCTGAATAACATCAAACTCCACACCCAGCAAATCCTTATACCTGGAAACGGTCTTCCAGCCCCTCTCCCTGTCTATGTCAAGGAGAGATTCAACAAGCTTTTTGATAAAACTCATACCGGGAGATTTTCTTCTTCCAGCCTCATAATCGCTTATAACGGATGGAGTTATGCCAAGCCTTTCTGCAAGTTCTTTCTGGGAGACTTCGAACAGTGCCCTCCACTTTTTTATCGCTTCACCATAATTTTCAGAAAAAACTATATTTCCAGCAATGATCTCTGCAAATCGTCTGGCTATCAGTTCCATGTGCCAAGTGTAGAAATGAACTTTATAAATTCTTCGATTGGCGAACTATGTTTCGTCCAACAACGATTTGGTGCTGGAGTAGATCACCTCACCGAGCACTGATACGGTCTCCCTGGCATCATCATGAAACCCCATATCGATCTGAGCCGCTATCCTGCCCAGAACCCTGAGCAATTCGTGGAAAAACTCCTTTTTTATGCAGACTCTGCCATCAATCAATTCAAATTCTGCAAGAATCCCGCCAATTTCCTCAATCTCTTTCACAAAACTTTTTAAACCTTTCCGAATTAAAACTTTTCAGATTCACACTTATGGGAGGTGATGATATGAAAATCTGGTTCATCGGTGCTTATGGTATTGTTTCTACTACTGCAATGGCCGGTGGAAAGCTCATAGAGCAGGGCAGGATTGATAACACGGGACTTGTCAGTTCACTTCCTCAGTTTGAAGGAATAGAAAAATACGCACCTCTCAGATTCGAGTTTGGAGGTCATGAGGTAAGAAAAGCGGAGAATGCCTATATAGCAGCACTCCAGCACTGGGAGCAGAACAGGCACTTTGAGAAAGAATACCTTGAAGAGGTGAGAGGTGAGCTTGAACAGATCAGAGCGAGCAAGGGTACTGCCATTAACTGTGGAAGTGGGGTTCAGGCTCTTGGCGAGCTTGAGGTCCTGGAAAACGAGAAAAAAACCCTCGCGGAAATAGTTGAACAGCTGGAAAAAGACCTCAAATCCTTTGCAGACGATGATACCGTCGTCATCAACTCGGCCTCCACTGAGCCGCTGCTCAACTACAGCGAAAAATATCACGGCTCCCTCGACGGTTTTGAAGAGATGATTGAAAACGATGTCAGGGAGCATGCAAGCGCAAGCATACTCTATGCCTACGTTGCGCTGAAAAACCGCATCCCTTACGGAAACTTCACTCCAAGCGCAGGCTCATCAATCCCCGCACTCAAGGAGCTTGCAGTTGAGAAAAAGGTGCCGCATGCTGGCAACGACGGCAAGACCGGAGAGACGCTGGTAAAAACAACCCTCGCACCCATGTTCGCCTACAGGAACCTGAGGGTTCTGGGATGGATGAGCTACAACATTCTGGGGGACCTCGACGGCCTTGTGCTGAGTCACAGGGAGAACAAGGAGAGCAAGGTCATAAGCAAGGACAAGGTTCTCGAAAAGATTTACGGTTATTCACCATTCAGCATCACCCAGATAGAGTACTTCCCGTCACTGGTCGACAACAAGACTGCCTTCGACTTCATACACTTCCAAGGATTCCTGGGAACGCAGATGAAGTTCTACTTCATCTGGGATGCGATCGATGCCATTGTTGCCGCGCCGCTGACCATAGACATCGCCAGATTTCTGCTATTCGCCAAGAAGAAGGGTCTCTACGGAGTCATAAAAGAAATGGGATTCTTCTTCAAGAGCCCGATGGACACGAACAACGTGAACACACACTCTCAGTTCGTTGAGCTTGTGGAGTGGTTCAAAGAAAACATCTAACTCTGCATCATTCAACCCGTTTTTCCATTTTTCCATGGATCGGTGCTTTTCAGGGCTCAGTAGCAATCAATCTCATCAAAAAACGGTTTTATGTCAATAACCGGGGTTCCCGTTACCGCGTCGAGATACCTGACCACCAGCACATTATTTTCGATTTCAAGAAGCTCAACAACCGAAAATCCAATGGGATTCGGTCTTTCGGGGGACCTTATTGAAAACACGCCCCTGACACCATCTGCCCAGGAAGGCTCCACCTTCAAAACGTCTCTCTTAGAAAGGTGGAACCAGTACAGAACGATTATCCTGTCAAACCTTTCGAGTCCCTCCAGACCGTCAGCAAACTCGTCGTAGATTTTTATTCTCGATATTCTGTCGCCAAAAACGCCCTGTCTCGGAGCGCTCTTTCTGTCTGGATAGCCTTCTGTTACTTCCCCTATTGGAATGAGTTCCATACATCCTGACATTGAAAGCCTGTTGATAATGGATTCCATTGCTGTGGTATCCGTGTTGGGAATTCAGGCTCATTCATTTTAGGAGGTTCTCGGCAAATTCTTCCGGTGTGTGAACTTCATCAATCCATTTTAAGTCAGACAGACTGTACGTCAGGGATATTCCCTTCCTGTTTTTTACTGCTGACCTATGAAATGATCCCCAGTCCTGCCTGTCCAGCTTAAAACAGCCACCACCTCAGAAACCACAAAATGCTGACAGGAAAATAAGCGGGCCCGGCGGGATTCGAACCCGCGATCTGCAGCTTAGGAGGCTGCCGCCTTATCCTAGCTAGGCTACGGGCCCCGAAAATATTACTTTAACAAGGGAATACCAAGGGAATATAAAAGTTATGGCAGAGAGCCAGATGATAATGACAATTAATGCAAAAAGTTAAAACCTGAGTGCTGTTTGAACCCTCAGGATATCCTCATTCCCTTCGGAAGGACGCTCGTATTTCCACATGATCTGCAGACGTAATACGAAAACCTCTCATCCTCAGACATGTAGGAGAACCTTCCATCACCGCAGTTGAGACACACCATTTCAATCACCCTTATTAAATGATAAATAGTTAAGATTTAAAAATCTTTCGTTATTAATCATTATGTATCCCCTGCTCCAATACACACATGACATAAAAAGATGTGGCGGGCCAAATACCGGGCAAAAATTAAAGATGCCAAAAGGCCAGAAATTAAACAAACATCTGCTTCGGCGGCTGCTTCGACGGTTTGGACACTCTGCTTATGGATATTATGAAGTCCTCGGTGTTCAGCACGTCCTTCCCCTCGACAATTGCACGATGGAGGGAGGCCTTGATCACCTTTTCAACAAGGTCCCTTCCGGAGAAGCCTTCAGTGACCCTCGCTATCTCACTCAGATCAGCGTTGACCGAAACCGGAAAGTCTGAGAGGTTCTTCTCAAGTATCTTCTGCCTCTCCTCAAGACCCGGCAGCCTGAACTCGATTTCCTCCTCGAATCTGCTTCGAATGGATGCGTCAAGCATATCAATCCTGTTTGTGGCTGCAATCGTGCAGATGCCGTCGTTCATCTCGATCCCATCAAGCTCGGTGAGAAGGGCGTTAACAACCTCGCTCACATCGCCCCTCAGATCCTGATAGCTTCTGTCAAGGGCGATGCTGTCAAATTCATCCAGGAAAACGATGCATGGAGAGAGCTGCCTTGCCCTTTCGTAAAGCTCGTGAATTCTTCTGGCTCCGTCACCAACATGCTCTCCAATAAGCTTGGTGGATTTGACAGAGAGAAACGGAACGTGTGCCTCGTTTGCGAGGGCTTTGGCTGTCATGGTCTTTCCCGTGCCAGGAGGACCGTAAAACAGCACATTCTTTGGAGCCCATTTCCCGAACTTCTTTGGATTTTTGAGATATTCGAGAATTATCCTTGCCTTTTTCTTCGCTTCATCCTGACCAACAACATCCTCGAGCTTAACATCCACAACAAGCTCGGTTGTTATATCGTTTGATTTGCTCTCCACGAGAAATATCGTGCCGTCACCAATCATACCCTCTTCCGGCTCGCAGTTAACAACCTCGAAGGCGAAATCCGGAAACATTCTAACGTCGAATAGCATCTTTCCCTTAAAGATATACTCTCCCTTCCACTGATCCTTAGCATAGCGGTCAAATACCTTCAGGTTGTCCACCTTCGGGTATTCATGATAGCTCGCCTTGAGCGGATAGCCAAGAGGTTTGAGTATGACGTATCTGACCTCTCCTCTACTCTTGCCAGTCATTCAAACCGAAAAACTATTTGAACTTATTAATAATCTTTGCCCTTATGAGACTGTTTGTTGCCATCGATATCAGCGAGGACATCAGAAAAGAGCTTTTGCCACTTCTGTCCCTTCTGTCCAATTACAGAGGAATTAAACCTGTGGAACCGGAGAACCTCCACATCACACTGAAGTTTCTCGGGGAGGTCAATGATGCAAAGGCAGAACTGATAAGGGAAAGGCTGAGGCAGATTCAATTCGAGCCATTTGAGATAAGGTTCGGTGGCATTGGATTCTTTCCGAATTCAAACTACATTAGAGTTATATGGGTTGGTGTGGAAGGGGCCGAGATTTACGGCCTGGCAAAGAACGTCGAGGACAGCATGAAGAGGCTCGGCTTCAGGAAAGACAAGGATTTCAGGGCACACCTCACCGTAGGAAGAGTTAAAAGGATTGGACCCCAGGACAGGGCAAAGCTCCTGAAGGAGCTGGAAGCGTACAGCAGAGAGTACGGGGAGATGGTGGTGGATAAATTCAGTCTGAAGAAATCAACTCTCACACCCAGAGGGCCCATTTATGAAGATGTCGAGGTCTTTGGAGGGTTGTAGACAATGACGGATATTAAAGATGTTATTCAGAAAGTCCTTCCCGAAGTTATTCCCGACGAGAACCTTGTCAGAAAGGCAGAATCGGTTGAGGGAGTCATAAGAGAAAGGCTTGAAACAATCCTCGGAGATTATCCTGAAATCGAGTACAGATTTCTCGGGAGCTACGCAAGAAACACCTGGCTCCCGGAAGGACTTGAAATCGATGTATTTCTTCTTTTCCCCGAAAATTACAGCTTTGAAGAGCTGGAAAAGCTTGGAATAGAGATCGGAAAGCAGGTGGTGGACAGCTACGAATTGAGGTATGCAGCGCATCCCTATGTCCACGGGACTGTGGATGGAGTTGAGATAGACGTCGTGCCGTGTTACAGGCTGAAAAGCCCGGACAGAATCAAGAGTGCAGTGGACAGAACTCCGTTTCACCACGAATGGCTGAAAGACAGAATTAGAGGAAAAGAGGACGATGTTAGGCTCCTGAAGAGATTTCTCAAAGCCGGCGGGATTTACGGTGCGGAATACAAGATCAGGGGTTTTTCCGGTTATCTGTGTGAGCTTCTTATTGTTTTTTACGGTTCTTTTGAAAACCTTGTAAGGAAAGCATCCCGCTGGAGAAGGGATCTTGTTATAGACATCGAGAACGGAGAGACCAGAGTGGAAAAGGGCCTTCAGAACATCTTCGTCATAGACCCGGTTGACAGGAAGAGGAACGTTGCCGCAAACCTGAGCGTTGACAGCCTCGCAAAATTCATAGAGAGATGCAGGCTCTTCCTCAATAACCCTTCCGAGGAGTTTTTCATCGCAAAAGACAGTTCAGTCAGTGTGGAGAGGCTGAATTGCGAGCTTGAAAACAGATTTGTCTGTGCAGTTGTTTTTGAAAGACCGCCAATAGTTGAGGACAACCTGTACACGCAGCTTGAAAGGGCAGAGAAGAGAATAAAAAAGCTGCTCGAGGAGAATGAGTTTCAGGTGATGAGAACGGGACACCACGCAGGGCAGAAATGCTACCTGCTATTTGAGACCCTTTCTGGAGAGGTTTCCGGAGTTAAAAAGCATTACGGGCCAAAAATCGAGAGCTATGAAAACTCAATGAAGTTCATCCGGAAGAACAGGGAATACAGCAGGTTTTTCGAGAACGGCAGGTACGTCACTTACAGAACGAGAAGACTGAAAAAGGTGGAGCAGGTCATAGAACACGCCATACGAACCCAGCACGAGTCGATGGGAAAGGATGTCTCGGACTTCATAAGAAACGGATGCGTGTATTCCGGAAAGGAGATTCTGAAGCTCGATGAGCTTCTCCACACCCTGGCGGACTTTCTGGGGGTGAAAGGGTGAAAATCACGTTCCTCGGCACGGGTGTTGCAGTCAGCTTGGCAGAAAAGGCACAGCAGTCTATTCTGATCGAGGACGACAGGCTCGTGCTGGTGGACTGCGGATTCGGAACAATGCTCAGGCTCCAGCAGGCGGGGTATGATGTTACAGACCTCGATGCGGTGGTTCTGACCCACTTCCACCTCGACCACTGCGGAGAGCTGATGGGAATCCTGAAAGCAAGGTGGCTGAGCGGTGCAGGAAAACTGAAAATCTACGCCCCTAAAGGGGCTGAGAGCTTCCATAACAGCTTCCTGTCAGCTTCGCCATACCTCCTGGGAAAACTCGACTTCGGAGTTTTGGAGCTGGAAGATGGCGAGAGGTTCATGATAGGCAGTATGAGGTTCGAGGCGAGGAAGACGAGGCACTCCTTGGAGAGCTTGGGGTATGTAATAAACGGCGTGCTGATTTCGGGAGACACGTCCGCCTTCCCTGAGCTTTACGAAGACGTGGAGGTGACAGTACACGAGATGTCACTCGATTTTGGGGGACGGGCAGATTACCACACATCTCCGGAGAATCTTGCGGAAAACGCGGAGAGTGTGAGGGAAGCATACCTGATCCACCTGTATCCTCCAGCATACGGAAACCGGGAGAAAATTGCGGAATTTCTCAGGAAGAAGGGAGTTGCGGCAGAGTTTCCTGATGACCTTGAGGTGCTGTCCCTGTAGCGGTTCAGCTTTACCATGTGATGCTCGTATTTGCTTTCGATCTGATTTTGATCTGTCCTCCCGCGTCGCCTGAGGGCAGATGGGTGCAAAATGCCAGCTGGACTTTCAGAAACCCCATGCTGGTCTGGTTCTAACTCTTTTTTAAGCTCTTCTTTCAATCCATTAAAGGTTTGATTTTAACCTGAGAGCGTAATACTCAAGAATCCCTAACTCAAACCTTCGCCTTTACCATCTTCGCCACAAACTCCCTCTGCTCCTCTGCAAGCTTTGGCAGGAGTATCTCTATCCCCATAACGTCTCCGTTCTCGTCAAGATCCACGATAACGTTGTCTGCTAACGGCTCCGACTCTACCGCTTTACCCTTTTTGAACCTTATGAACATGGCATTGACATCTGGATCAAACTCCACCGAAACCATGCCCTATCAGCCTCTTTCTATCTACATTTAAAGTTGTTACCACAACTATTTCATTATTTCGTTCCTCGTAGATTACAACGATGTATTTCCCTCCAAACTGCCTGAAAGCCGCTTTTCTTCCAAACTTCACGTAAATTACTTCCGCTGGTTCTCTGATCACGAGCTCAACCTGCTCAGGTTCAACCCCTCTCTCTTTGGCTCTCTTCAGTGCATGACCTGAGAACCTGATCATCGCATCACTCCGGCCTCAAAATGCTGACATCTCTGCAAACTCCTCGATAGCCCTTTCAACCCTTTCCAAGGGCAGCATGTATATCAGCATCCTCCAGAACTCCATCACCAGATTTTCCCTCATCTCCACCCTGATCTGTTCACTTTCAATCCCTTCAAGGTCTGATTTTAACAGAATGTTTGTATATCCTCCGAGAATTAGGAAATAATCTTTCAATCCCTTCAAGGTCTGATTTTAACATATAGAAAAGGTAAAGGAGCAGGTTGAAGTAATAAACCTTTCAATCCCTTCAAGGTCTGATTTTAACCCAAATGATGAATATCTTGAGTTTAAGGATGACAAACTTTCAATCCCTTCAAGGTCTGATTTTAACCTCCTGTAATATTCCCCCAGATTCCTATAAAAAGCTTTCTTCTCTTTTCTTTCATTTAAATACTGCAGCGAACCTCCGGTGATGCGGGTTATTTATAACGTTGTGCGACTTTTATCCTGGGGTTTGTTTTTCGATTGTGGATTTTTTACGGGTTTTTTACTGAATTTGAGTAAATCTGTCAGGGAAGGGTTGGAGAATAAAAATAAACTGGCTCAGTTTCAGGAAAGGAGGAAGTGAAAATTAAAAGTTTATGCTATAAAAATAGCTGATAATAAGATGTGCGACTGGATTTGCAGGCTCAGATTCTCTAATGAAATGCAATCCACAGCCAGAATCGATAAAAAAGCAAAGTTATCGTGTTCCGGTATGGGGCTGTCATGTCTGCATTGATATGCTGGAGAGGTCGGCAGGTATGAGACTGCACCCGAGCTGAGGGCTTTGATGTCTGCTCTCCCGTACACCTTCCCGATTTCGGGAAGAGTTGCATCGCTGAACAGCAGGGATGTCGAAAACTTTAAAGCCTTCCCGTATTTTTAGCCCCCATGAAAATACTCCTGCTTCACTCGGACTACATCGAGTATGAGGTCAAGAAGAAGACAAAACTTGCCGAACCGTTTGAGGGCAAGGGTGAGAGAGTAGATGAAGCCCTTGTGGTTTTCATTTCTGTCGAAAAAGGAGATACGGAAGACACAGCACTAAAAGCCGTTGAGGAAATAACCGACGTGGCCAGAAAGGTCAATGCCGAGAAGGTTGTTCTCTATCCTTACGCTCACCTCTCATCAAATCTCGCCGACCCGGAAACAGCTGTAAAGCTCCTCAAATTCATGGAGGAAAATCTCTCCTCAGATTTTGAGGTTCACCGCTCACCGTTCGGATGGTACAAGGCCTTCAAAATCTCATGCAAGGGGCACCCTCTCAGCGAGCTTTCCAGAGAGATCAGGGGAGAGGATACTGAGGTAACTCAGGCGCTGAGGGACGAGGAGAAGGCGAAGAGCTACTGGTACATCCTCACTCCTGAGAAGGAGCTTGTTGAGGTTGAGAAGTTCGACTTCAGCAACCACCCCAACCTGAAGAAGTTCGTGGACTACGAAATATCGAAGAGGAGAGCCGTGGATCGCGTACCACCCCACGTCGAGCTGATGAAGAGGCTCGAAATTGCAGACTATGAAGATGCATCGGACAGCGGACACATGCGCTACTACCCAAACGGCAGGCTGATAAAGAGCCTGCTGGAAACCTTCGTTACCGAGAAGTGCATTGAGTACGGGGCGATGGAGGTGGAGACTCCAATAATGTATGACAGGGCACATCCCACGCTGAGAAAGTACCTGGAGAGGTTTCCGGCCAGACAGTACATAATAAAGGGGGATAAGAGGGACTTCTTCCTGAGGTTTGCCGCCTGCTTCGGCCAGTTTTTAATGACGTCTCAGGCCACGATAACCTACAGGCACCTCCCGCTCAAAATGTACGAACTCACCCGGTACTCCTTCAGGAAGGAGCAGAGAGGAGAGCTTGTGGGACTGAGGAGGCTGAGGGCCTTCACCATGCCCGACATGCACACAGTAGTCAGGGACATTGAAGAGGCGAAGGAGGAGTTCTACAACCAGTACAAGCTGTCGGTGGAGGTGCTGAGAGAGATAGGGCTTGAGCCTGAAGATTATGAGGTTGCCATCAGGATAACCAAAGATTTCTATGAAGAAAACAGGGAGTTCATCCACTCGATAGCAGAAGTTCTGAACAAGCCCATACTCATCGAGATGTGGGACAGGAGGTTCTTCTACTTCGTGCTGAAGTTCGAGTTCAACTTCGTCGATGCGCTCGACAAAGCCTCTGCCCTATCAACGGTCCAGATTGACGTGGAGAATGCGGAGAGGTACGGAATTACCTACGTGGACTCAGATGGCAGGGAAAAACACCCGCTCATCCTGCACTGCTCTGCGAGCGGTGCGATTGAGAGGGTGATGTACTCCCTGCTTGAAAAGGAGTACATGAAAGCAGAGGAGGGAAGACTCCCAATGCTGCCCGTGTGGCTCTCCCCAACGCAGGTCAGGATAATTCCGATAGCCGAAAGGCATCTCGAAAAGGCAATGGAGATTGCGGAAATTCTCAGAGCTAACAGGATAAGGGCGGATGTCGATGACAGGGAGGAAACCACAGGTAAGAAAGTGAGGGATGCCGCAACCCAGTGGATACCGTACGTGGTGGTCATAGGGGATAAGGAGCTGGAGAGCGGAAGGCTCAGCGTTACCGTCAGAAAGGAATCGACCAAGGAAAGGCAGAAGAAGGTCGAGATGACTGTGGAGGAGCTGATCGAAGAGGTTAAGAAGGAGTGCGAGGGCAGACCATACAAGCCACTCCCCATGCCCGTGCTGCTATCAAAAAGACCATCTATGAGGTGATGATATGGAAAAAAATCTTCTGAAAACGTTTGTGCCGCTGATTGTTGGTATATTTGCCGGAGTGCTGTCATACTTCGTCACGGGCGATCTCCGAACAAGGGATCCCGTGGGAATCATAGTGCTCGTTTTCTTCATCTATCTCCACAAGCTCATACTTCCGAGGTATGGCGTTGAAATCGAATCAAAGGACTGGGTGGGAATAGGCTTTCTGACACTCGCAACCTGGTACATCTCCTGGACGATTCTGCTGAACCTGTGAACACCCCCAATTTATTTTTCGCCTGAGGTCATAACCCGGAGGTCAGCAGGCAATCCCGGAACTCTTATATTCAGCTCAGGTTTCCAACAACCGGATGAGCCTGAGGATCGCTGTTGTTGACAGGGAGCGATGTCAGCCCAAGAAGTGCGGACAGGAGTGCCTGAAGTACTGCCCCGTTGTAAGAACGGGAGGAGAGGCAATAGTTATCGAGGAAAAAGCAATCATAAGTGAGGAACTCTGCCAGGGATGCGGTATATGTGTCAAAAAATGTCCGTTCGAGGCGATAACAATAGTTGGCCTGCCATCACAGCTTGAGGGTCATGAGGTTCATCGCTACGGTAAAAACGGTTTTGTTCTGTACAATCTGCCCGTACCGAGAAAGGGACATGTTGTCGGCATTCTCGGCCCGAACGGGACAGGTAAGAGTACTGCTCTGAAAATCCTCTCGGGTCAGCTCATACCCAACCTCGGAAAGGAGGAGGCAGACTGGGACGAGGTCCTCGACAGATTCCAGGGAACAGAGCTTTTTGACTACCTCAGGTCTCTTGCAGACGGTGGTGTGAGGGTCAGCGTCAAACCCCAGTACATCGAGGGCATCCCCAAGGTTTACAAAGGAAAGGCAATGGATCTGCTCTCCAAGGTTGACGAAAGAGGCGAACTTGACGAGTACATAGATAAGCTGAACCTGAGAAACGCCGTGAACAGAGATATAAAGGATCTGAGCGGTGGAGAGCTGCAGAGAGTTGCGATAGCGGCATGTCTGCTGAGAGATGCAGACTTCTACTTCCTGGACGAGATAACATCGTATCTCGACATATACCAGAGGATAGAGTCGGCAAAGGTTGTCAGAGAGGTGGCAGAAAAGAGGCCGGTTATGATAGTCGAGCATGATCTTGCCATACTTGACATGCTCGCAGACTACGTCCACATAAGCTACGGTGAGCCTGCTGTGTATGGCGTCATAACAAACGCAAAGGGAGTCAGAGTGGGAATCAACCAGTATCTGAGAGGACATCTGGCCGAGGAGAACATAAGGATCAGGGAAAAGGAGATTGAATTCGAGATATTCCAGCCATCGGAGGGCGTTCAGGAGGAGGTCCTCATCGAATATCCGGCATTCAGAAAGAGCTTTGAGAACTTCACACTCGAAGCTGAGAAAGGAGATTTCAGGGTTGGAGAGGTTGTGGGCGTTCTGGGTCCAAACGCAACCGGTAAAAGTACCTTCGTGAAGGTTCTTGCTGGAGTGCTTGAGGATGACGAGAAGAAGGTAGATCTGGACGTGAAGGTATCCTACAAACCCCAGTACGTGAAGGGAGATATCTCAATGCCCGTCATAAGCTTCCTGAGAAGCATAAACCCGATGGTCGAGTCATCATACTACAGGACCGAATACCTAAAGCCACTCCAGCTTGAGAAAATTCTCGAAAAGAACATTGATGAACTGAGTGGTGGAGAGCTGCAGAGAGTTGCGATAGCGGCATGTCTGCTGAGAGATGCAGACCTCTACCTCCTGGACGAGCCTTCAGCCCACCTCGATGTCGAGCAGAGGACGGAAGTTGCGAGAATTCTGAAAAGGTTTGCCATGAACAACAGCAAAACCGTGCTCGTGGTTGACCACGACATCTACCTAGTGGACATGCTTTCGGATAGAGTCATGGTCTTCGAGGGCGAGCCCGGAAAGAGGGGTGTGGCAAGAAAGCCCGCAAGTCTGAGGGACGGAATGAACAGATTCCTCAGAAACCTCGACATAACGTTCAGGAGAGATGAGGAAACCAAAAGGCCGAGAATAAACAAACCGGAGTCAAGGCTTGACAGAGAGCAGAAAACCGCTGGCGAGTATTACTACTACGTGAGAGAGAACTGAAACAGATGAAACATATCCCAATTCAGGCCCATTTTTTAATTTAAATTCGCAAAAATAAAAAGGTGGATTACTGAGCCTCGGCCTCAACCTTCTCCCCAGACTCTGAAAGGCTTTCGGCTGTT
Organism: Geoglobus acetivorans; assembly: GCF_000789255.1. Lineage (NCBI taxonomy): Archaea > Methanobacteriati > Methanobacteriota > Archaeoglobi > Archaeoglobales > Archaeoglobaceae > Geoglobus > Geoglobus acetivorans. Next base: position 982,217 of record NZ_CP009552.1, read on the forward strand.
ACCTTTGGTTCCTTAAGCAGTTCGATCTTCCTGATCTCAACTCTTCTGAGCGGATAAACCTTCTTTGCCTCCCTGTAAATCTCTGACGGGATCTTTCCGAGGATCGCCTCCTGCAGGAACTGAACGAAGTTGAGCTTTGAGGCCTTTTCCTTGACTATTTCGTTCATGACCTTCCTGATAACCCTCTTCTGAGAGCTCTGGCACCTCTTTACCGTGAATGCAACGGTTTTAACCCTGATGATGTAACCATCGGCTGTCTGAACATCCACAATGTCCTCAATCTTGCTCGTTCTCCTTCTTGTAAGGCTGTTCAGATAGTCCCTGGTAAGCTCAAACCTGTGGAACTTGGTGTATGCGTTCTCTCCTGCAACCCTGTAAACCTTGAATACAAGCTTCTTGTACGGATTCTGGTTCGAGTAGTCGTTGGTGAGCTCGGCAAGTGTAACCTCCACCGTCCTGTTGAGGACCTTGTTCTCGTCATCCGCTGGCGTGTAACCTACCTCTGCCATTCCAAAGTATTCCGGAGCGATGAGCGTAAACCATTTCTTCATCGTCCACTTATCCTTAACTCTTGCCTGTCTCCTCCTCGCCATCTTAACACCCCTTAACCTCTGGAAACCTGACGCTATTAATAAACTTTTTGTGCTTCCAGTGTACAGTTCCGGAAGTCCTTTCAGGCCGTACCCTCAAACCTCCGATGACCGGGTGCAGGCTGATGAAACAGCATTCCCCTACAGCCCCAACCATCAGACCACATAACCAATGAGGTGAACAGCATCACACAAAAAACAGAACCCGCATCCTTTCTGTGCCTGTATCAGAAAACCCAACATCTCGAAAATCCATTTTGAACCATCTTCTGCCAGGATAAACCGTTCTGAAACATCTCCTCTTCATTTCACACCTCGTTTTAACCCCCAAGACCTATTGCCCCTGAGCACATACTGGTGATCAGAGGTGATGTGAGATGAAGAAGAGCGGTTTGATAGCCGGTGTGGTTATAGGCCTGATGGCCCTTGCGGTGTATACAGCCTCGGCCCACATGGGTGGTTTCGGTTACGGCTATGGCTACGGAATGCTTGGCATGATGGGGCCCATGATGGGGTACGGCTTTGGCTACCCCATGATGGGAGGATACGATGCGGATGATGGCTATCCACTGCCCGCCTACGGAAACCAGGGACAGGTTGATCTGGTCGATGTTGAGGGAAAGGTGTCTGCGGTGTACATGATGGGAGTCGTGCTGGACAGTGGAAAGTACGTGACGATGCCCTGGTGGTTCGCCGCAAACCTTGGGATAAAGCAGGGAGATGACGTCAGGGTTAAGGGCCTCGAGTACGGGAACTCGATAATCCCTGTGTACATTGAGGCCAATGGTCAGAGCCTTGGGGACGAGAACTCAAACATTCCGGTGTGGATGCAGGGAGTTCAGCAGTACGGCTACGGCTATGGATACGGCTACGCTCACTGCCCCATGATGGGGTGGTAGTATTTCTCAATTTTTAATACCATTCTTCAAAACTTCTGAGCTATCGGTTGTTCAAAAAATTATTATACACTCAGTGTAAAATAAGATTGATGATTGCGAAAAGTTATGGAAAAACGCCGGATAAAGGTTCCGGGCGGTATTGGCCGTGTGTTGTATATGGTAGAAAGTTTCTACGGGAGGTGATGCTGTGAACTCGAAAATTATCACTGCTGCAGTCATACTCGCAGTTGTTGCGTATCTGCTCTACACCAGCTACGTTCTGTTTCCGAAAAAGAGGGCATACCAGTCCGTTTCGCCGGAGGAGTTTTACCGCATGATACAGAGCGGGGACGTTTTTGTCATAGACGTGCATGTTCCCAAACAGAAACACATTCCGGGCACGAACGCCTGGATTCCTTACGACAGGATTGACGAGTATTCAGACCTGCTGCCAAAAGACAAGTCCACAAAGATACTGGTTTACTGCAGAAGCGGACACATGAGCAAAATGGCCGCTTCAAAGCTTGCTCAGATGGGCTACGAGAACATCTACGAGCTTGATGGTGGTGTCATCGCATGGCAGGAAGCAGGATTACCATACTCATAGCCCTATTTCTCATTTTATCGGGGCTGTTCATCATCCTGAAAAATCCGGCAGAGGACAGTTCTGATCTGCCAGTAAAATTCTATTCCTACAGTGAGGGTCTCAAACTCGCTGAGAGGGAAAACAGACCTGTTCTCGTTTATATACATTCAGACACCTGCCACGTGTGCAAGGCCTTCCTTGAAGACCTGAAGAAGTACGAGGACCTCCAGAATGCCATAAACAAATTCATACCGGTCAAGGTTGACTTCAACAGCGAAAGGCTTCTCGCCCTTAAATTTGGAGCAACGGGCACACCGGAATTCTACGTTCTCTACCCCAACGGAAGCATCATGGAGATAAACGGAAGAAAAATGGCATTCATAGGTTATTCCGGCTCACCGGACAACGAAGCAATGAGAAAGTCCCTGATATCGTTTCTTGAAGCAGCAATTCATCAGTGGAATGCCATCAGACCTGTTTCCTGATCGGTCATCACCCATTTTTTAAAAAATGAACTAAATGTACCTGTAAGGCTCGGAAACATACCACAGCAAAAGAACTGCTGCTGAAAGAACAAGCAGAGCGTTTCTCATTTTCATGTAATCCACTACCATCAGCTTCGAGAGCAAGGCACCTTCAGAGTAAAGGTTCCATCTCTGGACTATCGAGAGCATCCATGCAACCCCGACAACGCTCGATGCTGCACCTATCAGAAAGAAGAGTTCGGTATATCGGGAAAGGAACAGGCCCAGGCCCACTCCGGCGAACGGTATGAAGTCAGTTACATGGTGAAGACAGCATGCAACCATGCTTCCCGCTGTTACCGGAGTGCTTGCAACGGCACTGCAGCTCTTGCCAAATGACCTTATGTGGGTGTAAAGCGCAACCTGGATGCCGAAGCCGGCATCAATCACGGCAATGTACGGCAGGTAATTTCTGAAATTCCAGTAAACTGCCTCAATTCCACCAGCAAGGTAATTTATGGAGGCATAGAAAACAAGCAGTAAAATTGAAGAGACCAGCCCGTAAACTATCCTCCTGTCGGTCATATTCTCCACTCCAGAACCCTTGTGCTGTCCAGCTCGATCACGAGCCTGAATTTTTTCTCCTTTTTAATCAGCTCCAGCGCACCCTCGGGGAAAGTGAAAACACCGTATCTGTGATGTCCCCACGAACTGTCGTCCTCCTTCCACTCAATGGGCCTGTATTTCTCTCCGTCAACCTCGAGAAACGTTTTGTTGAGCATATCATAGGTGTAAAGGTCCCCGGAGTGGGTATCAAGTCTGACATATATCGCCGGCCTGCTCATGTCCGGATACATCGGATTGAGAAAGACAGCAGTAACCTGAATGTTTCCGGGACTTATCTTTGTCAGATCTTCCTCACTCAATCCCTCACCAAAGCCTGACGTTCCTGAAGTGTTTTTGAAGGATAGCAGAACTACTGCGACTCCCAGAACGACAATCAACAGAGCTACTTTCCTCAAGTCCATATTTTACATTAGACGTAAAACAGTATAAAAATATTTCTACACCACCCGGCACATCAGCAGGACCGCAAGCATATTGCTGAGATGCATCAGCAAATAGTTTTACGTTGAGTGTAAAATAATTTCGGTACTGTGCTGCTCAACCAGATCGCCACGCCTGAAGTGGAATCCAGAAAGAGTAAATTTCTCAGAAGTGGCTGATTCGCATTAAACATCCAAATCAAAAAAGTTTTAATAACTCCCTTAGCTGCTGGTAATCATGCTTCCTCCGAAATCAAACTTCTCAGAATGGTATCATGAGATAATACAGCACGCCCAGATCATGGACATAAGGTATCCCGTGAAGGGGCTTTACGTGTGGTTTCCCTTCGGGTTCAAACTCAGAAAGCTCGTGTACGGAAAGCTCAGAGAGATAATGGATAGAGAACATGACGAGGTTTACTTCCCGGCCCTGATTCCGGAAACAGAGCTTGGAAAGGAAGGACAGCATATAAAGGGTTTCGAGGATGAGGTTTACTGGATAACCCATGGTGGTATCGATGAGCTTGATGTGAAGCTCGCATTGAGGCCTACGAGCGAGACTGCCATGTATCCGATGTTCAGGCTCTGGATACGGAGCCATGCTGACCTGCCGCTTAAGGTTTACCAGGTCGTGAACGTTTTCAGGTACGAGACAAAGCACACCAGACCTCTGATCCGGCTTAGAGAGATTACCTCTTTCAAGGAAGCCCACACAGCCCACAGAAATTATGAAGAGGCCGAAGAGAACGTCAAAAAAGCCATCAACTCCTACAAGGAATTTTACGACGCTCTCGCCATCCCGTATTTCGTGATTAAAAGGCCGGAATGGGACAAATTCCCTGGAGCAGATTACACCATTGCTTTCGACACGATCATGCCCGACGGCAGAACTCTGCAGATTGGTACGGTGCACCACCTTGCGGACAACTTTGCAAAAACGTTTGACATAAAGTATGAAACGCCGGAAGGAGACCACGCCTACATACACCAGACCTGCTATGGCATATCCGAGAGGTGCATAGCCTCGCTCATAAGCATCCATGGTGATGATGTTGGCCTCATCCTGCCGTTCGAATACGCACCTCATCAGATCGTGGTCATTCCCATCCTCTACAAGGGCAAGGAAGAGCTTGTAATGAATGTCGCCAATCAGGTTTACGACAGGTTAAGGGGCATGGGATTCAGAGTGGTCATGGACGACAGCGATGACAGACCCGGAGCGAAATACTACAGGTGGGAGCTTTTCGGAGTGCCTCTGAGGATAGAGATAGGACCAAGAGAGGCTGAGAGCAAAGAAGCCGTGGTTTCTTTCAGAGACGAAAAGGTCAAGAAGAAGATACCCATCGAAGAGCTTACAGAGGACAACATAAAAACCTGGGCAGAGGAAATGCATGCGAGACTCAGGGAAAAGGCATACAGGGAGATGATGGAAAAGGTAAGGTACTTTGATGACCTGGACAGCATGGCAGAGTGGATGGGGAAGGGAGTTGCACTCTTCCACCTCTGTGAGAGCATAGAATGCGGTGAGGAGGTCGAGGAAAGAGTCAAGGCAGGAGTACTGGGACAGCTCGTCGAGATTCCCGAAGGGATTGACGTGAGCGAGAAAGGGCAGTGCGTGGTCTGCGGGAGAGAAGGAAAGCTGAACGCAGTGGCGAAGAGCTACTGATAACCTATTCCAGCCAGTTTTTACCTTTTTTGTCGTGGTCCGGCGTTTTTTGACCATTCTCTTTAAAAATGCCGTTGAGCCCGTCCAATGTGTACCCCTCCACAAAGACACATTCCGGATTCTTGACCCACCACACTGCGACAAACTGCAGAATGTCCCCCGAAGCTAACACCATCCCTCACCGCAGGCTCATGCCATCTCAGGATGGCTGACCGTTCGGGGCTGTCCCATGTCGGGGTTGCCCTGAAGTCATCGAAGGAGCATTTGCTCCCGCTCATCCAGGGACCATGCGACATGGTGTAACCCCAACGCTTGCAGGGAGCTTCATCGCAAGCCTTGCTTTCTCCACCCCCTCCCCGGTTGGGGCAATAAAAATATAGCACTTAAAGGATAATAAATGTTGCCTTGGCACAATTTTTTTCAATTTTCAATGAATAATCATACACCATGGACGCAGAAGTTATCGAGCTTTCAGATTCCTTAAAGCTATACAGAATCGGACATTTCAACTACTATGTCTTCAGCGGGGAAAAGAACGTTCTCATAGAGGTCGGATGGAGCTGTGTTGCTGAAAAATTCCTCGAAGTTCTCGAGGAGGATATCGATGCCATCATACTCACCCACGCCCACTCAGACCACATAACCGGCCTGCCCCGAATTCTCGAAGAGTACCCTGACGCTGAGGTTTTTGCGCATGAGAATGTTTCAAGGCTCTTTCAGAGGGAAAAAGTCGTCAACATCTGGCTCCAGGAGGATGCGTTTGTCTGCGGTCATGAAATCAAAACTGAAAACGGTTTCAGGGTTGACAGAGCAGTAGGCGATGGTGATTATGTTTACGGGCTTGAGATATACGAGGCCACTGGCCACTCTCCGGATTCGATCATAGTATATCACAGAAAGAGCAACGCTCTCCTCATATCTGACTGCTTCGGATTCATCACCTCTTCAGGAGTCCACGCTCCTCTGTTTTTCTACAGCTTTGAAGAATATCTGAACTCCATAGAGAAGATTGCCTCATTCAGGCCTGAAATTCTGGGTCTGGGACACATACACGTTTTCAGAGGAAGAGAGTGCGACGCCGTAGCAAGAAAAGCCAGAGAAGAGACATTAAAAGCCAGGGAGCTGATAAGGTCCGGTGCAAGCGATGAAGAGCTTTACGAAAGGTTCATAGTCGGGGAACTGAGGCTGTACCCGGGAGAAACCATGCTGAACTCTGTAAAAATACTGAAGAAGAGGGTCCTTGAATCATGAACCCCTTTTTTCCATGATCACAGCCAGACCCGGCAGATCCGCAGCAACCGTTGAAACCCTGACCAGGATGGAATGGGCAACTCCGGCATTCAGATTGCTGGAGATAGCAGAAACCAGCAGAGCTGAGCCTGATTCAAAAACTCCAAGCCCAGCAGGAGTTAGAGGAACGAACATCAGGAGAGTCGCCAGGGGCTGAATGAGCATGGCCTGAACGAATCCTGCATCAATCCTGGCTGAAAGGAACAGATAGTACCACTGGAGTCCGGTCAGCAACCAACCCGCAAGCGATATCAGAACGATAAATGGAGTGTGCCTGGCGGTTTTCCGTGCATGAATTCTTATTTCTCTCAGCCGGCCAATGTCTGGGGGAATGTCAGACCACAGGTAGAGTATGGCCGCCACCGTCAGAATGGCGGGAAGAGCGAGAAGATAAACCTCTTCAGGCTTCAGAAAGTAAACCACCGCAAGTGATGCCCCGAATATCTTGACGACCAGCTCCACCGCCTGGGATGACAGGATCACACCCATGAATGCATCCGCGTTCATCCCATATCTCTGAGCGAAAAGCGGTGCAGAGAAGTATCCAACCCTGCCGGGTGTGAAGTCTCCAAGGATCATGCCGGCAAAATGTGCTTTCATAACATCGATGAAGTCAGAGTGCTGTCCCGATTTAACCAGAAGGTAGTGAATTCTGAACGAGAGGATGAGGTTCAGCAGAACGTAGAAAACAACTCCGTAAAAGAAGTAAACAGGATTTGCAGAGAGCAGATACTGGAGCGAATCCCTAAAAAGGAAAACCAGCATGACGACCAATGCCAGCCCCACAGCAAGTCTGAGACGCATTGATGAAGTAAACAGGTTATAAACTTTAAATATTTCGAGTCAGTCTTTCGTCAAATGATATCGATAATATTTCCTGCATATAACGAAGCGGCAAGACTGAAAAAAGCGTTTGAAAGCGTAAGAGAATACATGACAGAAAATTTTGACGAATTTGAGATAATCATAGCTGAAGACGGCTCCACTGACGGCACTGACAGAATAGCACAGAGCTTGGAGGAAAAATACTCTTTCGTCAGGCATCTGCACAGCGATGAAAGGCTTGGGAGGGGGAAAGCCCTGAACAACGCCATAAAAAACTCCAGATACCAGTTTGTCCTCTACATGGACGTTGACCTGTCCACAGATCTCAAACACATAAAAGACGTGTACGACGCCCTCGAAAGCGGTTACGACATCGCCATAGGGTCAAGACTCATGAGAGAGAGCTCCGCCAGCAGACCATTTTCAAGAGACTTTCCCTCGAAAACATACAACTTTCTCGTGAGAACTCTGCTGGGGTCAAAAATTCACGACCACCAGTGCGGATTCAAGGGCTTCAGGAAATCAAGTATCATCAGAATAATAGACAGAATAGAGGACAACCACTGGTTCTGGGATACTGAACTGCTGGTCCTTGCCCAGCGAGAGGGGCTGAAAATAAAGGAAATTCCGGTGAGTTGGAAACACGGCGGCGATTCGAAGGTGAGTGTTGCCAGGGACAGCATCTACATGCTCAGAAACATACTGAGAATGATATGAAATGCAGGTTCTGCTTCTCAGAGCTTGAAGAAGAGTTTGATTTCTGTCTTGTCTGTGGCAACCGCAATCTGAAGCTCGCGGGACTTTTTGCAGAGTCCGGAAGGCTGAACCTGGCATTATTCGGGGACGTGCAGAGAACGCTAACCTTCAGGCTTTACGGTGAATGGGAAAGTCTGAGAAACACCTTTGAGGTTGTCTGGGAAAAGCTGCACAGAAAAAGAGCAGATAAGCTGTATCTGTCGGGAGAAAGCAGAGACATTATCTCCGAAACCGAAAGAATGCTCAAACTGAGTGCCCTCTACCCTCTGGAGATCTCGGTTCTTGAACCGATGGAGAGGAATGAATTCCTCAGAACTCTGAGTGAGTTTATGACAAGCTCCGGAGAGATGGAAAAAGTGCATTTAAGGCCTGAGAGCAAGATAGGTGGGGCGCATTCGACAATCATAGGGGGGCGGGAGGGAAGAGGGCTTGTGATGAGAATAGCTGAATCAGAATTCGTGAAAAAGATTGTGCCCGGAATTATAGAAAACAAGGGAACCACCACAGGCAGTGTCAGATTGAAGCTCACGAGAAGCGATGACAGGGGGAACATAAGGGCGCTGCTCATCCACGGGGGAAGTGTCCAGCAGATTCACGTGATTACGACGGCAAGAAACAGAGAAGAGGGGGAAATGCTGATAAAAATGCTCCGCTCACTCCTTCATTAGATCCCGGTCGTGCGCCCAGATTTCCCCGTCAATGTAAATCTCCTTCTTCCAGACCGGGAGCTTTGCCTTGAAAAGCCCTACAGCTTTTTTCAGCGGTTCCCACAGATGTTTTCTGTGTTCCGCCATAACCGCAACATAAACTATGTCCTCTCCTGGAACGAGGGTGCCAACCCGGTGGTAGATCCGAACTCCCCTCACACCATCATATCCCAGAATCTCCTGCTCAATCTCCTCCCTGACCCTGTCAAAGAGTTCATCGTACTTCTCGTACTCAAGTCTGACCACCTCCCTGCCATCAGAAATTCTCCTCACGAACCCGACGAAGACTCCTATGGCCCCGGAAAACTCCGCTCCGGCACTCTCCTTAAGCTTCCGCATTATGCTCTTTATGGTCTCACAGTCATCAGCGGTTTCAGCCTCCTCAGCACTCTCAATCTCCGGAATTTCAATGCCCAGATTCTCGACCTCTTCTTTCATGAATCCCTTCAGCAAAGCGTAATCATAACCGAGGTCTGCAAGAACCTCAAGCACATCCCTGAGATTTCTGGGCTTTACGGTAAAACTCACGCAGTTTTCACCGAAGAGAACTTTTTCCCCTTCTGGATTGCCTTTCTCGATTACTATTGCCTTCCCTTTTTTTTCAAGCTCCTTGGCGATCTTTTCTGCACTGGCACTGACGATGCACACCTTCATGACATCACCCGATCAGCTCTCTCCTTATTTCTACCTTTCCTTCATCAATATCGATGACCGCACAGCTCGGAAGCGAGAGTCTGGGTCTGGTTGGACTTCCCGGACAGATGACTCTGACACTGTCGAACTGCTCCGAATGAAACCGGTGAATGTGGCCGAAAATCACAAGCCCGGCACCAAGCTCCATGGCTCTGTAGGCAAGATCATGAAACTCGTAATCGAAATGCCCCGCATGTGTGAGAAACACCCTGACTCCATCAACCTCAAAGACCTCAAATTGATTCAGTTTTCTCTTAACCTCAGGGTCGTCGCTATTCCCGTGCACTCCGATGAAATCGTATTCTGAAGACATGACATCGACGACATCCATTGTGGTGTAGTCCCCTGCATGGACGACCATATCGGCAGCGTCAAATAAACCGATCAGCGAATCCGGAAGGTCCCGGAAATTCTCAGCATGCGTATCCGAGACTGCAACAATTCGCATCACTCATCTCTCCCGTGTTTCAGTTCAGGCTCATTCGCAAACCAGATTACTCTCTGAGGGAACGGAATTTCAATACCATTCCTCTCCAGCTCCTCCTTAATTCTGCTCAGCAGGGCCATCTTCACATCATACCACACCTGCACGGGAGACCATATCCTCACGACGATGTTCACTGAGCTATCACCGAGATCGTTCACAAATACCGCCGGTGCCGGATTTTTAAGAGCGAATGGTTCCTTTTCTATGACTCCCTTTATTATTTCCACAGCCCGGTCAATATCATCCGAATACCTTATCCCTATGACGTACTCGAACCTTCTCGCCACATTTCCGGTGAGGTTCGTTATTTCACTTGTGAAGAGAGTATTGTTGGGTATCCGGACATAAAGCCCGTCATACGTTCTGACGATTGTTGACATTATCCCAATATCTTCCACATAACCCGATATGCCTGCAACGCTGATCTGGTCCCCAATTTTCACGGGCTTCTCCCACAGGATGAAGATGCCTGAGATGAAGTTGGACACCACACTCTGGCTTGCGAAACCGAGAACTATACCGGTAATCCCACCTGCAACAAGAAGTCCTGATGGATTCAGACCCAGAAACGGCAGAGCCGTGAGAAACGCAACAAGAACTATGATGTAGTAAACCACCTTTAATATAAGCTCCCTCTGATTTTTCTCAATCCTGTCGCCAAGCGTCCTCCTCAGATTGGTGGTAAGCACTTTTGCCAGAAAAACACCGAACGAGATTATGAATATGGCAATCAGGAAATTCCCGATGGTTACATCGCCGTATATTTTGACACCGAGCAGGTCTATCATACGCCCCACTCCATGAAAAATCTCTTGGTAACCACAGGCACTTTTCTCGGCGTGAACACTTCCACGCTCTTCCTCATACCATCCCTCATCGTGTCCATCAGGAACTTCGTTTCGGCAGAGGCCTTCGAGAGAATCTCCATCTCGGCATTTGAGAACACCATCTCGTCGCTGTAGTAAATCTTCATGAGATAGACGTTGAATACCGCACGGCTCACCTCAACCCATTCGCCGAAGTTGTTCCTTATCGATATCCTCATGACCCCCTCTTCAAGCGGATTCCGTTCCGGCAGGTTGGTGAACAGTTCACTCTCCCAGTACCTGCACACCACCCCGTTTCTCGGGTCTCCGTAAAGACTGTACTTCAGACTGACATTGGAGAAAACATCAATCAGCTCGATATCACCCTTTCCAGTTGTGAAAACCCCAATTTCCACAGGAAAAGTCGTGAAAAAAGTTTTCCTGTGGCCCGGTTCGATTAAAAGCGTATTTCTGAAATTTATTTCAAGATAATTGGTAACGTTTTTAGGGAGATTCACGGGTTCCACCGGATTCACTGCAATTTTACCCTCCCTCGATGCGAGAACCTTTTCCACCCGGCCGTCATCAGATTCCCTGATGTACCTGAAAACCTCTGACTCCTTTTCGATCCTGAGTGTGTGCCTTCCAAACTTCAGTTCCATTTCCTGCAGGGGATACACCCCGTAACCCACCTTCATCTTCTCAGAACCCCACGCCGACAAAATACACAAAAACCAGCAGTGCAGAAACCACCATGAAAATTGAGTGCTTTATTCCAGACCTCAAGCTTCCTGACCCCATGACTCCGGCAACAAGTCCACTGAAAAGCCCGTTAAGGAGGCTTGCGTGGTAGAAGAGAGTTGTGGTTTCAGAGACGTTAAGGGAGGCAAAGTAAACTCCTGAAACAGACTGGGGAACCGAGATATTCGAGAAAACCTTGATGAAATTCTGGTTGAGTATCACAATCGTGAACAGGAAGACATAGAAGGTGACGTAGACTATAACGGTGTAGACAAACATCTCGTTCGCAACCCTCTTTCTGAATTCAAGGAACATCTCCGCATCCGTTGCTGCGGTGAAAATGGCAGCCTTTACATTGTCCGTGGCTTCAAGCGCTTTCACGAGGATGGATATGACCTTCCCCACGACCGGGCTGCCCACCCTCTCTTCAAACCTCAGAAAGGCTTCGGTGGCGAGCCTTCCCCACTCTATGTCCTTCCTTATGTTGGATATCTCCCTCGTCAGGGCCCCGAGGTCAGACATGGAGAGGACCTTGAGGGCGTTCACAAGTGTTAGACCGCTTTCGTTAAGACTGCCCAGCTGCTTCAGAAGATCCGGCAGTTCATTTTCCATTTTTCTGAGTTTTACAATCCTGATTTCATAAAGTATCGTATATGGTATTGCCACAATCAGAAGCACGGCCACAAGAAGGGTTTCTATTCTCAATTTACCGAATGCAATCGCAGAAAACAGCAGTGCCGCCGGAATGGTTGCTGCAAGAGTGTAATGGGGGTTTCTCAGAATTAGGTCGATATTGAAAATCTTTTTCAGATCAGACTTCAGCCTCTTCAGCAACCTTGCCAGCCTGCCCTTTGACCGGTATCCTGAGACTCTGTCCACAGAGATTATCTTTGCCCCGATGAAGAGGGGAGTCGCTACCCTCTCGACCCATCCTCCCTCCTCACGCTTCATCATGGAGTTTATGAGCCAGATGAACATGACCGCACCGATGGGTATGTAGCCATACACAATCAGCTTCGAAAAAGACGATTCCGCTCCACCCATCATACCCAGAAGTATGAACACGATCAGCGAGAACAGGGGGGCAACAACGAACATGGCCACATACACTTCCCCGAAAATTTCAAGCGTGTTGATGAATATCTCGTAGTATCTCTCCCTTTCCTCAATGAAGTGGGATGATTTGAACTCGAGGAACTCACTGACCTTCCCGCCACCCTCAACAACGCCAATCATGTCCTCAAGAAACTCGGAGAGTTTCGAGGATGGTGTGGTGTTGGAAACAAACCTCATTGCAGATATGAGATCCCTGTGAAAAACGCTCACCTCCCTGTAGATTATCGAGAACTCCTTTCCCACTTCTCCGGTTATCGATCTTTCCTCAGCAATTGTCTTTATGATCTCGAGCAGCGAAGCCCCTCCCTTGGACATTCCCAGCATTATGTTCACAACATGGGGGAGGGTTGATTCTATCTTGGACCTTCTCTGTACCAGAATGAGTCTCGGGTAATACAGAATGGCGAGCCGGGATAGTATGAAGAGAAGCGCTGTCATGGCTGTCAGCACGATAAGTTCGAACACGAAAACATCCGGTTTCTGAAATGAAAGCCTGATGGGTATTTCACGGTAGCTGACGATGTCAACCGGGAGAAATGACAGGCCACCGGTGTAGCTGGCGTAATAATAACCGAGAACCTTGGCCACCGAGTAGGAGAACATTATGTACAGCGGGAGAAAGACGAGAGGATAAAATGTGGCTATCGCAAGATATCTCGGGACGGTCACGGGCAATCTCGAGGAAACCAGTGTCTTTTCAAGATTGTGATATCTATCCCTGTCCCTCTCATACCTCTTCCTGAAATACCTGACAAATGGTCTGGGAGCGTAAACTGCAAATTTTTCCCTGAAAGTGTCCTCAGAGTTGGATCGCCTGTCCTGCATCAGTGTCATGGGCCTCTACCTCTCTATATATCATTTCGAACGGCTGGCCTGGGTTGAGATAGTACGCTTGGAACATGTGGGTCAGCTTGATGTAGTCCCTGACGTTATTTTTATCGAGGAACTTCAAAAATTCCGCCCTTCTCTTCAGCTCTTCCTGCACCTCATCATAGCTTTCACCCCTTATCATCGCAATTTTCTCCAGCTTCTTTGAGGGGTTTATGAGGTAATAGGCATCATCGTAAGACGACCAGCGGACGAATTCATTGATGAGAAGCTCCTTCTCATTCGGATCTATTCCGAGGAACTCGTAAATTGCTTTCGCTCTCCTTCTTCTAACACTCTCCTTCGTCCACTGGGTCTGAACCACCACTATGTCGAGGAACTGTATCAGGCTCCTCGGGACATTCAGAGGCTCACTCTCAAGCCTGTAGATCACCTGATACACATCACCTGCGTGGAGCGTCGAGTAGGCCGCATGACCCGTCGACATAGCCTGAAACAGAGTCTGTGCCTCTATACCTCTAATCTCTCCCACGACGATGTACTCTGGCCTCTGCCTCATCGCAGCCTTGAGCAGGTCGTACATGGAAATAACGTTCTCATCACCTGTGGTAACCTCTCGAGTAACTCCTGCAATCCAGTTTTCATGATAGAGGACGATTTCCCTTGTGTCTTCTATGGACACAACCTTCACGTCCGGAGGGAGAAACATCAGTATTGCGTTGAGGGTTGTTGTTTTCCCCGCTGCAGTTTCACCGACTACCAGAATGTTCAGCTTGTTCTCTATTGCGAGCCAGAAATACGCCATCTGCTCGTAGGTATAGGTGCCGAACCTTATGAGGTCTATGGGCGTGAGTGGCTCCTCAGTGAATTTTCTGATCGTGAATGAAGAACCTCTCGGAGTTATTTCGGTACCGTATGTGGCCTGCAGCCTGCTGCCATCGGGCAGTGTCGCATCGATTATGGGGTTTCCGTAGCTTATGTGCTTGCCGGACATCTGAACGAGTGACTGGACGGTTCTGTCAAGCTCCACATCGCCAAAAATGATGTTTGTGGGTATGTTGCCATACCTCTTGTGGTACACGTAAACTGGTATGTTGTATCCATCACAGCTTATATCCTCGATATACGGGTCATTGACAAGTGGATCGATCTGCCCAAAGCCAATAAAATCCCTGTACAGATAGTAAAGGTACTTCAATCTCAGAACCGGGTCGAGTTCAACCGCAAATTCATCGACAACCTCATTGAATGCAGAGAGGAGAATCTTCTCCTTCTGAAACAGGTCAGTAACCACGTCCTTCAAAACCAGGATGTTCGTAAGCTCAAAATAAATCCTTTCAAGGAGCTGAAACTCGTCAGGGTTCAGCGTTGGCTCCATCGTGTTGTACTTCAGTTTGTTCGTATCCCTGTCAAGTATAATCTCAGCCGCAACAAATGGTCTGAAAATCCAGTAACCCTCTCTGATTACCCCCTGAGCCTCCTCTCCCAGATCCTCGATTATCTCCTCTTCAGACACATACTCCAGAAGATGCTTTTTGAGAAGCGGATAATACTTGGTACTAAGCGTAAACATACAATCTTTTATTTTCTGTTAACAATATATAAATGTTACATTATCCTCACAGCATAACGCGTTTTGGAGATTAATTTTTTATAGCATTTTTAAATGGCTTAAAGAGATGACTGTGAGAATCCTTGACACAACCCTGAGGGATGGGGAACAGACGCCGGGCGTTTCACTCAGCGTTGAGCAGAAACTGATGATAGCCGAAGCTCTTGACAAGATGGGCGTTGACATAATTGAGGCTGGCACGGCGATAGCCTCAGAAGGAGAGTTCCGGGCGATAAAGGCGATAAGTGAAGCGGGTTTGAACGCTGAAATTTGCAGCTTTGGAAGGATTAAATTCGAAGACATTGATGCTGCCGCAGATGCGGGAGCAGATTCAATCTTCATGGTAGCACCCTCATCAGATATTCACATCTCAAGCAAGTTTCCCGGAAAAACGAGAAGTGAAATTGTTGAGATGTCTGTAAAAGCCATAGAATACGCAAAGGAGAGAGGTTTGATAGTCGAGTTCGGTGGAGAGGATGCATCAAGAGCAGATTTTGAGTTTCTGATAAAGCTGTACGACAGTGCCGTTGAGGCCAGAGCAGACCGCCTTACATTCACAGACACCGTTGGTGTATTCACCCCAGAAAGGGCATTCGAAACCATGCAGAAGCTCAGTGAAAGATACAGCATCCCGGTGGCATTTCACGGCCACGACGATTTTGGGCTTGCAACGGCAAACACCGTTTTTGCTGTGAAGGGTGGAGCAGACGAAATACACGTTGCTGTGAACGGTCTTGGAGAGAGAGCAGGAAACGCAGCACTGGAAGAGGTGGTCATGGCTCTTGAGTTCCTCTACGGTGTCAAAACGAAAATCAACAAGCAGATGATTTATCCCGCATCTCAGCTCATAGAAAAGCTCAGCAGGGTGAAGGTGCCTCCAAACAAGCCCATTGTTGGAGATAACGCCTTTACACACGAAAGCGGGATACACACATCCGCACTTCTCAAAAACTCACAGACCTACGAGCCCATATCTCCCGAGATTATCGGAAGAAAGAGGCTCATCGTCCTCGGAAAGCATGCCGGCAGGGCAAGTGTTGAGATGATAATGAAAGAACTCGGTTACAAGGCAACTCCAGACCAGATGAAGGAGATACTTTCCAGGATAAAGGAGGTCGGAGACAGGGGCAAGAGGGTAACGGATGCGGACATCAGAACAATAATAGAGACTGTCCTCCAGATCAGAAAGGAGAGAAAGGTGGAGCTTCTCGATTTATCGATCGTCAGCGGTGTGAACCTGATGCCCACCGCCAGCATAAAGCTGAAAATCAACGGCAAGGAAGTGATAGAGGCAGGGGTCGGAACGGGCCCGGTAGATGCAGCCATAAACGCAATAAAGAAAGCAATAAAGGATTTTGCAGACATAGAACTTGTGGGGTATCACGTCGATGCGATCACCGGCGGGACTGATGCGCTTGTTGATGTGATAGTCCAGCTGAAAAAAGAGGACAAGGTTGTAACTGCGAGAGGCGCGAGGACCGACATAGTGATGGCGAGCATTGAGGCATTCATCGAGGGTCTGAACATGCTGATAGACTAATCGAGCAGTATCACCGCAACGCTCCTGCTATCGCCAATCCTGATACCAAACTGGGAGACAATGATACCCATCGATGAAACGGACGGCCTGACCCTCTCTTTTTTCACACACTCTCCTGTTTTCTCATAGGAACATTCATCACACAGGTCGCATCCTCCGGGGAACAGGGCAAAGGCAAGCGGATACTTTTCGAGCAATCTGGACTCCAGCTCAGGCAAGAGCTCCTGCATTCTTTTTTTGT
Source organism: Geoglobus acetivorans (assembly GCF_000789255.1). Lineage (NCBI taxonomy): Archaea > Methanobacteriati > Methanobacteriota > Archaeoglobi > Archaeoglobales > Archaeoglobaceae > Geoglobus > Geoglobus acetivorans. The sequence continues at coordinate 999,089 of NZ_CP009552.1, forward strand.
CCTCCATGTAATCCCTGAAGGAGTACGTGATGACCACAGCCTTCCTGTAAGAGCCTATAAATTCGGTGAAGTTTTCAGGCACCTCTGGCGGGCAGGAATACCTCTTACCGTAATACATGCAGCCGAATTTGCACTTCCACCTTGTTCTCGAATCCGTTTTGATTTTTTCAATCACTGAGATGCTATCAACCCTGATTCCCTTCCTTTCTGCCATTTCTGCAATAAGCTCTACCAGATCCATGGAGAAGGTTTTATGCGAATTAAAAAAAATAACGCAGGAAGTTTTTAATACTTCAAAAACCGAAATTCCTTAAATGAAAAAAGTTGAGATCGTGGGGGTGTATCTCGCCCCAAGCATATTCGGAGGAACCCCTGTGGTGCTGCTCAGAGAGGATACCGGAAGGATTCTCCAGATATTCATAGGGGCTCCCGAAGCCCTTGCAATCCATTCCGCCATACAGGGCATAACTCCCCCCAGACCCATGACTCATGATCTGACGGCCGAAATACTGGAAAGGCTGAACGCCAGAATCGAGAAAGTTGTTATCGACGACCTCATCGAAAACACATTTTATGCGAGAATATTCATAAAGATGGACGAAATGGAGCATGAGATAGATGCAAGGCCGAGCGACAGCATAGCTCTCGCTTTGAGGTTCGACGCAGAGGTGTTTGTGGAGGAAAAGGTATTCGACGAGGCAGGGTACATTCGGGATGTACCTGAAGATTACGTCCCCTTTGAGCAGCTCACCATAGAGTGAGAAAACTTTTTAACATGCCTAAAAGACCATGTTTCTATGAGTCTGAAGGAAAAGGTTGAAGAGGTTATCGAAAAGGAGATTCGCCCGGCTCTGATAAGGGATGGAGGCAATATTGCAGTTATCGATGTTGACGAGGAGAGTGGAGAGGTCAAGGTTAAGCTTCTCGGTTCATGCCACGGCTGTCCGATGTCCCAGCTCACACTGACAATGTTCGTCGAACAGCACCTCAGGAGCAGAATACCAGAAGTGAAAAAAGTAACCCCGGTGTAAACTTTTTAATCTCTGCCTTTAATTTTCCCCAATGATAGCATACATTGAACCTCTGAAGGTTCTTATTTACGGCGGAAAGGCTTTGAAAGGCGAAGAGGGCAGTGGGTTCGGTGGTTTCTGCTCCTGCGGTGGTGAAATGCAGCAGATTACCTGGCACAGTGATCAGGACACAAGAATACTGATCGCAGAATGTGAAACCTGCTGGAAAACCGAAGCCATTGTTTTCAGAGACAGACAGTTTGTCGAAAGGTGTGAGGTAAAGGTATTCAAGAGAAACGAGCTGAAAGACCTGCTTTCAGAGCTGCTATCCGGCTCAGAGTATGAAGCACTCATGGCAAAAAGGCTTGGTGAACAGTACAACTACTCTGCATTCAGCAGAGCTAAAAAGAAGCTCGAAGAAATTGGATTTGATGCTGAAGAGCTGCTGTCAGAGCTTATTTTTTAAATAATACACTGCAGACACCAGCCCCACAAGAATGTTGGACACGTAGGTTATTATCCTCCACAGCCCCGCAACTGCCCCTATCCTGCACGATGCAAAGCTCGAGTAGAGGTAGAAAAAGCCGAACTCGGCTATACCGCTGCTTCCGGGCGTCAGGGGGACGAGAGACACGATGACAAGTATCGCCTGGGAGGTCAGAGACAGAATCCAGTGAGGCTCGCACGAGAACGCCATTAAAAGAACAGAGGGAATCAGAAACTCTGACAGCCATATGAAGCCTGTCAGGAGGAAAAGAACAAACGCCATCCGTCTGTTTTTCAGCATTTCTGAAATCGCATTTCTGAAACTCCAGATTTCTCTTTCCAGTCTCTCGATCAGATCTCCCCTGAATCTCTTTTCGAGAAAGCCGAGAAGTCTCCCTATGCGTTCTGGAGACTTGAAAAGCTCGTACAGGAATACGAAGAAGAGAATGAGCAGAGCGGTGAATATTATGCCCACTTTCAACCCGAGTCCCACAGCGAATCCCGAAATGGATATCATGGCAAGGAGAAATACGGAAAAGAAGAGAGCATCGAGGAACCTTTCAACCATTATGCAGGCTGTGGCGGAACCTGCACTCATTCCTGAGTCAACAAGAACCTTGATCCTCACCGGCTCCCCGCCTGCGGAAGAGGGAGTTATTGCTGCCACAAAGTTGCTCGAAAGGACTCCAGCGAAAAGACGGGATATTCTGGCTCTGTGTTCTAGAACTCTCACAATGACCCACAGTCGAATCGTCCAGAAAATCCAGAAGAACGCGTGAAGGATTAGCGCAATAACAATGAAGCTGAGTTTCGCCCCTGCGAAATCCTCAACGCTGACATTTCCGATTTTCGTGATTGCCGCAATCGATAGTACTGTTATCGTTACTGCAAGTATCAGCTTTTTAGCTGTTCCATTCTTTTCACTGCCTTCCACTCGACACCCTTGTTCCTCAGGAAGTTAAAAATTGCGGAAATTGATGCTGCCTGTAGCACAAGTGAATAAACAATGAACCCAACAAAAGTCCCGAATCCATCCTTCCCGTAATACAAAAGCAGGGAAGGGAGAGATAGCAGAATGAACGGAATGAACAGAGATGGGAAGAAGGTCAGGGTCAGTGCCGAAATCCAGGAGGTGACGAATGCGGCATTCCCGGATTTAAGCACGTCAGGAAGATACTTCCAGAGTTCAAGTCCGCCGTAATACCACCTCTTCCTCTGTTCAAAAAAGTCTCTCCAGGTCAGAGGAGATTGTTCGTAAAAAAACCCGTCCACAAGCTCCGCTTTAAGTCCCTTACAGTGCATCCTTGTTGAGAAGTCGGCATCCTCGGTCAGTGCATCCTCATTCAACCTGTGCCTGAACAGAGTATCTCCATCAAGAACGCCTATCAGCCCGTTGAACTGCCTGAAACCGGAGTGTTTGAGAAGAAAGCCGATAAGCCGGTATTCAAACTCCACCGCCCTTGTTGTGCTGTTCACGGGATTGGATATTCGCCGCCTGGCAGAGGCGATGAAGACGCCATTCCGTACAGCATCAGCACACCTTGGGATAACACCTTCTTCAGGCCGGGAATCCACGTCGAGTATGGCCACAAAATCAGGCTTAAATTTCCTCAGATGATCGAGAGCATCGTTTATCGCTCCCGCCCTCTTACCCCTTCTGGTATTCCTGGCAAGAACCTCGAAACCGTACTTTCTGAGCATCCTTGCCCTGTCATCACTCTCATCGCCATCGAAAGAGAAAACAATCATGCACTCCATTCCACCAAAATCGAGGTTATTGAGGTATTCAGCACATTCCTGCAGAGTTTCAGCAGGTTCAAAGACCGAAACGGGAACGATCAGTGCAATTCTTTTCCTCACATCCGATGCTGAATTTTTCGGAATTTTAGTGTTTCGAATGACACCTGACTCCACCATCAGGTAAAAGCCGTCTAATTCTTGAGTGTGTCCTGCAGGAGTCTAAATGAGAGACATATACAGCTTCTCCACCTTTCTGGCGATTATGCTCCAGTCGTGCATCTCCGCAAATTTTCTGCCCCTCTTTCCAGCCTTAACGACTGTCATGTCATCCAGATTTTCAATGATTTCCCTGAGTTCCAGCTCATTGCGGAAAACAAAACCACCATGACTGGCAACATATCTAACCCCTGGAGTGCTGTACGCTATTACCGGAGTGCCGGACGCCATTGCTTCGAGGAGAACGATGCCAAACGCCTCGAGCCTGGTTTTTGATGGCAGAACCAGAGCTTTTGCTCTCCCCATCAGCCCCACCAGTTCCGAATAACCAATCCTTCCAAGAAAAGTTGCATCAACATTTTTCTTCCCGGCAAGAGATTTGAAATACTCCCTGTCCTCGCCATCGCCCGCAACAACCAGTTTCACTCCTGATCCCTCAAGAGCATTCAGCAGTGTTCCGAGACCCTTGTATTCCACAAGCCTCCCTGCATAGAGGATGAAGTCCTCCTTCTCCTTAGAGTAGGCAAAGTCATTCACCCAGATGCCGTTCGGGATGACGTGCAGTTTTTCAGCATATTCCTTCAGGACAGGCGAGGTCAATGCGTAATCAAGGGTTGTTGCAATTACCGCATCGGCTTTATCGAGAATGTCCCTCGTTATCTTCCAGTTTACATTCTCGCTCATTGATGCAAAAAATCGAGGCATGGTGTAACCGGAAACCCTGTTCGGGACCTCAACATCGTTGTGATATGTTACAACAAAAGGGCCTTCGTCAGCATACATGCGGGCAAAAAAGGGGCTTGGAATGTGAGCGTGATACACATCTGCCTCAACATTCACCTTCTGCAGGGGGATGGGAGAATACGGCACGGGAATGCTCTTCAGAACGACCTCTCCCGAGTTTGATGAAATCGTTATTACCTCGTGCCTGAACTTCAGTGCCTTTGAAAGGTTTTTCACATGGATTTCAACTCCCCCAATGTGAGGATATGCATAGGGAGTGATCTGAGCAATTTTCAAATCAGACCCTCTTTTTCAAGGATTTTTCTGGCCCATACAAGTTTCCTCCCCTTGATCCCTTCGGCACTGAAGTCAAATCCGTGCAGGGTTATTTTTTCAGCACCAAACCTCTTTGCGATTATCGCAGCCCTGTCTCCATCTGTAAACCCCCCAAAGTTATAGACTCTGTCGAAAGGCACATTCTGGGTCGTGCCGACAAATCTCCTCACCCTCGGAACCACCTCTCTGATTCGATCCATGTTATCCCCGTGAGCATGAAGAACGAGCAGTGTACCGTTTTCCTCGAGGGAAATCAGGAGACTGGCAGATTCCTCCATGTCGGTTACGTGAACATCCGGAGTTCTGTCCGACAACCCCAGCCACTTCACAATGGCCTTTCCCGCCGTTATGATTACCTCGCCGTCTATCTCGCTGTCCACCGCCCCACCAACAACCACAACATCCCTGCCTTCAATTTTCTCTCTGAGAGACTCTGCGTCGAGCAGCTTGTCCTTTCCAAGCTCATGCATCAATCTTGCAGCTTTCGCATCACCCTCGGCAGAAAAATTAAAGTCAGACAGGATTTGCCTGTACAGTTCAAACCATTCCTCAGGCCTCATACCTCTCAATGCCAATCTTTATCGTTCTTCCATCAATGTCCCACTCCCTGACGTAGCCCTCTGCCCTGCCAAAGACCATTTCCCTAGATCTCGTTTCCTCCTTAACGTAACCAACCCATCCCTCAAGCTCGTCAGGGCTCAAATCAATATACGTCCTGATGAACTCATCCACCTCGAGGTCCATCTCCTTCCTCATTTCCTGAATTCTCCTGACCACTTCCCTGGCGAAAGCCTCTCTCTTCAGTTCCTCATCAATTACAGTGTAGAGATAAACCGTTCCCCTGCCAAACTCCGCCACCTCGTAACCTTCCTGGGATTTGTAAGATACCTCAAGGGCCTCACTAACCTTCAACAGGGTACCATCAAACTGAATCTCGCCGTTTTTGACAATCTCTCTCAGCTCATCCTGGGACAGAGAGCTTACATACTTTGCAAAATCGCCCACCCTGTCCTTCAGTACCGGTCCGAGTTTTCTGAAGTTCGGTTTTGCAACAACAATCTTTTCGAATTCCTCCACATGCTCAACTTCCTTGACATTGCACTGGTTGAGTATTATCTCCCTCAGTGCCTCAACGGCCTTTCTGACACTCTCATCCCCCTCAACGACCAGCTTTCTCAGTGGCCACCTCAGCTTGATTCCGGCTTTCTGCCTTGCGTTATAGCTCGCCTCGCTCACGTCCCTCACGATGGCCATCATCTCATCCAGCTCATCGTTTATCCAGCTCTCATCGGCATGCGGATACTCTTCGAAGAAAACCGACTCCTCTCCTTTGCCGAACTTTCTGACAAAGTTCTGATAGATGTACTCAGAGATGAAGGGTGCGACAGGAGATACCGCAAGAGTCGTCCTCTTGACGACCCTGAACATCGTTGCATAGGCAGAAATCTTTGCAGGGCTGTCCTTCTCCTCCCATACCCTTCTTCTGACAAGCTGCACATACCATCTGCTGAAGTCCTCGACAACGAATCTGGAGAACTCCTTGACAAGCCTGTGAAGCTGGTAATTCTCGAGTGCATCTCGAGCAGTTTTCACGAACCTTTCCAGCCTTGAAAGGATCCACCTGTCCTCCACTCTCAGCTCGGTGCTCTCAACATCGACTTCCCTGAAATCGTCAAGCTCCATGTATGTGTGGGCAAACCTCACAGCATTCCAGAAGATGTTCAGCACCCTGAGGTAATTTTCAGCTTCATTCCAGCTGAACTTCAGATCCTCCCAGAGTGCAGATGAGAGGACATACAGTCTGAAGCCGTCAACACCTATCTTCTCAACCACCTTCTCAGGTTCAACCACATTGCCCAGACTCTTGCTCATCTTCCTGCCCTTCTCATCGAGAGTGAAGCCGTGCATCAGCACCGTTTTGTACGGAGCCTTTCCAAAGGCAATGACGCTTGTACCAAGCTGTGAATAGAACCAGCCTCTCGTCTGATCGTGGCCCTCCGTGATGAAGTCAGCGGGCCAGAGCTTTTCAAACATCTCACGCTCAAAGGGATAGCTGAGAGTCCCCCAGCTCGCAACTCCGCTGTCGAACCAGACATCAAACACATCCTCAACTCTTCTCATTGTCCCTCCGCATTCGCACTCAAAGGTAACCGCATCTATTCTGGGTCTGTGAAGGTCAAGGTCTTCCTTCCAGTCAATCTCGTTTATATCTCCAACAACCTTTTCCTTACCGCACTTTTCACAGATCCATACCGGGATCGGAATCCCCCAGTATCTCTGCCTGCTTATGCACCAGTCCCTTGCGTTGCTCACCCAGTCTCTGAATCTCGCCATTCCCGCCCAGTCCGGAATCCACCTTACACCATCCACTTCCTCAAGCATTCTGTCCCTGACCTCGCTGACCTTCAAAAACCACTGTTCAGTGGCTCTGTAAATTATGGGAGTCTTGCACCTCCAGCAGTGTCCATAGCGGTGTGTGATCTTTTCCTCGGCAAGCAAAAGACCCTTGTTCCTCAGATCCTCAATTATGACCTTGTTGGCCTCTTTCACATTCAACCCAGCATACTTGCCTGCCTCCTCCCTGTAAACGCCCCGGTCATCAACAGGATTGAACACCTCAAGCCCCTGCTTCATGCCCAGCTCGTAATCCTCAAGACCGTGTCCCGGTGCAACGTGGACGCATCCCGTATTTTCGGCTGAGACGAAATCGGCCATGAAGACCTGATGTTTCTTTTCCTTCTGCACAGGCACCTCATCAGCCAGGGGATGCTCATATTCCAGCCCAACCAGGTCCTCTCCAAGCTTGGTCTCAATTATCTCCCAGAGTTCGTAACCTCCCTTCCTGAGAATATCCTCCGCAAGCTCCTTTGCCATGATGAGGTACTCTATCCTCCCCTCCCTGTAGGCCTTGATGAGAGCATATTCAAGGGAGGGATGGACGGCAACGGCCATGTTTGCCGGCAGGGTCCAGGGAGTTGTGGTCCAGATGACAATGAACGTGCTGTCCTCGCCCCTGATGGGGAACTTGACATATATGGAAGGGTCAGTCTCCTCCCAGTACTCAACCTCAGCATCGGCCAGTGCGGTTTCACACCTCGGACACCAGTTCACGACCATCAGCTTTCTCTCGAGAAGGCCCTTTTCATGGGCTTTTTTGACGGTCCACCATGCAGAGTTTATGTATTCGGCTTTGATTGTCATGTAGGGATTTTCCCAGTCCATCCACACGCCCAGCCTTTTGAACTGTTCAGTCATAGCGTCCCTGTTCTCTATGGCATATTTCATGCATTTTTCAACGAACTTCTCTATTCCATAGCGCTCAATCTCCTTTTTTTCCCTGATTCCGAGCTCCTGTTCAACCTTGACCTCGATTGGCAAACCGTGCATGTCCCATCCGGGCCTGTCTGTAACCCTGTACCTCTGCATTCTCCTGAACCTCAGCACGGTATCCTTGATAACCTTGTTCCACGCAGTTCCGAGGTGAATCCTTCCAGTTGTGTATGGGGGACCATCAACAAAGAAAAACGGCTTTTTTCCCCTCTCCTTAGCCTTCTGATAAATCTTATTTTCATTCCAGAAATTATTCACCCAGTTCTCCACATCCCTGAAGGAGTAAACATTAGTGAAGAGCGTCATGTTGGAATGACTGGTTGCTTGATTAAAATAATTTATTGGTTCTCCCCCTCAACCAGCCTGTAGCCGGGAAGGAACTCAATCATACCCACAAACCATCTGGAGTTCAGCAATTCCTGCAATTTTTTCACCCCGTTTTTGTACAGGCAATCTCTGAGAGCAAAGCATTCGTATCTCTCCCACCTCAGATGATATGCCTGCAATCCGTATTTTTCAGCCACATACCTGAGCAGAATGCCGGCATCAGCATCGCCATTCGCAATTCGGTAAGCCACATCCTCATGAGTCCTGCACTCGTATTCAAGACCCCTGATCGACGCTTCACGAATTCCAAAAGTTCTGGCATACCTCTCAAACAGAGACCGGGCGAGTTCTCTCGTTCCAGAGCCAAGGTTTCTCGCTGCAAACCTGAGTTTACCTTCAAGAATCTTTCTTATGCCGTCTTCCAGTCCAGCAATACCCGAATCCCGCCGGAATGCAAAAACAAGTTCCCTCTCGAATCCGCCCAGTCGGACGACCCTGTCGAGAAGCCAGAACTTCTCAAGGAACGGAATGTTGTACTCTCCGCTTTCAGCATCATACAGATGGCAGCATGCCACGTCCGCCTCATTCAGGGTCAGCATGGCAAGCGCCATTCCCGAGCCGGGTGAAATGCTTTCCACATTCTCCTCACCGGCAAGCCTGTCAACAACCATCGCAAACAGAGGGTCGTTGCTGTATGCGATGAAGACAGACTCGGAGTGTCTTTCAGCCATAACTGTTCTTTTTTCAAGGTCCATTTTCGCCTTCATGTAAACAGCAAGCAGCCTATCACCAAAAGCCGTGAGGTGCGCACCTCCTCCACTCCTCCCGCCTCTCCTGGTCTCAACCACCTTTCTTCCAGAGATTCTCTCGATTCTGGAGAGTATTTCCCACGCTTTTGAATAGGGAATGCCGAGCGAGTGTGATGCTGAGAGAATTGAGCCTTTCTCCTTTATAGCCCTCAAAAGTTCGGCCGCATCGCTGTCAGCAACCTTTTTCCCATCATATTCAAGAAAAATCTCGATTCTGGGTGTTACGGTTCCGAAGTCCATGACATCTTTTTTCACCGAAATTTAAAACGTTATCGGTTTTTCAATAACGAAATATTTATGTTTAAACCCCGTTTACAGATGGAGCATGAAAAAACTGGCGATAGTGATGCTCTTCATAGTGGCAGCCGGAGTGTTCGCAGGCTGTTCGGCAGCAAATGAAAAACAAAGTGCGGTGAGTGCCGAAAAAGCAATCATCAAAATTTTCCACGCTGGTTCTCTCAGCAACCCCCTGAAGGACCTCGGTGAATCATTCACGGCATACGCAAAAGAGAAGGGATACAACGTGGAAATCCAGAACGAGGCGAGCGGCAGTGTTATGGCGGTCAGAAAGGTGACAGACTTAGGCAAGAAAGCAGATATTGTTGCGGTGGCGGATTACACGCTGATACCACAGATGCTTGTCCCGAATTACACGGACTTTTACGTCCTGTTTGCAAAAAATGAGATCGTCATCGCATATACCGACAAAAGCAAGTACGCCGATGAGATTAATTCCAATAACTGGTATGACATTCTGGCAAGAGATGACGTGAGCTTCGGATTCAGCGATCCAAATCAGGACCCGTGCGGGTACAGGTCAGTGATGGTTACGAAGCTTGCGAGCCTGTATTACGGAAAGCCCATCTTCGAGACTCTCATAGGGAACAACACCAACATCTACGCTGATGGAAACCACATATTCGCGCCCAAAGACATTCAGGTCGGAACAGACAGGATAATCGTGAGACCGAAGGAGAGCGACCTCACGGGAATCATAGAGAGCGGAAGCATAGACTACATCTTCACCTACAAGAGTCTGGCAGAACAGCACGGACTGAAGTACGTGGAACTTCCCGGAAAAATAAGCCTTGGCGATTTCAGTCAGGAAAAGTACTACAGACAGGTAAGCATAACCCTCGGCTCCACCGGTAAAACAATTGAAGCGAAACCGATTGTGTATGGCATAACCGTTCTTAAAGATGCACCAAACAGAGAACTTGCAGTGGACTACCTCAAATTCCTTCTGGGCAATGAAGGAAAGGAAATCTTCAAGAAGAACTATCAGGATTTCCTGAACCCGCCGATTGCTTTTGGAAACGTGCCTGAGGAGATAAAAGGCTTAGTCAAAGTTGAGAGTGAATAATTTTTTATTTTTTAACCAGCCAGACAGTGGTAACATGAGGGACTACGTAAATTCATTCTTCGCCCTCATCGGAAGCTTCATAGTAATCTACATCGCTCTGCCAATCGGTACGCTCATCGGAAAACAGATGCTCAATTTCGGAGCGCTTTTAAAGGCTCTGCAGGATGAGACGGTTCTTGAAGCCCTGAGAAACTCACTGATGACCTCGACCATCACGGCAGTTATCGCACTTCTGCTTGGAGTTCCCCTCGGATATATTCTTGCGAGAAAGGAGTTCAGGGGGAAAAGCATAATCCAGGGAGTTGTGGATGTTCCCATTGTCATACCCCACTCAGTCGTCGGAATCATGCTTCTCGTAACCTTTTCCAGCAAAATTCTCGACAGCTATCTCGGAATAGTCATGGTAATGCTGTTCGTCTCTGCCTCATTCACAATAAACTCTTCGAGAGATGGATTCAGGGCTGTTGACGAGAAGCTTGAGCACGTGGCGAGAACACTCGGGGCGAGCAAGCTGAAATCGTTTTTCACCGTCTCGCTACCGATAGCCATGCCCGCAATACTGAGCGGCGCAATAATGACGTGGGCCAGAGCAATAAGCGAGGTCGGGGCAATACTGATAGTCGCATACTATCCCAAAACGGCCCAGATACTCGTCATGGAATACTTCAACAATTACGGTCTGAAGGCCTCACAGCCGGTATCGGTGATTCTGATCATCATCAGTCTCGGTGTCTTCATCTCTCTGAGATGGCTCATAGGGAGGTCGAACAATGCTTGAAGTGAAAAACCTGAGCAAGAGCTGGATGGAATTCGAACTGAGAAATATATGCCTGAAGGTTGAAAAGCAGGAATATTTCGTGATTCTGGGTCCGAGTGGTGCGGGGAAAACGCTGCTGCTCGAGACCATAGCCGGGATATTCGTTCCCGATCAGGGGAGGATCCTTCTCAGCGGGGAGGATATAACCGAACTTCCGCCGGAAAAAAGAGGAATTGCATACATCCCTCAGAATTACGCCCTTTTCCCTCACCTCAATGTTCACGATAACATAGCCTTCGGACTGAAACTGAGAAAAACGCCCAGAAACGAAATGGAGCGAAAAATCGCAGAAATATCGGAAGTGCTTGGAATCTCTCACCTGCTGAAGAGGAATCCAAAAACCCTGAGCGGCGGGGAACAGCAGAGGGTTGCAATAGCGAGAGCGCTTGTGTTACGGCCAGAAATACTTTTGCTTGATGAACCGTTCTCAAATCTCGACGTGGAAACAAGAAACAGACTTATTGCTGAAATGAAGGAGTGGAAGAAAGAACTTGAATTCACGGCACTGCATGTAACCCATTCATTTGAGGAGGCGATCAGTCTCGGAGACAAAATCGGAGTGATGGTCGATGGAAGGCTCGAACAGGTAGGAGATGTCAAGGAGGTCTTTTCCAGGCCCAAAAACGAAAGGATTGCCAGATTTCTCGGTTTTGAGAACATAATCGAGGGGCATGCCTCGGAAAAGGTCCTCATAATAAATGGCACCGAGATCGAGCTGCCATTTGAGGCCGACGGTCGCATAAGGGTGGGGATAAGACCTGAAGACATAATCATCTCCCGCGATGCGGTCAGAACATCTGCCAGAAATGTGCTGAAAGCGAAAGTGAAGAGCATTGAGGAGACCGGTGCATTGGTCAAGCTCACACTCGATGCCGGGGATGTCGAGCTGAGGGCATACATCACCAGATCGTCGTTACTCGAAATGGGGATAAAGAGAGATGAAGAGATTTATGTCAGCTTTAAGGCATCAGCAATACACATATTCTGAGATTTTTTCATGACAAGTTTTATATTTGTTTAATCCGGTAAAACTCCATGCTGAATCTCGAAGAGATGAAGGAGAGGCTCGGTATTGATGTTATGGGTGTTGCAGATCTCGATTCTCTCAGGAGCTACTCCACATATCCTGAAAACCTCCTTGAAAAGTTCACAAGAGGAATAGTCATAGGTGTGAGGCTGAACGATGCTGTTTTCGATGGGCTGCCTGAAAGCAGGTCAATCTACGCAAGACAGTATCAGATCGCCAACGACAGGCTGGATCATGCTGCATTTGAAATCTCAAGAGAGATTGAAAAACAGGGCTTTAAAGCAATGCCCGTTCCCGCTTCAAGGATAATAGAGGGGCTGCACTGGAGAAGCTACATATCTCACAAGGCCATAGCCAGAGCCGCAGGCGTGGGATGGATCGGAAAAAATCTCCTGCTGGTTACAAAGGAGCATGGTCCGAGAATAAGAATGGCAAGCATTCTCACGGACATGCCCCTTGTAACCGGAGAGCCCGTCAAGAGAAGATGCGGTAAATGCAGAGAGTGCATTGAAAACTGCATAGTCGGAGCGCTAAGAGATTCCGAGTTTGAGGACTATCCTGTGAGAGAGGATGTCTTCGATGTCGACAGGTGTGCCGGAAAACTGAAGGAGTTCGCCTCGGACAGAAACATAGGGGCTATGGTCTGCGGGATATGCATAAAGGTGTGCCCGTGGGGAAAAAGAAGGTAAAGTTTAATAATGACATGACAGTGGAAAAGATATGCCCGGTATAATACCCCACAGGCACTGTATTGTTTGCGGGAAAGCAATCGAGCCAGAAGATGTCTTCTGCGGCAAAGACTGTCAGCAGAAGTACGAAGAGGATAAGAAAAGACAGAGAAACTACATGATATTCATGTTTGCCATGCTGTTTGGAATTCTGTTCCTGATGATGTTCTCTGCTCGCTGAAGACATCAAGCTTATCTATTTTTCTGAAGATTCCTGCAATCCTGCAAAATGCGGTTTTTTCTTTCAGTTCAGATAGAATGCTGTCATCGAGTTTTCTTTCAGCCTCTGCGAAAAAGACGTAATCCCCCAACTTTGTCCCCGCAGGCCTGCTCTCAAGCTTCCTGAGATTGATGCCGTGCCTGTAAAACACCTCAAGAACCCTGAATAGTGCACCGGGCTCATCCTCGACTCCAAAGAAAAGGCTTGTTATATCTCCATCTCCGTTTTCACCCGTTTTTCGTATAAGGTAAAACCTCGTCCTGTTATTATTTGCGGTCTGAATGCTCCTCTTTATCACATGCAGTCTGTAAAGTCTTGCTGCAAGCTCGGAAACTATTGCTGCAGAGCTGTCGTCGAGCATCTCCACCGCCTCACTGGTGCTTCTCGTGTACCTGATTTCAGCATGGGGAAGATAGTTGTTGATGAATTCAGAACACTGGGCAATTGCCTGGGGATGCGAGTATATGGTCTTTATCTCCTTCAGAGGTAGATCCCTCCTCGCAGCCAGATTGTGCCTGATGTCATGCTCATACTCTCCGAAAACCTGAACGTTGTATTTCAAAAGCGCATCCAGAGTGTTCAGCACGGTGCCGTAGGTTGAATTCTCAATCGGCACGATACCGCAATCCACCTCTTCCCTCTCAACTGCCCTGAAAATTTCATCCACGCTGCTCTTGTAGATCAGCGGCAATCTCGAGCCCGTAAGCCTGAGCGCAGCCTCCTCAGAAAAGCTGCCCATTGGCCCAAGGACTGCAACTTTTCTGCTGATGCCCAGAACCCTGTATTCCCCCTCCTTGGTGAGTTCCATGATCTTTTCAAATATTTCTGACACCCGCACAGGATTGAGACCTGTCCTCTTCAGAATCTCCCTCATCTTGACATCTTCAACGCGAGATATCTCTATCGGTTCGTTCAGCTTTATTTTTTCCATGGCAACCTTTCTACCGGCGTTCACTCTTCTCTCAATCAGCTCTAAGATGAGCGAGTCCAGCGCCCTGATGTAACCCCTGAGTTCATCTATCCCCTGTGCATCCACCGTGGCCTTGTATGACTCAAGAATGAGGGTGGAGTCTCTGAAGTTTCTGAATGAGTCTCTCAGACTGTAAACCAGTTCTCTGAACCTATCCCTGTCGCTGAGAGTTTCATCAAGAATTTTCGCATTCTCAACAACAGCCTTCCTCAGCTCTTCAGCGTTTTTCTGGATCAGGTAATACATCTCCCAGTTCTGGTTGATGATCCTGCTGGCAAGCTTGTGAAGAACGAGAAACACGGGACTGGCAATTTCAAAATCGTCACGGAACCTGTTCTTCAGGGAGAGGGCGAAGAGGAACAGAACGAAATGAGCAACACCCTGTATTTCAGCCATCCTTCTGTCATGCTCCTCAACCGACATCTCAGTTATGACTGCTCCGGACTTCCTGAATTCGTCGAGAATGGTCTTTTCCTCGGGAACTCCGCTTTTCCTCACAACTATAATGTTTGACAGTCCCAAATCACTGCCGGGACCGAACATCGGATGGATGCTGAGATACCTCAGCCCGTATTTTTCGAGAATGTCTATCGTATTTTTCTTAACGCTTGATATATCCACCACAAGCTTTGGAGCGGAAATACTGACAATCGTCTTCACTGCCTCTTCAATCCTGTCCATCGGGACGCAGAGAAAAACGACATCAAAATTTCCAGTCTCCTCAACTGGCACGTCGGCCTTCGATTCATCAACATCATAGCTCCTGACGTAATATCCTCTCGCCTCAAAGAAATCTCTGAAAATCCTGCCCATCCCGCCATGACCAAATACAAGAATCCTCATAGCCCTTCAGATCATTTTCAGTATTTTTCTCGCCGTGTAAATGTCGTACTGTCCGGGAGCTACCGCATTGTATAGCGAGCAGTAAATGAGCGGAGAACCCATAAGCAGGGACAGAATTCTGGTAAACGAATACTTCCTGCCCATGAGAAACGCAACAACGTTGTCGTATTCTGTGAGAAGTTTCATTATTTTAATCACGTCCTCCTTACTCCGCCCCATGGTCGCTATCTTGATAATGTCCCCTCTCCTGCCCTCAACTATGTCCTTAAGGACATCATAATCTGGCGTTTCAGCAAAGTTGTGATACGACTCAATAATGTTATTTTTCTCGAACTTCAGAAAGACCTCGTCATCAAGCTCATGTTCAAGGTCCACGTAACTGGCATACCGGGAATATTTCCTGAGAAGCTCAAGCCTGTCCTCCTCCTCACCATCAAACTGACCCCCATCTTCTTTCCTTCTGATGGTGACTATGTTTTCCTTCTCGGTCTGAATTCTATCGTACTCCGGATAAGATGGAAACAGATCAAGTCTGAACTCAATGATGTCTGCAACCCTCAGTGCCTGTGAAGCTTCCGCAAAGTTTCTGACAGTCACAACAAACCTACCCTTCAATTATGCTCTCCTCCACCGCCATGCCAAAATGTCTGGCCTTCTCGCCCATGTACGCAAGCACCCTGTCTCCCACCTTCAGCTCCGCTACACTGACGTGTTTCCCTTCAGGGGTTACCAGCTTTATCGTTTCGGCGTTTTGCAGGATTACCGAGCCTGAAACGCCGTTAAACCTCGCCCTGAGAAGAATCATTGGTCTCTTTTCTATCTTGACCCTTCCAACAAAGCTTTTCCTCGTTTTTCCGTCAAACCTCACTATCTCGACTTCGTCCCCAGCCCTGAGCTCGGCCAGATACCTGGTTCTCGACCCAACCCTGATGTAGGCATTCACACTTCCGGCGTTGACCCGAAACGGTCTGGAGGCAACATACTCGCTTTCCTCACTTTCACTTGCGACGAGGAACATGAACTCCGCCGAGTTTCCCACAAGCATGCCTTCTCCGGGTGACATTAGTGTGATGGTGTCCACACAGACCCTGTCCCCCACTCCAAGCTTTTTTATTTCAAAAATCTCTGCCTCAACAAGACTGAGGTCTTCAGACCTTTCCACTATCCCGGCGAACTCCCTCATCAGCTCTCTGCTTTTCGGTCTTATGGCAAAACCATCCGCACCCCTCTCAAGAGTTGTGAGAACCACCTCGGCCTCATCAGGTGTCTCTACAACGGGAATTATCTTCCCCTTCCTCCTCATCGCTATCAGGTTCTCAAGGGGAATTATTTTCCAGTTTTCGAATTCAATGAAGACCCTTTTACCCGCCTCAAGCATCTCAGCAACCCGGTTTTGATCATCCGCATCTGAAATTGCTTCAATTGTGGACTCCTCAACCTCAATATTTCCGAGCTTTCTGGCAAACTCCATAAAATCCCGTCTCACAGCCACACCCGTAAATCCTGTTTCTATTGCGTCTATCACGTGATCCCTTACATCCTCCCAGCTATCGCCATTATCGATTAACCATACCTCTTTCATATATCACACCATGAACTATTTCAGAGATTTTCATCGCAAGATTTCTTGGATTTCTGCTTTGAAAAACATTTCTGCCTATTGCTACTCCTCCAGCACCGGCAGATATCGCCTCCTCAATCGTCTTCAGCAGGGATGCCTCATCGGTCTTGCTTCCACCGGCTATCACAACTGGGACCTTTGAGAACTTCAGCACATCCCTGAAGGATTCAGCATCACCGGTGTAGTTGGTTTTAACGATGTCCGCACCTATTTCATTTGCAACCCTCACAGCAAGCTTGATTTCATCGGCACCGAACTCGTTTATCCCCACACCTCTCGGGTAAGCCATCACAAGCAACGGCATTCCATAATCGTCGCATTTTTCGGAGATGAGTGAGGCTTCCCGTATCTGCTCTATATCCCTCTCACACCCGATGTTTACGTGAACGCTAACCGCATCTGCCCCAAGCTGTATGGCCTTTTCAACGCTCGTGATCACCCTCTTGTCTAAGGGGTCGGGGCTGAGATATGTGGATGCAGAGAGATGGATAATGAGAGCCGATTCAAGCTCTTCCACCATGCTGGAGTTTTTTGCCATACCCTTGTGAAGAATGAACGCATCTGCAATGCCATCAAGCATTGCGATAATTCTGTCCACATCCTCAAGCCCATTTTCCGGTTTAGTCATTCCGTGATCCATAGGTATTATTATGGCTCTACCGTTTTTCATTATCCTTTTCAACCTTCGTTTTTTTCCCTGCAATTTTATTCACCTCTTATATTCAAATTGCTTATATATACTGACGCACAGACCATGGCAGCAACCATACCAGAACACCTCCCAGAACCGATCAGTAGCTAAAGCTATACGAGAAAAAGCCAAAGAATCCAGATTCCCAGCCTCTGCAAAAGGACAGCGACATTTCAGAATAAGGTTAGCATATCAGTATTTAAAGATTGCGAACATTATGAAGGCACGAACCACAGAAACCCCTGGCATTAAAATTAAAATCAGCACAAAATTATATCCGCTATGCTCAAAAAAACACATCTGATCGCATCATTTACACCTGTGTTCATATTCACCGGAAACCTGGAATACGCACTCATTGCATCCACATTTGGAGTTATCAGCGATCTGGACCTGGTTATTGGAATAAAACACAGAACAGTGACGCACTCACTGATCTTTGCAATACTGGTTGCATTGCTTTCAGGCATCATCAACCCGGCATACGGAATTCTTGCCCTTTACGGAATCCTGAACCACATAATTCTGGACATGCTCACAAGATCAGGAGTCGAACTTTACTGGCCCCTTAAACGAAGGGTCAGGATATCCGGATTCTCCTACAACAGTGTCATTCCAAATTACACCATAATCCTCGCCTGCATACTGGCACTTTATTACTATTCGGCAGAAAAAATTGAAGTGATTTCAGGTCTCTCTATTTTCAAAGAAGCTCTCAAGTTCCCCAATATCAACATCAATCTGTTCTTCCGTCCTTAAATCTTTGATTCTGACTGTTCCCTTTTCAAACTCCTCTCCCGCAAAGACTGCATAATCTGCATTGATTGAATTTGCAAAGCTCAGTTGCTTTCTGACGTTCCGGCCCATGACATCCACAACAGCATCTATTCCCATGTTCCTCAAAAGCTCGGCAACCTTCTGACCTCTGACGAAGTCCCCAAAGCTCACAACCACAGCCACCGGTCTTTTCGGAATTTCAGCACTGCATACCTCTACCACCCTGTCAAATCCTATGGCAAACCCGGTTGACGGCACATCCTCGCCACCAAAAAGTCTTGCGAGTCTGTAAGACCCCCCGCCACATATCTGCTTCTGCGCTCCAAGACCTTCAGCATAAACCTCAAAGACTATCCCCGTGTAGTAGTCCAGACCCCTCGCTATCCCGAAATCCAGACTGAATTCAACTCCGAGTTCTGTGAGAATCTCAGAAACTTTTTCAACGTGAGAGTAGTCAAATTCCGGATAAACCTCTTTTGCCTCCTCTACGGTGCTGCATCCTGAAAGTCGAACCACAGTCTCGAACAGGTCTGCTGATTTTCCCCTTTCATCCAGCAAAACCTTCAGCCCATCAAAATCCTTTTTATCGATCAGCCTCATTGCACTGTCAGCGTTGTCAAGACCCTCAAGCACCTTTCTCAGCAACCCCACGTGTCCAACATGCAGCCTGAAATCTATGCCGAGACCTCTTAAAATCCTGTATGCCAGATAAATGACCTCAGCATCACTTTCAGGTTTATCGCTCCCTATCAGCTCAACTCCGAACTGCCAGAATTCCCTGTATCTCCCTCTCTGCGGCCTCTCATACCTGAAGCAGTTTCCAAAGTAGTAAAACCTGAGGGGTCTCGGCATAACCGAGCATTCGTTAACGAACATTCTCATAACTGGAGCGGTAAGCTCAGGCCTCAGAGCGAGATCCCTGCCTCCCTTGTCCCTGAAGGCATAAATTTCCTCTACGATACCCTCCCCGGATTTCAGGGTGAAAAGCTCTAAATGTTCAAAGGTCGGAGTCTGAATTTCCCTGTACCCAAAACTTTCGGCAACCTTTCGCATCAGGTTTTCAATATGTCTCCTCTTCTCCATCTCCTGAGGTAAAAAATCCCTCGTCCCCCTCGGCTTTTCGATTTTCATCAAATTCACCCTCCACAAGCCTCAGATACTCTCTCAGCATTCTCGGAAACATTTTCGCCTCAACAAACCTGAGACCCATTTTTTCGGCCCACTTCTTTATACCCTCGTCGCTTGAAACCACCGCAGCGTCAAGTTCCTTCGCAAGAAGGAGCACATCAAGGTCTGGCGAGGAATCGAGAACCCCGTGCCTCGTAACCTCCCTGAACTTGTCCCTGAATCTGGAGATGATGTCGCCAACCTCATCTCTCACCTCGTCTTTTCGCTCATACTTCAATCCAGCTGCAGAACTCTCCCAGATGTGCTCCTCAGCAACCCTCATGGCCTTGTTTATTTTCTGCCGTACGGTGGTGATGTACTCATGAAAGATTTCGGCAGGTATCTTGACCTCGAACCTGTTGGGGGTCTTTTTGATGAGCCAGGTGTCAAGCTTCACGAAGACCTCTTTTTCACAGCCATATCTCTTCATGAAGCTGACAAGCTCGGAATAAACGGACGGATACGGTACGTAGCAGCTTATCTCAAGCTTCAACCTCGCCTTTGCTATTAAATCGAGAATCGTATTTGCGGATACGCATATATTTTCAAAACCTTCCTTGGACCTCATCCCGGTATCCGTGATGGCTGTCGTGTCGAGAACAAAGCGCTGCTTCAACCTCTCCACCTCACGTGAATGAATATGTGGTCCCTGTGGTATGGCTCGAGGCTCGCATGCTTTAGTATCTCAAAACCATCCTCAAGTTTGCGGATTACTTCCCCGTAAATTTCCTTAGGCTCTTTTGTCGAGTCGATGCTCCTCGCCTTAACAAAAATCAGACCCTCAGCATTTTCTTCTGCAAAAAACTCGAAATTCTTTCTGAATATTTCGACCTGATTCCTCTGAGCTATGTCCTGGTAGATGAAGTCCACCTTCTCGACAATCCCGCTGTACATCTCTGGCTGGGAAGCATCTCCGAGAATTGAGATTATGTTCTTCCTCTCCATCGCAAGCTTCAGAAACTTCTGAAACGGCTTCGCAGAATACTCCACCGCATAGATTATCCCGGAATCAAGTATATCCGAAAGGTGGCTAACGGTAGTTCCGCTTGCAGCCCCGAGATACAGGAGCCTGATATTTTCTCCAAAATCAATGCTATAGCCTTTCATGTAAAGTGCGCCAAGCTTGCTCCGCTGGGGTATCCACTCCCGGTATTCGCCCACTTTCCTTTCCCCGTAGTGCGGGGGATATGCAGATTTTGTGAAAATCCTCTTTCTTCCTTCAATTTCCGCCATAAACACATTATGGGCAATCTCACTTCCTTGAAAGCTGCTCATACTTCTTTCTTACCTCCTCAGAAAGTTTTTCATCAAGTTCACCCTTAAAGTAATCCATCCTCGCAGCTATGGCAATTTTATTTGCAATGAATCTTGCCATCTTTCCTCTTTTCTTTTTCGGCAGGTTCCTTATGAACGGATGCTGGAATATCACGCCGTGCTTTGGCACCTTGGCTTTCTTCCCCTTCCTTATCCTTGAGAGAGCCTTGAAAAGGGACTTCTCAGCTCCTATAACCTGTATGGTGCTTGCTGGAAATTCCGCCAGCCTCTCGAGGCTACCTGCCTTCTCAAGAAGTCTTGCCCCAATTTTTTCTCCGACAATTTCGCTTACGTTTGGAGCAATCTTCCGCATAACATCTTCGATTTCCCTTTCTATCTCCATCCTGAATTTTTCAAGCTCCCTGATTCTCTGCTCGAAAACTTCCACAACCTCACTTTCCCTTATCTCTTTCAGATCCCTGAGCTTCTCTCTCAGGAGATTTATCGAATTGTTCAGCTCGTCCAGAGTCCTTACGAGGGCTATGACGTATCTATCTTCCCGCCTCAGCTCTTTCTCAACAAGGTCTCTGCACACCTCAATGGCAGTTTTTCTCAAAATTCCGTAATAATCATCTCCGAAGACTTCCCTGCCGACATCAGCAGGTGAGAATGGCAGAGGCTCAGGGTTGCGTGCTGTGATAAACGATTTCTTCAGATTTTCAGACTTTCTGAGTTTTCCATCTTCGTAAACTCCAAACCAGAGATTATATTTCAACTTCAGCCCCCCTGTTTCTCGCTTTTGTTTTTATAATTTCAACTCCTATTTCCTTTTCCTTGAAATAACTTTTCGCGGCGTCAATGCCATCTCTGTCCCCCACGAAATAAACCGTTGGTCCGGTTGACGACATTCCCGCAGCACCATAGTCTCTCAAAACCTCTATGAGGTCGAAGATAAGCGTTCCATACTGGCTGACCTCTGCCCTCTTGAATCCCAGGTACTGAATCGCGTGAATTGCGTTGGCGAATTCATCAAGGTCATGTTCAACCACGGCAGGAAGGAGTTTCATGAGAATTATGTGAGCAAGCTCCCTCACGTCCTGCAGGGAGACGGGCGTATTTTTTTCAAACAGATGCTTTTCCCGCATACCTGCAAAACCCTTTTCGTCAGGGATTATCAGATACACATCCCAGTCCGGAAAGTCGTGCCTCGCAATAACGGGTGCCGGCTTTGCCCTGCTGAATGACGACGGGAGAAAACTGTTTTTCTCCTTCATGGCGTGTCCGCCGTCCACGATGAAACCACCAAGCTCAAATGCCGCGACTCCTATACCGGATGTTCCACCTCTGCCAGCAAGCTCCGCAATCTCCCTTACACTCAGCTCAATTCCATTAACCAGACTGTACGCCTTTCCAACCGAAAGGGCAAGCTGGGTCCCGCTCCCCAGACCGATGTGAGAGGGGTAAGCTCTCTCAATTTCCACCTCAAGGCCATAACCGAATTTTTTCTGAAATTTCTCGAGAACAGCTTTGCCCCTTTCAGCAAATTCTGCTTCACCCTCAACCCGAACCTCATCGCCTTTCCTGGCTCTGATAACAAACCCGGGACTCTCCAGAGTCAGACCAACGCCACCATCGACCCTTCCAACGGCTCCGTTGAGGTCCACAAGCGTTATGTGGATCCTTGACGGGGCTTTAATCCTCATTCTTTCACCCTCAGCCGGATTTTCTTGAGGTAATACTGGGAACGGGTATCAACGATGTACGCATCCGGAGCTATTGTCGGCATGTGGTAACCAGTAAAAATCCTGAGTATCTCTCCAGCCTGGAGGGAACATGTGAGAGCATACGAAATCGGATCAAACTTAACCCTCGGCATCTCCACTTCCCAGAATTTCACCCCATCGGGCAGGAAGGTGGTAATCAGATTGGGTATGAAGGGTGATCCAAGCTCTTCGGCTATTCTGGCGGCAACATCAATGTGTTTGTGAGCCACAATCACGTCTATCCCCTTCAGCTGTCTTTTAAGCTCGTCGTAATCATCAGGATACGGATAGCTTATCACACAGGAGTCGCTGCTCATCGGGTGGACTGCATCATAGTCATTCGCCTCAAGGGGATGCACGGTGCAGTCAATCCTCGAATCGTTCGGAGTGATGAAGTCGCCGATGTACCTCACACAGCCCACTCCGCCCCTCCAGAGGAGCTCCATGAGCATTCTGCTCCCGATTACCGCTACGCTGAACTTCCTTAAGTAGTCAATCTTCTCCTCCTCCGCCATCCCGTGCCAGAAAATCTGCGGAAAGTTCATCATTTCTCCCTCATGGCCTTCATGACATCGTGTTTGGTAACTATCCCCACTATCTTGCCCTCTTCAACCACAAGGAGAGCGGGGTTATTTAAAAGCATTTTTGAGATGCTGTCCAGGGACTCATTAGGTGAGATCTCCGGCAGGGGTTCTTCCATCACATCCCTGACACGCATGTCTTCACAGCCATCGAGCCCCTTCATCATGATGACCCTGAGAATCGAGCTTTCAGTGATGCATCCGAGATTCGCCCCATCCTTCACTACCGGTAACTGAGAGATTCCCTTCTCCCGCATAACGTCGATTGTGTCCACAATCAGTTCATCAGGACTGGCGAAAATGATGTCGGTCGTCATAATCTTTTTCGCAGTTATGCCTCTGCCCTCAAGCTCCCCGAGGACCTCAAAAATTTTTTTCACGAGAGACAGTTTGGGATCGAGATCGCCGCTTTCAATCCTCGCTATGAGCGGCTGACTGACGCCCACAAGTTCTGCGAGCTTTTTCTGAGTGATGCCAAGCTTTTTCCGTCTTCGCTTGATCTCCTCAATTTCATAAAACATGAGTACAACTATGTACCGGGTCCATTTAAATTATTAACTATCGTAATTTGATTCCCTGAACATATCAAGACATGTTGGGCAGCAGAAGACGTAAACCCGGTTATGTCTCTTGTACATCAGGGGCCTCTCGAAAGCCTCCTTTCCACAGTAATCGCACCTGAAGCTCAGAGGTATTTTCGAAAGTTCATTACCTCTGCGCCTCTCAATGACCGGAAAAATCTGTTCGAACTCGTATTTTTCACAGAGCTTTGCAAGTTCATCGGCCTTCTCCACCAGCGCCCTCACAAGGTATTTCCTCTTGCCTATCCTGAAAATCTCCACAAAGTCCTTCTCATCAGGCACATCATTTAAAATTGCAAGAAATTCATTGCCCTTCCCCGCACTTATCTCGATCTCGATCGTGTACTTCCTGATTATTCCTTCCTGCTCAAGCTTCTCTATCCTGGATTTCACGGTCTGTCTTGTCATCCCAAGAGCCTTTCCAATATCGCTGTAGGATAGCCTTGAGTTCTCCCTGAGCAGTTCGAGTATTTTCAGGTCATATTCGTCAAGCCGCACACATAACACCATGTTTACAGATACTTAAATCTTACCTTACATGCTGTTAGAAGTGAACTATATTACCAGTTAAATCAATTAAGCAGTAGTAAAACCGGAGGTGGTTGAAATTAAGGTGAAACTTGAGCTTTCAGGACTGACCTGCCACGGATGTGTTATGACAGTCAGGAACGTTCTCACAAAGGAGGGCGCCAAAGTACTGTCCATAGACCTGAAGTCTGCTGAGATAGAAGTCGATGGTGATGTCGAGAAATACCTGAAGGCCATCGAAAAATTCGGGTATTCGGCAAAGGTCGTCGCAACGGAGTAAGCGGAGAAATCCAGATATAATTTTGAAACTTCAATTTAATATTTTAATTTAAAATTTGGATCAAAATGGAAACAACGGGAACTATTCTAAATACTTCTCAATTTTTGCTATAAGTTCTGTTTTTCTTATGGGTTTACCAACGACATCGAGGGCACCCACTTTCAGCATATCCTCACCTTTGGTTGACGCATAAGCTGTGATCGCAATGATTTTCGCATCAGGATCAAAAGCTTTTATTTCCCTGGTTGCAGTTATGCCATCCATCTCCGGCATGAGAATGTCCATAAGAACGATATCGGGCTTAGACTTCCTGTAGGCCGCTACGGCCTCCTTCCCATTTGATGCGGAGATTATCCTACAGTAACTTGACAGCATAATCCCAAGAACCTCCCGAACCATGGGGTCGTCGTCAACAATCAGAACCTTTCTCATGATAATGGAAATTGTAATCATTAAATATAAGATTTTCGAAATGTCAGGAAACAGAAAAGGGAATCAAAGAAAAAAATTACACATATTTTTTCAGGAATTTTTTAAGCTTCTCGGACTCAATCCACCCATTATCTATCTCATCCAAGATTTTTTTAATTCTATCAACCTGTTCGAGAATTTTTGCCGACTCGACACCGGAAATTTTCAGTTCAGCAATGCCGGAGATTACCGTCAGCGCATTTTTAATCTCATCCGTGAGAATTGCAGAGCGATAGACGATGTCCTCGATTTTCTCATAAGCCTTCATTCTGATTTCCTCCAGTTCAAACGCCCGTAAAGCAAATGATATGTCCGCAGACAGTGTTTCGAGTATCGCCAGTTCTTCCTGACTCAGACTGCCGGAATGAAATACGGTGAGGGCTCCAGAGACCCCATCTGCTCTGAGAGGCAGGGAGGTTATCCAGATCTCATCACTCCCGGACAGATTCCTCAGAGTGCAGTTTTCGTCACAAACATCAACCTTCATGCTGACAGATACTCCGTGCCGGATTGCCCTTTCCATCACCCTGCAGTGCATGTCGCCAGCAGCATCCGCAAGGTTTCCAGAAACGACACTCAGTCGATCCTTCCCGACAAGGTCAATGCGAACAAGGAGATAATTCGGAAAAGAAGACAGTTCACTGCATACTTCTTCAAGCAGTTTTTTCCTATCTTTTTCGCTGTCAACCAGCATCTCTATTCTGATGAGAGTTCTGAGAAGCATTTCCCTGTGTTTCATCTCCGTAACATCTCTGCCGATTAAAAGGCAGTGTCTTTCGCCTGCGAGATCGACAGGAACCATGCTCACGAGATAGTGTCTGCCGTTGCAGCTGAATTCAAATGCGATTCTCCTTCTCCTCTCTACCACATTCGCAATATAATTCATCCACTTCTCCGAAACCTCCTTAGGAAGCACATCTTTTATGTTCCTGCCGGCCAGATCAGGACCGAAACACTCGGCCATCACGGCGTTGGCATCTACAATTACACCATCGCCCGTAAATATGCCGACCATGTTGGGTGTGTTATCGAATATCGCCCTGTAGATTTCCTCATTTCTCTTCAGCTCACCTTTAAGCAGTTCATTCAGCTTTGCCTCATGGGGGTCCCAGAAAATGCAAAGAAACAGCCTCTTTTCATTCTGATTTTTTGTATGCAGCGGACACACAGCTGTTGCCAGCCATAGATTTCTGGAAAAATCGCGCAATTCAAATTTAACCGGAACATATCCTTTTCTGATGGATTCGCACAACGGACAGTCCTGGGGGTGAGACGCACCGTCTGAGGCATCGGGACAGTACCGGGATATCACGCCCTTCAGCTTCCCGTCAATGTCATTTCTGAGGATCCTGTTCATGTAAACAAGAGAATGGTCCTCATCAACAAGCATCGTGTAGAGAGGAAAATTCTCAAACACCTGACTGATTGGCTCCATTATGCGTTCAGAACGAAATTCATCCCCTTCTGTAGATTCTCCGGCCATCCAGTCCATCACACTCTCCGGCAATAAAAAGTTTTCCATGAGAAATAATGGTTGTGAGTATGAGAACACGTGAAAAAAATCCTGACATAACAAGAAATATAAAATTTAAAAATTTAATTTTCGACAGTTCACACCCTCCAAGATTACAACCTGCAATTACTGGGCAATATCACCATCTTGAAGCAGGAGAATCAGGCAGTCGTAAATGCTGTTCGGGATAGAGGACGTCTCAGACCTGCTTCAGAACCCGTACAAGATTTTTCCTGAATTCAACCGTCACGCTTTCTCTGAAAGCAAATGGATTTCCATCTGCAGAGATGACAGTCTCTGCATAAAGACTGATCGAGCTGTCAAAACTCATCGTCTCTGTTCTGACCGGCTCCATGTTCCTGAGAATCTCCTTCGTTATCGAACCAAGAACGATTGTGTGGCTCAAACACGCAACGAGACAGTTGAAGCCAGCAAATGCTGAAATTGACGCACCTCCGGAGATTCCCTTTGCCAGATACCGCTGATCAAGCATCGAAACGAAAACATTGCCGTAAACGCCCTCAATGGTCCTTTCGCCTTCTGAAACTCTCACATAGAACTTGTCCGGATTGCCCTTCTTCATTTCCCCCCTCATGTAGCTCAGAGCATCGAGCTCAGCAATTTCGCCATCTACAGTTCCAAGAATCGTGGGACCGGCAACAACATCGTTGAAAGCCACTCTCCCGTACTCGGGGATGTAAAGCCCATCCACCTCCACAACCTCAAGGGATTTGAACTCCGGATTGCACATCAGAGGCCCGGCATTCGTTGTCCCCATGGGTATGCAGAGCAGCGGTTTTTCGGGGAATGCAGATGCTGCATCGCTTGCCGTGCCGTCTCCCCCAAAAACAGCTATGACGTCCACAGCACTGTCAAGCTCCTTAACAAGCCTGATGGTATCGTTCCTGTCGAAAGTGCGGTGTATCTCAACAATGTCTGCGTTATCAAGGTAATCCTGGCCAAGATCATCCTGTCCGGTAACCACTCTGTCAGGCTCAAGCCTCGATACCACGTTTCGTACAAGCTCCGGATCCGGCCCATCACCCGCCTTAGGGTTCACGACCACGCCGAGTTTCATGACAATATTTATTAGGTTGCATTCACATATTTAAAACCATGAGATACCCCAGATTTGCGGGCTCATTTTACCCCTCCAACCCGGAGTCCCTGCTTGCCATGCTCAACGATTTTACCGACAGGGGTAGAAAGGACGATGACGTTATTGGAATTGTTTCCCCTCACGCAGGATACATGTATTCGGGAAGAACTGCGGGAAAGGTTCATTCCCTGCTGAGGGACGCCGAAACCTACATCATCATAGGCCCAAACCACACCGGACTGGGAATGCCCGTGGCGGTGTCAACGGACGAATGGGGCACACCGATTGGAGTTTCAAAACCGGATTCAGAGTTTACGGATGCGATGCCAAAGGTTGCTGTCGTACCTGATGAGATGGCCTTTGCCGAAGAGCATAGCCTTGAAGTTCAGCTTCCGTTTTTGCAGTTCCTCCATTCGGATTTTGAGATTGTCCCGATATGCATGGGTCTGCAGGATGAGGAGAGTGCAAGAGAGGTGGCCAGAGAATTAATCCAGGCTTACGAGGAGACGGGAAAAAAGATCGCCGTTGTGGCTTCCAGCGACATGCACCACTACATACCCGACGAGGAGTGCAGAAGAAGGGACGAGATCATAATTGAGGCTGTGGAGAGCATGGACGTGAGGAAATTTTACAGAACGATCTACGACACGCAGGCAAGTGTGTGTGGATACGGGCCCATAGCCGTGGCAATGCTGATTGCCGAGTATTTCGGTGCAGGTGCCGAGCTTGTGCATTACTCCACGAGTGGAGACGTGGCAGATAAGAGCTACGTTGTTGGATATGCGGGAATCGTTTTCAGGATTTAAGTGTTACCCGCTGCATAACCTGAAAAAGTGCCATTTTTGTTTGGAGAGGTTTGTTCACGCGCACAGTGAATAATTCGCAAAAAATACGTCGGCCCATGAAGATTTCAATACCAAATGATTATATATGACCTTTAGACAAACCTAGGTATGGTTGAGGAGTTTGATTTTCTTTGGGAATACCTGGATTACTGGGCAGAAGTCGACAGGGATTACACGGCCATAAAATTCGGAGACAGAATGATCAGCTATGGAGAGCTGAAAGATTCCGTTGACGCTCTGGCATCAGCTTTTCTATCTCTCGGTGTTGAAAAAGGTGACCGGATTGCAACAATCCTTCCAATGAGTCCGGAGTACGTTTATACCTTTCTCGCATGCACGAAAATAGGGGCGATATGCGTTCCCATGGATGTAAGATACAGAATAGCCGAGCTGAGGCGATTTCTCGGCCATGCGGAGCCAAAAGTGGTGGTATCGATCAACACTTTCCAGGACAATAACGTGAAGGCGACTCTTGAAGAGATCAAAAACGAAATTGGAAATCCTGAGATGTTTTTCCTCAATTCAGAACGATCTTTCTACGAGCTGCTGAAAGAAAAGCCCTTAGAAAATCCGGTGGAACAGTCTCCAGATGACGATATTCTGATAATTTTCACGGGGGGCACAACAGGTGTCCCAAAAGCCACGCTGCTGTCCCACAGAAACGTCATTTCAATGGCAGCTGGCGAGCTGAGGAGCATACTCGGATATCTGGAGAGGGAGGAAAGGCTGAATTCACTCATTCACCTCCCGCCAAGCCACGTTGGGGGAACCACTGAGCTTCTCGCCGTTGGAATCATCAACGGATCAAAAATGATTCTGATTGACCACTGGAGACCGGACGCTGTCATCAAAGAGCTTTCAGATGAAAGGATACCGTTTTTCGGTGCGGTTCCGACGATGTTCGCACTGGTGTTTTCCTTCGCAGCCCAGAACAAAATACCCCTGCCTCCGGTTGAGATGCTCGTAACTGCCGGTGAGAAGCTGAACCCAGAGATGCTCAGGAGAATGATGGGCTGGTGCAGCAAAATAGGTATAGGATATGGCTCGACAGAGACGTCAGGGTTCGCGACGTTTTCCCGGCCTGAAGATGACCCTGACAAATTCACAGAGGGGTACGTCGGCGTGCCTTTTGAGGGCGTCGAGGTGAGGATTGTGAACGACAGCGGAGAAGAGCTGAAGGATGGCGAGATCGGAGAAATCCTTGTTAAAGGACCAATGGTGAGCAAGGGCTACTTCAACCAGCCGGAAGAAACTGAAAAGGGTTTCAAAGACGGATACTGGATAAGCGGAGACCTCGGATACATGAAAGGCGGAGAACTGTATATTGTTGGCAGAAAAAAGGAGGTCATAAGGGTGGGGAGCTACACGGTACTGCCGTCCGAAGTTGAGGAGGTCGCAATGAAAAATCCGAAAGTGGCCATTGCTGCAGCATTTGGGGCTCCACACGAAATTTACGGAGAGGTTGTATGGCTTGCAGTCGTTCCAAAGCCGGGTGCTGAGATAGATGCAGAGAAAATTCTTGCAGCGTGTAAAGAAGAGCTTGCTGACTTTAAAGTTCCGAGAAAAGTACTGGTAAGGGATTCGATACCCCTCACGCGCCTCGGCAAGGCAGACAGAATAAAATTGAAGGAGATTATTCTGCAGGAGATTTCCTGACGAGCGCAGAATATCTGGCGACCAGCACCACCTCATTTTTTTGGTTCACCACCTCAAGCCTGTAGGTTACAATCCCTGATTTCTCTCCGGCATCTCTCTTCTCAACCACCTCTGCCCTTGCTCTTATCGTATCTCCGATGAAAACCGGTTCGAGAAATCTGACGTCCTCTATCCCGTAAAAAGCCACAACGGAGCTTACATCATACCTGGACAGAAGCACCTGATCAACCATCCCGAGCGCAACTGAGAGAACAAGCATCCCCTGAGCAATTCTCTCTCCAAAAACCGTGTTCTTGGAGAACTCCACATCCGTGTGGAGTGGAAAGAAGTCGCCGGTGAGATATGCAAACATCCAGATGTCAGACTCGACAATCGTTCTCGGAATCGACTCCACTGCATCTCCAACACTGATTGCTTCAAAATACATGGGCTCCCGATTCATCGATTTTACTGTCATTTCCAAAATATTTAAACATTGGTAACCGTGTAAAGCAGTGAGCCGAGAGTATTGATGAACTGAGTGCACTGAATCCTTCCCGGCCATGCTGGCAGTAATGACTATAAAGAACTCCGGAGTAGTTCAGTTAATGGGATTCGGATTTTTTAAAAGAAAAAAGGTGGAGCATCCAACACTGGAGGAAGCTGAGGTTAGAGTTCTGAACATGATAAGCTCTGCCGAAAGAGGTATTGAAACATTCATCTCAGAAAAAGAGGCGGAAATACGTGCAGAAATTGACAACCTGGTCTCGGCTCTCGAGATGTTTGACGTGGATGCGGTGCACCCGAGGCTGAGAAATCAGGCCCGCAACTTTGTTTCAGCCATGCTGACGCTGTGGAGAACTGGGCCAGATGGTGGCACGGGTGATGTGTTCCTTGAAGCATCGAAAAAGCTCGAAAAAGTGGCGTCCATGAAGGCAGGGTATTTCAGAATGCTTTTTGCGGTAAATCCTCAGGAGATTGAACAAATTGACAGCCACCTCAGAGGCATAGCAGGCATCATCGCGGATGTTGAAGGAAAGAGGAAGGAGGCAGGAATTGTCGACCTTGAGGACGCACTCCGGCTGATCGAAAACACAAAAAGCCTCACTGAAGAAAGGAACAGGGCGAGTCGTGAGCTCTCTGAACTGCTGTCTGAAATTGAGCGTGTCAGGGCAGAAGTGGAATCTGAAGACGAAGAAGGAGCTGATGGACTCCTCGCAAACCTGAGGGCAGAAATAGAGGCGATAGGACATGAGATCAATATTAGAGAGAACGAGGTGCACAGAAAAATTGCCCGCGTTAAAAAGCCAATCAGGCTTTACGCCCACGCGATAGGAGTTAAGGTCAACACAGACACCCGCAACCTTCTGCTCAACATGGATGATCTCAAGAGCCTCGCCTCTGGTGCACTTTCTGAGGTGAAAAAGGGAAACATAAAGCTGAAGGAGAAAAAGCTGGATACCACACTCAGATACCTTGAAGAAATTTTGAATGGGAGTCTCGAGCTCGAGGTTGAAAAAGTCGATGAGCTTAAAAGAAGGCTTAAGGCTCTGGAATCTGAGGTCAGAAAACTGGAGTCGCAGTGTGAGAGACGCAATCCTGCCGAAAGACAGAGAGCACTTGAGAGAAGGATAACATCGCTCGAAGAAACGATAAGCCTGCTGGATGGTGAGGTTGCGAAGTCTGAAGAGAGTCTTGAGAGGGTACTATCGGTGCTGTGGGACTGTGAAGTAAGATTGCAGACCGGGAAGCTGTAGAGCATTCTGTGGGCAGAAGCTGATTTGGAGGTGCGAACGTGACTCTCAGACATTCATCAGTCCCCATACCACAACCTCTCGAAACAGCCATCCACTCCAGAACCCCGGTTCTGGTGGATGTCTGTGGAAGAAACTGTCTTTTTGAGAAGTGAAGAAGACTGGTGTAAAGCTTTCCCCAGGAATGGAGATTGAATACGTGGTTGTTGATTTTAGTAAAAAGCTCGTCTCAGTCAGAAATTCTGAGAGCATTGATGTGAATTACTACAGAAAACTGCTTGAGAAGGATACAGGGAGGTTGATCCCCATCCAGCGTAACCAAAGCATCAACTCCGTGCTTTATGCAGGTCGCGAGTATAATTGCATCGTTTGGGAGAAGGCCATAATCTTTCATCAGGTCATAGGACTTTTCCACCACTTCTTCATCCACCTGAAGGATGCTGAACTGGTTTATGAACTCGAGTGGATCCTTCTCATCAATGTACTCCGAAATCACTCCCTTTCCCTTCATCGTCAATGGAGATTTTCCCGATTTAAGAGACAGATAGTGAAATACGAACTCGCTGAAAACGATGTCATTTATGTACGTATCGACATCAACATTCTTGAGCTTTTTGAGAATCGCTCCAGCTTCAGAATTACCCTTTACAAACTCGACGAGAACTGACGAGTCTACGAAAACCCTTACTGGAGATACCACTCCTCTTCCCTCACTTCACCCTGATACCTTCCAAAATACCTGTCGAGAACGTCATCTCTGAGTTTTTTCTGCCGGAGAACACTCTTCACGGCATCCTCAACAGCTTTCCTAACTTTCTCTTCCATTCCGTCGGGGACCTTCAGCCTGATGGTTATTTCGGCCATAACTGATTACAGTTCAGTCATGGAAGTATTTAAGGGTGTTGATGTTTGTCTAACCCTCCATCAGAGCTTTCAGCATCAGCTCTCTATCGCATCTCCTGAGAATGTACCTGGTCCTCCCCCTGCCCTTCTTTCCTGTCTGTCTCAAATATTCGCGCAGATTGGCTCATCCATTCTCGCTCTGGATATTCCCGTCTTTGGAGGCAGTCCAGACTGTACTCCATTGCGAAAGTAAAACAGATCCTTAATTTGATTTATTTACCACACAAAACAGACAAATTTTCCAGTTAAACGGACTTAATTCATTTTTCATTCTCAATTCTCTTCAAATCCCTTTCTATCAACCTGATCCAGAGGTCTATTTTGCTCATGCACTCCCTAAAAGGTAATTTATCTCTCTCATCAAGGATTATTTCTCTCGATACTGCATCTTCAGGTAATGTCTTGACGAACTTTTTCAGCTCGTGCAGTTTTACATAACCGCATTCTCGCATATCTTAATCTTATCTCTCGGCTTATAAATATTTTCGGTGATATATATTTTGCACGAAATTAAATAATCTCATGATTTATCATAACAGATCCCCATGGCCCTTTGGAGGATGGAGAAGCTGGCGGGAAAAATTAAAGAAGTTCTGGATTCATTAGGTTATAGGCCGGGATGATTATGAAGCTCGATGATGTTGTTCAAAAAATCAGAGATAACGAAGGCATACTGAAAAAGAGGTTCAAAATCAAGAGTATTGGCCTTTTTGGCTCTCTCGCAAGAGAGGAGGAAGTAATCCACGACGTAGATATAATTGTGGAGTTCAGCGAGCCAGTTGGGTGGGAAATTGTGGATCTGAAGGAGTTCCTTGAAGATCTGCTTGGGATGAGAGTTGACATCCTCACAAAGAAAGCAGCCATGAGCAAACCTCTGCTCTGGAAGTCAATTGAAAGGGAGATTGTGTATGTCTAAGAGGAGCCCTGAGCTTTTCGTTCGGGATATGCCTGAAGAAATGGAGGAATAGTACGTGGGTTTGATTACACAGTTTGTGTTTGGCAGGCTGAGAATTGCTGAAATGTGATATCTCTCGCCTTTTCTGATCGCCATCAATTAAGGATGCAGGGGGCAACAGTTTTATAAAGCACCAAAACCAGAACATCTATCGTGACAACGCTGACAGCTCTCGTGTGGAAGGAAGGAGATCAGTACGTTTCAAAATGCCCCGAGCTTGAGGTTGCGAGCTGTGGTGATACAATAGAGGAGGCTCTTGAGAACCTCAAGGAGGCCGTGGAGCTTTACATCGAGAACGCAAAAGAGCTCGGCATACTTGATGATGAGCTTGAGGCTGTTTTCAGTAAAAAGTTTGTGACAACATTTGAGGTTACTATCTGAGAAGCTCCAGAAATTCCTCCTTGCTCAATCCTGCCTGTTTTAAAATTGACAGGAGCGTACCTTTTGGGATGTTCTTTTTCCTCGGAATTATCACCAATCTTGCTTTTCCTTCATCATCCACTCTGTACATGGCAATGTGGCTACCCTTGCCTCTTTTTGGTGCATAAATGAATCCGGCTTTTGATAGAGCCTTTATGACATCGCTGTAAGACACTGCTGGCAGTTTAGCCATGAAGTTTTAACCAAACAAGAAAATAAAACAGTTGTGGAGAATGCTGGAAAATGCATAGAAAGTTCGGTTTATCTCATTTATCGCTTTCTCCAAAATCCTCATATAATCTGTGAATCAAATTTACAAACATGGATGCCGAACTCCTCAGAAGAGTTGAAAGACTGGAGGAGAAACTTGACAGAATCCTTGAAATTCTTGAGGATGAATTAACTGAAGACGAAATCGAAGAACTCAACAGAATGAGCGAGAGAATGAGGAAGGGTGAAAAAGTTCCTTTGGACGATCTTTTATGAAGATTTACCTTGATAGAGATGCAGCAAAACAGGTAAAGAAACTTAAAGAGGATGAAAGATCAAGAATCTTAAGACGAATCAAAGCCCTTGAAGTTGATCCATTTCTCGGAAAGAAACTTAAGGGGCGAGAAAACACATACTCCCTGAGAGTTGGCAAATTCAGGGCTATATACGAAATCCATGCGGATCGGGATGAAATCTGGGTTTTAAAAATTGATTTAAGAAGTAGAGTTTACGACAGAATTTGAGTTTCTGACAATTTAGAATCCTGTTACTGCCAACATGTTTATGCTTTTTCAATCCGATTATTCTAAGTTGAAGAAAAAGAGTTTTTATAGTATCGAACAAAATTGTAAACGCATGCAGGTTCAGGCTGGGCTGGGCGAGAACAGAGCTGACGGAAGAACGATTGATGTGATTGCAGAGTACATCGGACTGAAAAGAGAGGATGCGAAAGAGTTTTTTCGATTATGCGGAGTGGTATTTGTTTAATGGGTGAAGGTGGTTTCAAATGAGGTGGAAAGAAAAAGTAGTAGCTGGCTACCTCGTTTTTATTATAGTCAATCTTGCGATTATAGATTATCTTGTATGGAAAGGGGTAGAACCTCAAGTGTTGAATGAGGGCTTACCGCCAGATGTTGCAGAGGCTCTTCTTCTTTCGTTTTCAATACTGTTGACAATATTCCTATTGGTAGTTTATTTAGAGCAGTCTAAATTCATGGAGAAGCAAACTAAAATTTTTGAAGTTGATAAACTGCCTATGCTTATCTTTAAAAAAATAAAAGAAGGAGAACGGGCTTTTGAGATATTTAATGCTTCTAAATATCCAGTTAAAATAGAGTTTGATAGCTTCATACCGGAAGAACACTACGAAAAGAGGTTCAATGAACAGCAAAGAGGGAAAGAGGGACAAAATCCACCACAAGAAGTTCGTTTTCGTCAAATGCTAAGAGAGGTTTATATCTATCCAGATCAAAAAAGAACAGTTCCTGATAAAAGCAAATCAGAAGCTGATATTGATGTTCCGGGAGTTTTGAGAATAAAAGCATCAAATGTGTTTTATCCGGATGATTTCACTCTCACGTATGAGTATGATATAAAATCCGGAAGATTTAGGCTGGTTGGAAATGGTTTTCAAATTGGTTATAGGGGGTGGAATAACACAGGTGCGAGTGTGGAACATTTTTATGAGTTTGCAAATAAATTTACACCATACTTAGTGATCTATTCAGCTATGATGAATATATCCATCGCACTCATGGCATTTTCAGATAAGTTGGCAAAGCTTACTTCTATCGGAAACTGGGTGTTTGCTCTCATAGGATTCTTGTTTGGCATATCTGGGATTTTAACACTAATAGGGTTGGCATCTCGTATATGGTCGGAGATTAAACTTTTCAGACCGTTGAGAGAAAATCTTGTGAGGTTCTTCGCTTTCTTAGCGGTTCTCCTTCCTTCTGGTGGGTTAATTTTGTTCTTTTTACTTTTATTTAAAGAAGTTCTTGTAAAGTTTTTTTAGGCTTATTTTTGTTCCTACCCTTTTATATACTACCTTCGCCCCTTATGTTCCACATGGAACAATCTGGAACACACTCTGAATCAACCTCTGTAAAGAGACTTTCCGCCAAAAACAGCCAGCAGAGGGTTGATTTGCATATAAGAATTTCAAAGGAGAATTATATATTTTTAAAAGAAAATTTCAGAAATCGATTTTCTGAGACTATTGACAAACTTCTGGACTCCCTTAGGACTGGAGACCCTGTAAGAATTGAAATTTTAAGAATTGGAGGTTATGAGTGGGTCCGGCCGGATTCGAACCGGCGACCTCCTGCGTGTGAGGCAGGCGTCATAACCACTAGACCACGGACCCTCAAAACTTGGGAAACGGTAGGGTTTATGATTTTTATGGTGGCAATCCCTTTGCAAGACTGGAGTCGGGGGCAGCAAAAATAACACCGGTGCGAAAAAACAGTTAAATACACGGTAATGAATAAATATTCAAATGCCCAGAAGGAAAAGAAAGAGATTCGTCGAGTTCAGCTTTCTCGAAAAAGGAGGAGAAGTGGCAGTTTATCCAGATGAAGCCGAAGCTGTCAGACTCGTTGACGTTATGGGATTCAGCCAGAAAAAGGCAGCCGAGCTTATGGGGGTTTCCCAGCCAACGATAAGCAGGTTGCTCGAATCCGCCAGAAAAAAGCTGGGCATTGCGATGCTCGAATCCCGAAAGATAAGAATTGTGTTTGATGACTGTTTTATCGAGGTTAAAAGGTGTGGGAAGTGCTTTAAACCGGTTGAGAAATGCAGGTGTGAAAATGGCTGTTAAAAGAAAAAAAGGTCTTGAAAGGAAGATAGCCAGAGAGAGGATAGGTTACCTGCTTGATCTTGCCGACAGGGTAAAGCTCGAGGACTACGATCTCTCCAGGAGGTATGTTGAGCTTGCAACTAGGATTGCGAGAAAGTACAGAATCAGGCTGAGAAAAAAGAAGCTCAGATTCTGCAAAAAGTGCCTGTATCCATACAGAAGCGACAGGGTCAGGGTGAGGACAAGCAAGGGCGTCGTCAGGATAACGTGCCTGAACTGCGGAAATGTCAGGAGGTTCAGAATAAAATAATCAGTCCTTGAAGCTCTTCAGACTGTACAGAATCTCAAGCTTTTCAACGCCTTCAACTCTTCTTGCCCTGTCTGCTATCTGCTCTATAATTTCTCTGTTCACAGCATGAATCATAAAGTACACCGGATAATTCCATTTCTCCGGTACCTCCCTCTGGACCAGGTGAGTTATTTCGGGAATATCTTTCAGGAGCTTCTTCGCAACTTTCTCCGGCTCGCCTGTCTTTATCAGGTTCATACCGTTCTCCCTGAAACCCGCATTGTAACCGTTCAGCACCGCATAGAAATCCCTCACAACCCTTTTCTCGATGAGCTCTGAAATCAGATCAGCAAGCTCAGCCTCTGAATATCCGTACCTTTCGGCAAACTTCCTGAATGGTCTTTCCTCTACGCTGAAGTTTCGCTCCATGTCTCTGAGCATTTCTCCATCAATGCCAAGCTCCTCGACCCCCGGCACATCTGCCCTTTCCTCCACTCTCGTGCTGAATGAAACCCCTCTGAACAGGTCATACTTGACATCCATCTTGTAAACCCGGACACTCGGCAGGACTACGTAATTTTCAACCCCGCATCTCTCCATCAACTCTCTCGCCTTCTCAAAAAGCTCCTCTTTCGTGGGAGCCTTAATCGTGAACCAGATGTTGTAAGTCTCATGCTCTCTGAGAAAGTTATGCTTCACCTTCTTTTCAGCGTTTATTATTCTGACTGCTTTCTCCACATCTTTAACCTCCGCACCCACAAGGGCGGCATGGCTTATACCCCTGAAGGCTTTGTAGTTGAGCTGGGGACCGATTTTTTTCACGATGCCATTTTTCAGGTATTCTTTCAGAGTTTCGACCACATAATCTGCAGGCTTACCAAGGCTGTCAGCCATATCAGCAAACGGAGTTTCACTTACGGGCATTTCGTACTGGGCCTTCATCAGAAGCTCTCTGTCCAAGATTACCACCTCAGAATTTTATCCTGACGACACTTTCGTCGATTTCCCTTCTGCCTTCCATATATTCCTCAATGAACTTCACCGCAAAGTCCTTTGCCTCCTCGACCCTTCCATCCCTGACGAGTTTTCTGAAATGTTCATCACTGCTTACAGCAAAGTACATCTTCATTCTCACGTTTACAGGGACATTATTCTCCTTCATGTATTTCTTGAGGAAATCCATCGCCTTCAGCAGATTCAGAACCTCTTCATCTTCCTGAAGCAGTTTCAAAAATTTGTCTCTCACAGCCCTGGCAACCACTCCGCTCTTACCCTCGGTCGTAACCGCAAATCTGATACCATCAACTTCTCCGTCAAAAGGAACAACCACCTCTGTTTTATCAGCATCATTTGCGAGATTGACAAGGGCTTTGTGCTTTCTCGCAAGCTCAATGACCGTGTCGTTTATTCCAATGTCGGGAATTGCGACGGTTACCAGATCGCACCACATGATGTTTTTCTCAAGAACATCTGCGTCCCTCGCATCCCCCATAACAAGCTCAATCCCCTCAATCCTCCTAAGCTCATCACTGAAGTCGAGGCTTAAAACTCTCACGTTTGCTCCGGCGTTCAGAAACTTCCTGACCCTGCTTGTCCCGACTCCACCCCCACCGATGACCAGGACATTTTTACCCTTAAACTCAATGTAAAGAGGTATTCTCAAACTCACCACCTGAAAAACAGAGAGAAAGAGGGATTGATAAAATTAACCTTGCAGATGTTTTATCGCTTCTCTCCAGCCCATATTTTCATGAACGATTATTGAGATGGCTTCAGTCATCCTCCTTGGGTTTTCCGCCTGAAACACATTCCTGCCTATTGCCACACCTCTTGCCCCGGCATCCATCGCCATATCTATCATCTTCAGTATCTCCTCAGTCGAATTCATTTTTGGACCTCCTGCAACCACTACAGGCACTGGACTGCCTTCAACCACCTTCCTGAATGATTCCACACTGCCCGTAAAATTCGTTTTGATTATGTCGGCACCAAGTTCGGCCCCAACTCTGACTGCGAGAGACACGGTCTTTTCGTCAAACTGGTTTATTCCGTTACCTCGCGGGTACATCATCGCAAGCAGCGGCACACCCCACTCCCTGCAGTCCCTGCTTATTCTGCCAAGCTTCATGAGCTGTTCCGCCTCGGTGTTGCTCCCGATGTTGATGTGAACGCTCACCGCATCCGCTCCAAGCTTTATCGCCTCCTCTACGGTCGCCACAAGCACCTTTTCGTCAGGGTCCGGGGAAAGCATGGTTGATGCAGAAAGGTGAAGTATCAGACCAACATCCTTGCCGTACCCCCGGTGGCCCTCAGCCACAATGCCCTTATGAACAACAACAGCATTTGCCCCGCCCTCCGCCACCTCGTTTATCGTTTTCCGGAGATCAACAATGCCCTCAATTGGTCCCATGCTCACACCATGATCCAGAGGGACTATCACTGTATTTCCGCTGTCCCTGCTCATTATTCTCTCAATCCTGATCCGTTTCCCAATCTCCATGTCACCACCTTGTTAGTATGAGACACAGTAGCAATAATTTAAAAAAATTTCGGTTTGAGTTCAGGAGAGAGGATACTCAAGATCAGAAAAGGGAAAAACAACACAATCTATGAGCTATCCAGTGCCTGTTTTATTGCATTCCTGAGTTTCTCTGCAATGACCTTTCCATCAACCTTACCTCTGAATTCCTTCATCACAAGCCCCATAAGCGGTTTGAACGCATGTTCGCCCCTCTCCGCTATGAAATCCTTTTTTTCTTCCACAAGCCTTGCAATGAATCCGTCCAGATCTTCGGCAGGAGACAGTCTCGCAAGTATCTCATCCTCTCCAAGCTTTTCCTGGGTGAGGAGCCTGAGCACCTCCTCTGCTCCCTCCTTCGCAATCTTCCCGTCCCTGATCATGGAAAGTGTGAGTCTGAAATCATCCTCGTCCAGCCTTTCAACATCGTAACCATCTCTCCTGAGCTGAGACGGCAGGATGTGCAGAACCCTCGCAACAACGGTTGGCTCCATCTGCCCCGCAAATTCCTCGAAGATTTTCGCATTTGATGGTTCCGCCATGATAACCGCAAGGTCTTCCGGCAGAGCGTAATCCCGGACAAACCTCCCAGCCCTTTCTTCTATGAGTTCGGGAATCTCCACTGACCTCAGTTCTTCATCGATTAAAACTGGCGGCACATCCGTTTCAGGATACATTCTCGCTGATCCCGGGAGAGGCCGCATGTACGACGTGGTGCCATCCTCGTTTGCTCTTCTTGTTTCCTCGGGGACACCCACAAGACAGTACCTTGCCCGTTCGATGATTCTTTCGAGAGCGCTC
Source organism: Geoglobus acetivorans (assembly GCF_000789255.1). Classification (NCBI taxonomy): domain Archaea; kingdom Methanobacteriati; phylum Methanobacteriota; class Archaeoglobi; order Archaeoglobales; family Archaeoglobaceae; genus Geoglobus; species Geoglobus acetivorans. The sequence goes on from NZ_CP009552.1 coordinate 1,039,268, forward strand.
CTGACATTCTCCCTCTCACCCGAAGCGATGATTACTGCATCGCTATCCTCGGCTCCAACCGTCTCCCTCAGCCTCGCAACCTCCTCCTCGCTTATACCATAGGCAGGAAGTTCATCAGTGTGGAATATGCCTCCAAGGCCAAAGGTTTTTGCAATGTCTGCAAATTCAGTGCCGAGCCTTCTTCCGGGCTGTATTTCCATACCAACAAGTCCAGCAAATCCTGAAAGCCTTATTGCCATTATTGACTTCGCTCTCCTCAAAATCTTGGATTTCGTGTCTGCAAAAACATCTTTAACGTCATATATCTCATCAAAAACCTTCGCACCCCTTTCCCTGAGCTCATCTCTTATTTTCAGAAGGTTCAGCTGTCTCTCCACCTCATACTCAACGATTTTGTCAAGAATGTCCAGATTCTGAACGCCCTTGATCTCAACCCTCGCACCATCCCTGATTGAAATGTTCACATCCTGTCTTATCGTGCCGAGACCTCTTTTAACCTTCCCCGTGCTTCTCAGAATCATTCCCAGCTTCCATGCAGCTTTCCTGGCGAGTTCAGGACTGTCGATGTCTGGCTCAGTCCCGATCTCGACAAGAGGTATGCCGAGTCTGTCCAGAGAGTACACGGTTTCACTGCCCCTCTCCTCCACCTTTCTGGCAGCCTCTTCCTCAATGCAGAGTGTTGCTATGCCTATTCTCTTACCGTCAACGTCAACGTGACCGCCGAAAGCGAGAAGGGCTGTGCGCTGGAACCCCGTCGTGTTGCTGCCGTCGATCACGATCTTCCTCATGACATGCAGTTCATCAACAAGCTCCATGTTCAGCATCCTTGCAATCTGAATCCCAATTTTTATCGCTTCTCTGTTTATTTCTCTCGGTGGCTCTTCATCCGCCTCAACAAGACATGTTGTATCGTAAAACTTGTAGATGAATTTCTTTCTCCTCATCACTTCCTCTCTCGCTGCTCTGTCCACATCTCCAAGCTCGCTCCGTTTTGACCTCAAAAATCTGATGAACTCAAAATTCGATTCCTCCACCTCTCTCAGCACGGTTGGACAGTTGCAGAAGAGTTTGTGCCTCGTGTCAAGCTGCTGGTGAATTTCAATCCCAACCCTGAGACCAATATCAGCGTAATTCATTGCTGGCATTTTTGGCAGGAGGGTATTAATTTTTAACTGATGACGTGGATAATGCAACCATGGAAATCATCCACGCTGGAATAAGGGCAAGCTACAGAGAAGCGGGAAATGATGCTGTGCTTCTCTGCCCTCCACATCCTTTAATGGGGGGCAACAGATTCGACATCCGTCTTGAAAGGGTCTCAAATGCCCTGAATGAGATTGGTATTTCCACGCTTTCATTTGACTATAAACAGCCATTCAGAATGGGCACAGGAGAGATAGAGGATGCAAAAATCATGCTTGATTATCTGAAGGAGAGACACAACAGCGTTTCGGTCTTCGGCTACTCTTTCGGATCCGTAGTTGCGAGCAACATTGCTGAGGAAACAAAAGCCCTGATACTGGTCTCACCTCTGAAAAAAATCAACAGCATATCACTCAGGGACAGCCCGGTCCCAAAGCTCATTGTTTATGCCGTAAGAGATGAATTTGTACCCTACAGTGAAAGCAGGAAGATAATCGAAATGATGAGCGGGCCAAAAAGGATTGTTGAGCTTGACACGGACCATTTTTACACGGGAACGATGGATCAGCTCGTGAACTCTGTCGTGGAGTTCATGAAAAGCGTCTGACGTCAATGTACGAATTCCTGCCAGCATGAATGTTCTTTTTTCCCCTGAATTCATTCACATAAGCATTGAAGATGATCACCTCATCACCCGGTGATAGAATCTCCGCAAACTCCACCTTGTCATCCCACAGAATGAGAGGCGTAAACTCTTTACCATCCGTTATCACGAACGAGGCGAGCTTCTTTCCATCTCTTGTCTTCCTTATCCCTTCTATTCCTGCAATACGTCCCCTCACATTCACGGTGCCATTCTCTATTTCGGACACGGTCTTTATCCGGCTCTCGTCAACCTCCACCCTGACAAGCTCAGCACTCCTGACGTGGTACCCGCTCTCGCCCCTTGACGCCTCAACCTCCACATCCATTCCCGGAAAGATGTCATTCAGTGCGACCTCATAGGCCTCGTCCCAGAAGTACACGTTCACATCGCCATCCTCGGTCTCCACCACAAGTCTGCAGTATCCCCTATCCCTGTAAATTCTCTTATCCTTGACGGGGCCCTTTACTCTGCCCTTGCGGGTGTCCGGTACGAACTTTCCGAGGCTGTATTCTGCAAGCAGTCTCGCAGTATCGTCATCGATAAGCTCTCCGAAATGCTCCTTAATTTCCCTCAGCCTTTCCTCGACATTCATACCCATCAGTCCCAGAATGCCCTTGATTTTATGTAATTCTTTTCCGCCTCAAGCAGAGCCTTAAGAAAGCTTTCCTCATCGGGATAAAAATTGAGCAAAACTCTGGTTGCAGTCTCAACCCCAATACCATACGTGTTCATGGCGTAAACGGCCTTCATGCCGTGCACCATTACAAGATTCGCTATTCTGTAAAGCTCACCCCTGTCAATTTTGCTCAGGTCCCTTCTTCCGTTCACAACCGCAACCATTCTCGATTTGCATCTGGGACACTGCAGGGAGTCGATCATCCTGACCTTCAGTGTTATCGTATAACCACAATTCAGGCAGTGAAAGTGGCAGTCCTCATTCTCTATCCTTTTCCTGAAAGTTTCAATGACGGCACGTATTGGTCTGGACGTGAAGAGAACGTCGAAACTCTGTTTTGATGATGCACTGCCAACAGGAGTGATTGTGTGATATGTTACAACCTCAAAATCATCAAAATTCGCAAGAATCTCATAAATCTTTTCGAAGTCGATTTTCTCGACGAGAATTTCTCTCATCGCCTCCCTGAATATAGGCGTCTCATAGAGCCTCTGAACCAGCTTTTTAACGTTGACTCTGTTCACCTCCACATCCTTGCTGAGATAGCCTGTTTTTCTCGCCACATTTATGATCTTCCAGTGAAACAGTCTGGTGTCTGCAAGGGAAAGCTCGAGAAGTTTCACCAGTTCATCCCTGTTCAGATTGCGCAGAGACTCGAGAGCGTTCAGAACGTCCTCACACGTGGCAGGGATGAGCCTTATTCTGTAGGGGTCTATCTCCACTCCAACGTTTCTGCCCTTCCTGTTTGAAATCAGCAGGGCAAGGACTCTTCCAAGCCCCTCATTCACCTTGTGACCAAAACAGGCGTTAAGGATTGCGGCATCATCACTGCACTCAATTACGAGCCGGGTATCTGTCGGCAGTCTGAAGCCCTTTTCAACGTGTTCTTTTATAATTCCCACAACGTATCTCGCACCATCCTCATTTATCCTGTAGTTTTCCATCAGGTATCTCACAGCCCTCTCCTCTCCCTCCCCCACCAGCAGATCCCCAATGATTCTCCTGACCCGCCCAACATCCTGGGCAACCTCATAGGGAACAGGTATTTCCTCTCCCGTCCACGAGGGTACTTCCGCATCAACACCCGCTGGCAAAACCCTGACAAACTCGTCAACGGATATTACTCTCCACACCTCGCCCCTCATTGCAAAAAGCTCACCCGAAAATGTCTGGAGGAAAGACTCATCAAGGACTCCTATGATTTTCCCGGTTGTGATCTCCTTTACGGGATAGTGCCGCTCATCAGGAATCATGGATATGTTGTCGTAAAAATACCTCCTCGTTCTCCTCCTTGCTCTCACCACGCCGTCACCATAAAACACAAGTCCCATTCCAGCCAGAAAATCCAGGAACTGGGTGAAAAACTCATAGTCGAGATTTCTGAATGGATATGCCCTTGTAATGATCTGATACAGCTTTACATCTTCAATTCTCCCATACTCCAGAGCAATGGCGGAAATCTGATTCGCAAGGGTGTCGAGACTGTTCTCATGCACATCCGTTTTTTCGACCTTCCTCTCCTCCGCCCTTCTCACAATCACAATGGACTCGAGGAGGTCGTCAAAGCTGCTGGCAATAATGTATCCCTTCGAAACCCTTTCAAGCCTGTGTCCCGCTCTTCCCACCCTCTGAATGAGCCTCTTAACTTCCCTCGGGCTGTTGTACTGAATAACACAGTCCACATGTCCAATATCGATTCCAAGCTCAAGAGATGAAGTGCATATCAGTGCCTTAACCTCACCCTCCATGAACTTCCTCTCGTTCTCGATCCTCACGTCCTTTGAAAGCGAACCGTGATGCACCTCTACATCCATAACCTTCTTAAGGTGTAGAGCGAGAGCCTCAGCGGTCTGCCTGGTGTTAACGAAAATAAGTGTGGAGCGATGACTTTCCGAAATCTCTTTTATTTTCATCAGTTCTGCGGAGAATCCGGCATCTCTTTCCAGCAGCTCTTCAGCCCCATTTTCACCGGCTTCAGCCTTCACAACGCTGAACTCATAGCGCTTCTGCCCGTAGAATTCAATCACATCCTCACAGCCGAAGTATTTCGCAATCGTTTCCCTGTCACCAACCGTGGCTGAAAGAGCAACAGTCTGAAAATTTGAGTATTCCCGCAGCCTTTCGAGTGCTACCGAGAGCTGGACTCCCCTCTCGCTGTCAGCAAACTCATGAACCTCATCAAGAACGACGAATTTTACGTTTTTCAGGGCTTTTCTCAGATTTTTTCCGAGAAACAGTAGCTGGAACGTCTCCGGCGTCGTTATGAGAATCTGGGGCGGCTTAAGAGACTGTCTTCGCCTCTCCCCCTCTCCAGTATCACCATGCCTTACGGCTATGCTTATTCCAAGCTCCTTTGCAATCTGTTCAATCCTCCTGAGCATGTCCCTGTTCAGAGCTCTGAGAGGAGTAATGTAAAGCAGGGCTATGCCCGGAAGATTTTCCTCATATATTTTCTCAATAAGGGGTATAACAGCAGCTTCAGTCTTTCCACTACCGGTTGGTGCAATAATCAGACAGCTTTTACCCCCAGTTATTTCAGAATAAGACATCCTCTGCAGTTCGTTCAGTTCCCTGATACCGAGCTTTTCAAGTACCTCTTTCAGCCTGCTGTTCATCCAGATTAACCGCTTGATGCTCAGAATTTTTAACGTTTACTCAGTCTCTGCAAAATACCTTGAAATTATCTTGCAAAGCCCTTCCTGGATGTGCTTGTGGACAGCACTTTTGGAGACGTTCAAGGCGGTGGCAATGTCCTCAAGGGTTACCTTCCGCTTTCTGTCGAAATATCCCATTTCGTACGCCGCCTTCAGCACTGCGTACTGCCTTTCAGTGAGAGTCTCACCCTTTTCACCGATTATGCTCCTCACCTCGAGGACCTCCCAGTTGCCGACCTTCCTCAGCTTTTCATAGGCATTTCTGAGAAACTTGAGTTCAGGAGCATAAACCGTGTAAAGTTTTGAACCGTTTTCAACGATGATTGGTGGCTTTATGAAGCAGTATGATTCCTCAAAGGCTTTAATGCCGGTTGTATCTCGTATAACCGCAAGGAAATCCAGGTTCGTCTTGGTCTTCTCAAGAATTTGAAAAAATCTCGTGCTGGGATGGTTTTCTATTGCATTGAAGCACTTGCTTGGATCTCCGTCCATTCTTGTTATCCTTCCGAGAAAAAGAGCTTCCTCGTCATTCAAAAGAATGTACTCAAGAAGTTCAATCGTTGCGTTACCCATTGTCGTGGCAACTGCGAGAGAACAGGTGTGCTGATTCACCCTGATTTTTGCGAGATACATGGTGTATATGTCAACTTAATCATATTTAACAATGAGCGTTGACATTTCCACGCACAAAGGGTAGATTTGTCAACCAGAGTATATATTTATCATTAATGATTATATTATTTCGGTGATTAGATGAAGGAAGTCATTGAGAAGATGGTCGAGGAGGCCATCGCCGCCCAGTGGGCGGATGTGAACGTGATTAAGGAGAAGAGAGGAGGAGAGTTTGTTATAGATGATGTAAAGCCGTATGTGGATGCGGTAAACAACATGAAGGCAGTTGGAAACCAGAGCAAGGCAGTAATAAGACTGCACGTGGACAGCGTGAATGCCCACTTCGAAATTTTGAGAAGTCTGACAAAGACCGTAAGGCCGGAAGACGACCCGTTCGTGGAGCATTACCAGACGCCGGCAATTCTTGAAATCCTGTACGAGGAAGATGAAAGTTTCAGAAAGAGTGTGGACAAGTTTATTGAGGCCATAGGGAAAGCCGAAGCCCTGATAGGGCTGGAGGTTGTCAGGAGATATGGCGGTTTCTACGGCCCCACCTGTGTTGTGGACTTTGCCCTCATACCGGGAAGCACAAGCAACATCGTGAACAGAATTTTAAAAACGGTTGACATACCGAAGGAGCATGCACAGGCAATCCTTGCCTCTAAGTCGTGGGGAATGAACACTTCCTACGGCTTTGGAGAGGTTTTTGCAAACGAGATTGAAAAGGGCGCAACACTGAGCGATGCTATAAAGAAGGAAATCGAGATGATCAAGCTCGTTTACGACCAGCCAATAGAAGCCCAGGCAAGGCTGATGGATGAGCACGGCCACGAGAGCTTCGACGTGAGGAAATACATGAGCGAATACAAGAACAGGATGAGAGGAGCGGTTAAGGAGGCAATGGATGACGGTGTGCATTACGGCAACATTGTAACCGTGCCGGCATACTGTGTTGGAGATGCCGCCCACCACATTGCCCAGTCAACATTCAACATGTGCAAGGATGACGTTGTCATGGCAGTCATCGAAGCTGTCAGCAATGTCATGGAATCGACTCTCAGGGCAAATCTCGACAGATTCACAAGCGAGTATCAGCCACTGACTCTGGCAACAGGCTCAACAGCAGTTGCAACAGAGTACATCTTAGAGCTTGACGGGTTCAACGCCCCGATGATCGTTGATCTGCTCACCAAGAGGTACCACAACTACGTCCAGCTTTATCCGACGAGGGGTGGTGCTGCCGAGCTGCACAACCACGACTTCATGGACATGATATACAGGGGATGGAAGTACCTCGACAAGGCAAGAAGAGACAGAAACGGCCTTTCAGACAAGCTCGTGCCAAAGGTCTCGGGCTTCGAAGTGAACCTCGACCCAATCCACGAGAATGAGGTCCTGATGAACCCGCAGCGCTATGCATATCCGGGATGTGCCATCAGCGTAAGGTTCTCGGCTCTGATGAGACTGGCAGACTATCCATGTCTGCTCACGAGCGAGCCAGTTACGGCAACCATGATGACCAACATCATCGCGCTGCACAAGGATACACCTGCATCACCGGCAAGAGTCTGTAAGGACTGTGCCACGGCAGCGCTTGTGGACTTCAGACACTCATATTGCCAGTGGAAAGAGGCTGTTTAACCCTTTCCCTTTTTTTGGGTGAGCGCTTATGAAATGTTATATTTGTAAAGAGCAGGGGAAAGATACCGAGGCTGTTGCGATCTGCATTGTCTGCGGAATGGGAGTCTGCATGGAGCATCTTGTGAGGAAGGACGTCGAGCTCTGGAAAGGAGATTACCCCTTCCCATCAAGAAAGCTGAAAAAGACCGTGCCGAGAATCCTGTGCTCCATCTGCAATGAAGCGTACGAGGAGGGCTGAGGATGACACTTGTAAAGAAATGCGTCTCCGAGCTCGTGGGAACTGCTCTGCTCGTTTATTTCGGTGCAGGTTCTGCAGTAATCACGCTCATGATCTCCAACAAAGCCCAGACACCAAACGAATTCAATATCGGCATTGGAGCTCTGGGTGGACTTGGGGACTGGCTCGCAATAGGAATGGCCTTCGCGCTGATAATATCTGCCGTCATATACTCACTTGGGAGGGTCAGTGGAGCCCACATCAACCCCGCCGTAACCATTGCGCTCTGGGCAACAAAGAGGTTTCCAACCTCTGAAGTCGCACCGTACATCGTTGCACAGCTGATTGGGGCGAGTCTTGGCAGCATTCTCTTCCTGGCAAGTGTCGGGAGCAACGCAGCGCTTATCGGAGGAATGGGTGCCACCGCACCATTTCCGGGAATAAGTTATGGGCAGGCCATCATTACAGAGGCGATCGGAACTTTTGTGCTGATGCTGGTCATAATGGGTGTCGCAGTTGATGAACGTGCCCCACCGGGGTTTGCAGGGCTTATAATCGGCCTTACAGTCGGAGGAATAATCATAACAATCGGAAACATCACAGGCTCATCACTGAACCCTGCAAGAACCTTCGGACCTTACCTCGTGGATTCGATGTATGGTATAAACCTCTGGCAGTACTTCCCGATATACATCATCGGCCCGATACTGGGGGCAGTTGCTGCAGCATTCCTTTACGACTATCTGGCAGGCAAGTAAAGGGCTCTTTTTAATTTTTTCAGCATCATTTTTTAATTCTGATGATGAACCTTGCCCCCTGCTCTGACCTCTCGATGGTAATCTCGCCATCGTACCTCGTGAGCATAAGCTTCACAATGTACAGTCCAAACCCACCTCCAGACGTGCTGAAACCTGGATCGAAGATTTTGTCCGCAATTTCATCAGGTATGCCCCTTCCATTATCATGATACTCGATTATGCAGTATTCCGGAGTCTCTTCAATCCGTATGTCCACTCTGGTAGCATTCCCGTGTTTTATGGAGTTCTGTATGAGGTTGTCAAACACGACCTCTATGCCACTATCAACACTAACCCTGCAATCGCCCTCCACGTTGATTTCAATTTCCGGATAAAGCCTGCCCACCTTCACCAGCACGTCTCTGAGGTTTACCTCTCGTTTCTCGCCCTCCTTGAGAACAGCTTCCAGAACTCTTGAAACATCCAGCACCTTTTTCAGCCTTTCGAGTGATGCTTCCAGCCTTAAGAGGTAATCTTTCTCTCCAGTCTCCTCATACATCTCGAGATAGATCAGTGCGGAGGTGAGGTGGTTTGCTATGTCGTGCCTGATTATGGAATTAACAAGCCTGACCCCATCCCCATACTCCTCAAGCCTCTTGGAATACTTGTACAGGTTTTCCTTCATTTCACCAATGGCCTCTGAAAGCAGCCTCGCTTCCCTGTAATCTCTTCTCGGTCCGATTTTCATTTCATACAGTCCTCTGGATATCAGCCTGGATTTCTGAATGAGGTCCTCAATTGGCCTTAAAATGAAGTTCGAGAGAACGAGCCCCAGTATGGCAAATATCCCCGCAATACCAACGGCACTTATCATCGCACCCCTGTAAGACTCATAGAGAAGCCCGGTAAGAACATCCGACTTCACGGCGCTGATAATGAGATAATCTCTCCCGTTCTTGAGTCTGGCCCACTTGTAATACCCGTAAAACTCAGTCTCGTTGCCATAAGAGAATTTAACGAAACCCTCTTTATCCCGAAAATCAGCGAGATTCAGCAGCGGACACACCGGACAGGATTCGTTAAACTCCCTGGACGGATCGACAGTATTCACAATGAACCTCGGTCCCAGGATTTCGCCCTCGGCGTTTTCATAATGCGGATCTACAATGAAGATATGCTCAGACCCGTTCATGTAAAGCTCCTTAATAATCGAAAAAGACTTTTCAAAGTTGTAATTTGCAATAAGCAGGCCCATTACCTGACCATCATAGTAGAGTGGCATTGTGTATCTTATAGCCGGTGTTTCCGTGTGTCTCGCAATGTTTATCGGAGATATGTAGATGTCGGAAACGTTGCCGGATATTGTCTCCTCAAACCACTTTTTATCGCCCTTGTAATCAAAAAAATCCTCTCGTTCGTAAACGGTCCCCGCAACCACGTAGCCATCCTTCCAGAAGATCCTCAGCATTTCAATGTCATCACTCGAATTGCCCACAGACAGGAAAAGTTCGATTAATCTGCGGTATTCAGAGCTGTTACTGAACTCGGAAGGATAGGGAGGACTCAAATTTCCGGACATTTTGGTTTTTGCGAACCTGTTGAAAAAAGAAGAGACTTCCCTATGTGATGCGACAAACATGAACTCCTTCTTCTGAGCATCTATTTTGCTGTTGAGAAGTTTCTCAATGGAGTTCACCTTAGTCTTCATTTTTTCTTCAATCTGAGTGCTGAAATGTGTGGTATAGGTGTCCAGATTGATGTAAGCGACGGTAATTGCAGCCGAAATTACGGAGGATATGAGAATGGCGGTGATCAAAAATGCGAGAGTAACTTTGTCCATTGAACTCAGATTTTTCAGTGAGCAAATAAATCTTTTTATTTCATGCTTCCTGAGGGAATGTTCAACAGAAGAAGGATATTTATACATGCAAATCATCAGCATTAATCATGACACAGGAAGAGTATGTTGTCGTTTCCATGAGCCCGCTGCCGGAGTCTTTTGTGGAGAGCCTTTTTGCACCCTTTAAAAGCCAGCTGAAAGGAGACCTGAAAATTATAGGGGTGTTCGGGAAACCGAGAGACGAGGTGCTTGAAATTCTTGAAAACGCAGATGTCGTGCTTGGGGACTACAGCTTCCAGATGAAGATTGACGAGGAGATGGTTGAACACATGAAAAAAGTCAGGCTGATTCAGCAGCCGAGCACGGGTTTTGACCACATAGACCTCGAGGCATGCAGAAAGCATGGCATTCCCGTCGCAAATGCAGGCGGAGCCAATACAGCAAGTGTTGCCGAGTGGTCAGTCATGGCGGCCCTCATGCTTATGAAGAGAATTCTCTACGCCCACGAAACAACGAAAAACTGGGAATGGGCACAGTGGAAGCTCATGGACATGGGCACATTTGACCTCTTAGGCAAAACATGGGGGATTATCGGTTTCGGACGGATTGGGAGGGAGACTGCCAGAAGGGCAAGAGCTTTCGGCGCGAGAATAGTATATCACGACAAATTCAGAAATGAACAGGCCGAGAGTGAGCTTGAGGCCGAGTTCTCAGACCTCGGAAAGCTTTTGAGGATGAGCGACGTCATTTCAATCCACGTCCCCCTGACCCCCGAAACAAAGGAAATGATCGGCCAGAAGGAGCTTAGAATGATGAAGCCAACGGCCATTTTCATAAATCCATCGAGAGGCGAGCTTGTGGATGAAGAAGCTCTTGCCAGAGCATTGAAGGAGAAGTGGATCATGGGCGCTGCGATTGACGTGTATTCCAAAGAGCCTCCCGACAGGGACCATCCTCTGCTTAAACTTGCGAAGGAGGCGAAGGTTAACCTGCTCCTGACACCGCACATAGCCGGAGCAAATGCTGATGCACGAGCGAGAATCATTCAGCACAGCGTTCAGAACATACTGAGGGTGCTTGCCGGTGGTCAGCCCGAGTCAGTCGTGAACATGTGATGGATATGAAGACGGTTGCAGAGTTTCTCGCAGAGGCACTTATAGCGGCAGGAGTGGAAAGGGCCTACGGCATCGTCGGGACTTCGGTCCTGGATTTTTATGACGCTCTATCCTCCCATTCCGGTAAACTTGAGGTTATAACGGTAAGGCACGAGCAGACAGCAGTCTCTGCGGCTGATGCAGAGTTCAGGAGTTCCGGAAAGCTTTCCTGTGCGATAGTGCATGCCGGTCCCGGATTCCTCAATTCTGCAATTTCTCTGGGCATAGCGATGAAGGACAGGGTTCCTCTCCTCCTGATTTCCGGAGGTGTAAAGAGGAGGCTCAGGGGAACAGATGCGTGGCTTGAGGTCGAGCAGAAGAGCGTTGCAGATGGTCTGGTTAAGGTTTACGAAGTTGTAGACGACGAAAATGACCTTCCTGAGGTATTTTCAAAGGTTTATGAAAGCATGCTTACCTGGCCGTACGGGCCGGGAGTAATAGAAATCCCGGAAGACCTGTGGGATGCCGAGCTATCGTCAGTCGAACATGTTGAACCACCTCAGTTCCAGGTTCCCAAAGAGGCTCCGGAAACACATGACCTAATTGAAAAAATGAGGAATGCAAAGCAGCCTGCAATCCTTGCATGTGGGGAGCTTGTCAGAAGACCCGACTACAATCCCGAGAGCCTGAAGGTTCTGAGTGAGAGATTATCAGCGTACGTGATAACATCGGGGAATGGCAGGGGTGCAATTCCGGAAGATGATGCGATGTGTGCCGGGAGGGTGGGATTTGGAGGAGGATCGCTAACAGCTGACAGGATACTGGAAGACTGTGATTTTCTGCTTGTACTGGGCAACGAGCTTGATGATGTAACAACGTACGGCTACACCCTACTGCCTCGAGGAGATGTTGTTGTCGTCTCCGAGGATCCTTCGGCAGATGTGCGACCCCTGTATTACACCCGGATAAGAGCCGACCCGGCCCACGTTCTCAACGAGCTTGCCAGGAAAGCCCTGAATGCAGAAACAGCAGACAGAGAGGAGTGGGTAAAAAGGGTCAGGTCCTACACAGAAATGTGGAATTCAACACTTTCGAGCTTCAGTTCCAAGGAAACAAAGCTTGTAAACCCGGCAAGATTCTTCGATGTTCTCAACGAAAAACTCGGCAGAGAGAGGATTGTTGTGGGTGGCCAGGGGACACACGTCATATTCGCCAACAACAATCTGAAGGTCTTCAGCCCCGGCACATACCTTGCAGCCACGAACCTCGGAGCCATGAGCTATGCACTTCCTGCCGGCATAGGTGCCAAAAAGGCAAATCCCGAAAGAGATGTCGTGGTCGTTGCTGGTGACGGAGAGATAATGATGACCATTCAGGAGCTTGAGACTGTGAAAAGAGAGAACCTGAACCTGAAAATCGTGATAGTCAACGATAACTCGTACAGAGTGCTTTACATAAAGCAGCTACTTCAAAAGCAGGGAAGAGTCTTCCAGACCATCCTGGAAAACCCTGACTTCGTCATGCTTTCAGAGTCGTTCGGAATTCCGGCGATGAAGGTCGACAGCAACGACCAGATCGAGGAGGGGGTAGAGTTTATAATCCGGGATGGACCAAGGCTGGTCGAACTGGTCATAGACAGGGACGAGATTCCTCCCCTCAACCTGAATGCAACGCTGAAGATGGGGTCAGTCTGACACACTCGAGGTGAGAGAATGGAGCTTGTGAATAAGCTGAAAGAGCTGGCATCAATACCCGGAATATCCGGATATGAGGATCAGGTCAAGGAAAAACTCAGAGAATGGCTCAAACCGTACACAGACGTTAAGGAGGACAGGATAGGAAATCTCATAGTTGAAGCAGGTAGTGGTGATGAAAGAATCGTTTTTATGGCACATGTTGACGAGATTGGTCTTCTGATAACAGGAATAACACCCGATGGAAAGCTCACGTTCAGAAAGATCGGCGGAATTGATGATCGACTGCTGTATGGACGGCACGTTGATGTCATAACCGAAAATGGAAAGATAGATGGCGTGATTGGGGCAATACCGCCCCACCTCAACATAGAGGGGAGATCAGACACGGTTCCCTGGCATCAGCTCACCATCGATATAGGTGCTGAAAACAGGAACGAAGCTGCAGACCTCGGAGTCAAAGCACTTGATTTTGCAGTATTCAAAAAGCACTTCTCAATCCTGAATGGCAGATACGTTTCCTGCAGATCCCTTGATGACAGGTTCGGTGCGGTTGTGCTTTTCGAGGTTATCCGGAGAATTTTCACTGAAAACCTTGAACCCGGGCTGAACGGTAAAATTGTTTTTGCATTCACGGTTCAGGAAGAGAACGGACTTAAGGGGGCCAGATTTCTTGCAAACAGCTACTCCCCAGATTACGCCATTGCAATAGACTCTTTCGGCTGCTGTAATCTTCTGACTGGAGATGTCAGACCTGGGCAGGGGCCGGTAATACGAGCGGTGGACAACTCAGCAATTTATTCACGAAAACTCGCTTTAAGGGTAAGGGACATTGCCACGAAGGCAGACATCCCCGTGCAGGTGGGTACCACAGGAGGAGGTACGGATTCCTCGGCGTTCGAACATAAAAGCGAAATTCTGACCCTGAGCGCTCCGATAAAATACCTGCACAGCGAGGTCGAGATGATGAATCTGAAAGATATAGAAGCTCTGGCCAATCTCCTTACCCTTGTGGCACTGAAGCTCTGAAATTACCCAAATTTTATATCCTTCAACATTCCAATTCAGGATGATGGGCCCGGAGGAGATACTGGAGAAAGCGAGGGAAATGGAAAGAGATGCAATCAAAATATACACTGAAATGAAAAAGAATGCAGACCACGAAACCAGCGAACTTCTGGATTATCTCATCAATCAGGAAAAGGAGCACCTTCGAATGATTTCCGAGAGATTGAAGGCTCTCAGAATAATCAAAAGAAAATAGTGTAAAGGATTATCGCAATGCACAGGCTGATTAGCATCAAATACACTACAAGTTTCCTTCCAACCCTCCTTTCAAGGAGGTATTCACCAAACGCCTCAGTCAAGAGCGGCACTGTCGCCGAAAGCACCGTGAGTGTCAGGAGTGACAGCCATTTCGGAAGCATGCTAAGATCCGCATATTTGCTCCAAATGCCCATTGTGTAGTAAAATACCACAATAAACTCGATTACTGCCGCTGCGACCTGAAGCGCAGAGGTCCTCTTCTGCAATTCCAGTGTTTCCCTCCTCTGTATGGATTCCAGCTTGAGATGTATTGTTTCCAGTGAGTCCCTCACCGACCTGAGCGTCTGATCAAAGCTCATTTCGTAGTACCTGAGGTTGGAAAGTACATCCTCATATTCAGGAGTCAGCTCATACAGAAAATGTCCGTACTTCCTTGAGAGGCTCTTGAATCTTATCAGAGACTGTCCGATCTCCTCTATTTCGTCCTTGAATTTCATGTATCTGGAAATGAACTTCCCCTTCAGAGAAGACAGCTCAAACGCCAGGTCTTCCAGCACTGATATGTCCATTGTTCCCGCATTTTCCAGAATTCTGACTGTGCGGTCTATGATCTTCGTCTCCTCCTTCGACAGGAATTCACCTCTGTTTCCCGCATCTATGGAAAGTGTCTTCAGAGCTGCAAGCTCCGAGAATATTGGTGACAGCTCGAGAAAATCCATTTCCCGCTCAGGCTGAATCTCCACAGTGTTTTCTTCAAAACGGTAGGTTCCGAACTGGAAATCCCTGCCGTTCTCAAGCTCCCTCAGAACTATCCTGAAAGTCTCAATCGGAGCGTTCTCAAATTCCAGCTCTCCGGATGAAAGCACGATAACATAGTTCCTGTATTTCCCAACTCTGACCTCTTTGTTTTCCGCAATAACCTCCACGTTGCCCAGTTTTCTGAAACTCGGCTTTAAATCTGGTATGCTGTTCAGAACGTCTTCCAGCTCTTCTGCATGGAAAATGCTGAGCTCCACAGGAATAACCTCTCTTCATATTTAAAAATTTGATGAATCGATTTTCTCTATAACTCTCCGCTGTAATTCAAAAAACCCATGCTGGTTGATTGGTAAATTTTAAAAACGCATAACCATAGCAATTATACGGAGGTAATTATTATGGCAGAAGGTAATGGTGGCAACGAAACAAACAAAAAGCCAGGCGTTATTCCTGTGGGTATAAAGGTCGGTTCTCAGAAAACCGTTATTGCGATGGGAGACGAGATACACGTTGAGGAGACCTGCATTAGAGAAAAGGAGAATCCCGTTACCGGAGCAAAGGACTACATCATCGGTAACGATGCTTCCGAGCTTTATGGAGATGACGTCACATACATGCTCAGAGGAGGTTTGCCGGCAACAGAAGAGGAGGCTGAACTGCTCAGAATCTTTCTCGGAGAGGTGGCCAAGAAGTACGGGATTCCTGAAAACTCCTACGTCACGTATGCCATCCCATCCACGGAGCTGGAAGAGGGCATCGCACTTTTCAAGAAGGTTGTGAGTCAGGTTCCAATCGGATGGTCGGGGAAAGAAGTCTGGAATGACTCATTTCTGGCATCACTCGCCCTTCCAGAGGGTCTGGGAATTCTCGACAGGACATACGCAGTTATAAACCTGGGCTCCACAACCACGGAATTTGTTGCCGTGAGAAAGGGTGAAATCGTATTCAGCATGGTTACCGGAGAGGTTTCGGGAGACGTGGTTGACAGGTGGATAAAGAACGAAATCATGAACCTCACGAGAGGTGCGGTTAACGTTGACCTGTCCACCGCAAGAGAATACAAGGAGAGGTATGCAAATCTGCTCGAGTGGAAAAACATAAAGGAGACGGTTCAGCTCTTCGAAAAGGGTCAGTTCACATTCAGACTTGATGAGGCTGTGAACAGACCTGTGGAAAGATATCTTGATGGACTGATAGACTTCGTGACCCTTGAGGTACTGCCATCCCTTGCAGAGTTCAATTTCAAGATTTACAGGCTGGTAACGGGTTCAGAATTCGTGCTGACCGGCGGTATGGCGAGGATTCCAGGACTCAAGGAGAAGTTCGAAACCAAACTGTCAGATGCTCTGGGAAGTGCCATAAAAATCAGAGTTCCGGATGACCCGCTGACAGCCTCAGCAAGAGGTGCACTCACGATAAGCACTCTGAGAATCAAAAAGTGAGCGTGAAAGGTGATGTCCGCTGAAATCCTGAAAAAATGGGACCATCTGTTTGAACAGCTGAAAAAATTCGTTGAAGAGGATTTGCCGGCCCTTGAAGAAGCAATAATACAATCTACAGAACAGATAAAACATATAGATTCCAAAACCGAAGAATTGAGGTCAGAATTCCTTGAAGAACTTGAAAAAAGAGATGATCAGATAAAGAAGATTACGGAAAGAGTCGAAAACCTTGAAAAACTGGTAGACAGTTCAAAAATCAGTGAGCTCATCAAACAAGTGCTTTCATCAATTTCTTTCCAGAAAAAATACAAGGAAGATCTGGAAAACCTCAAACTACTGATTTCTGATCTCGAGAACAAAATAGAAGAAATCAACGCAAGTAGTGTTTTCAACGAAATAAGTCAGATGAAGGCGGAGATCTCACGATTATCAGAATCCCTTGGTCAGGTCGATACCATTTCTGAAGAGGCTTCTGCAAAAGAGCTCGAAAAATTATCAACCGAAATGGCTGAACTGAAGAATGCTGTCGCTCAAATAAGTATGGAGATCGGACAGCTGAAGAACAGCGTCAGTGAGAGATACTGGGTGAGTAAGGAAAGGAAAACAGAGAGTAAATCCCCGAGGATTCTATGAATACAGCAGACACGCTAATCGAGCTCACAAAATTCGAGCGGAAGCTCAGAAGGATTGTGAGAGACTACTTCAGATTAAAAACAGCCGGTGCAAGGGTTTTAGCTTTTCCTTCGGGCAAAGGGGGAGTTGGAAAAACCACGGTAACAATGAACCTGGCCTCTGCTCTCGCTCTGAGAAAAAGGAATGTAATTGTGATAGATGCAAATCTCGCGCTTCCAAATGTCCATACGTTCATTGAAGAGATGCCAGAAAAAACTCTGACAGAGTATCTCATGGGAAACGCTGGCGTTGACGAGATAAAATCCAGAATGAAGGTGAGAAATACTGGATTCGACGTTATTCCGGCAAAATCTCTTGTTGACGTGGAAAAGGGGATCGAAATTGAAAAAGTGAGGGATCTGATACTTGCCCTGAAACCAGATTATGATTACATCCTGATAGATTCCTCGCCCGGATTATCGAAATACGCACTGTATCCTGCCATGATCTCGGATACAACATTCATAGTCTCTGCCGAACTGAAGCCAGCATACATTGACGCAATCAAGGTGGAATCGGTTCTCAGCAGACTCGGTGTGAGCTTAGAAGGGTACATCATAAACATGGTTACAAAATCCGGGATCAAATACTTCTACAACAAAAACATATTCGGGATAATCCCTTATGACGGAAAGCTCAAGAGCATGTTCTCCACAGGCAAGACAATATTTCACTCATGGCTCAGCTTCCTTTACCCGAGCAGAAATGCATTCCTGCACCTTGCCGACAGGATTGTTGCAGAATACCCTCCCATGGTCTGATTCACTCAAACGCAACAGTTATATTCAAATCGTGATAATGCTGAAAGCAGGGGGTCGTGGCGTAGCCAGGAAGCGCGGCGGGCTCCAGCGGTGTGATGACTGATGGGTCTGCTGAGCGGTGATGATCCGCTGGAGTGCTGACCCGGGGAGACCCGCCAGTCGTGGGTTCAAATCCCACCGGCCCCATTCCGATGTGGGTTGGCAATTCCGCCAAACCCCCACATTCATTTTTCTCACACTTCTGGAACTGCATCCGCATACCGGCTGCATCTCCATTAGGGAGATATGTTCAGGACAGTTCAGCACCCCTACAATCAGAATTGTCCATTAAATTAGTCGGACGTGATTGCCCACAAACCACCTATGTTTACAGTCATACAATCTTATTCAACCAACAAATATACTATGAAAAGATACAGCAAAAGTCGTAATGAAAGAAAACCTGATGAAAAATCTGAAAAAACTCTCCAAAACTGGAAGCTTCAAAATACTGATTGCCTTAAATGACGGTTCCAAAAGATGGAGTCAGTTGGAGAAAGTAACTTACAAGAAGAGTCCATACCAAAGCATCAATGGGCTTTTCGATATAGACCTGATTGAAGTAACAGTAGCTCAGGATGTTTCTACAGGCTTGAAAGCCTACCAGTTCGCTCATCCAGGCAAAAAAGTTGTTCAGTATCTGGAGCAGATTGAGAAGGAGTTTGAGGAGTACCATTCCAAGGCTCCGCCTAAGGATCCGGAGGAGTTTATTGGGGAGTTGATGGAGGAAGATTGAATGCTCAATATAGACCTACTGACCAATCTGTCCAACCATCTCAGCAACACGTTAGTGTTAGCGATAATAACGGCCCTTTTAACAGCATTGGTGAATCAATGGTGGGAAACAAGTATAAAGAGAAAAAATATTATAGGGTCGCTAAAAAATCATGAGACTGTTCGCAAATTGATATCTCATGCCAATTTTTATCCCACTAAGACGATTTTTATTTTAATTATGTTATATGTTTTATTGATGTTTCTGATTCCCATTTATGAAATTTATGGTCCCGAAACTTTTAACACATTAATCCACACTCCAATTAAAGATTTAGACGACGACGTACCTGCACGTATGTCTATTTGGAGTTCGTTTCTACTCCTTTTCTTTTACCTAACCTATACTGTGGCGCTCAGAGTTTTCCAACAGCGAGAAAATTTCCTCAAGAAACATTGCGAAGAACTATATACTTTTAAAGTACTCGCTGATGCTTTATTTTCAACTGCAATAGCAGTATTCATAGCAATATTTATAATAGAGTATCTTAAAGCAGTAAATACTGGAATTATCTGGTTTACTGCCGTATTGCTGATCTTAACTGCAATCATTTGGAGTTATATGTATTCAGTTAACCATGATATCTACCTACAATTGAAAAACTACTTGATAACTTCTAAACTAGAGATCTTCGAGCACGAACTACCGTATGTAATAGTTTCAACAAAAAGTGGCAAAGCAGAAGGGAATATTTGGAATTTGTTTGATAAAACAAGTTTGGTTCTTAACACACGTTATGGAAGTCGTATTTACATCCTATGGAACGAAATCTCATGGATCAAAGTAATAGAGCCTAAAGATCAAAACGAGGTATTTATTAAGGAACTCAAAAAAGATGATAGCAATAAGAGTTCCTTCCGGAAACGTGTGTTAAGATTGTTGAAGTGACGAAGAGAAAAAATAACTAAGTTCTCATCTCCTCTTCCTCTTCTTAACCAGCTCAAACGTCCACCCGCCCCTCCTTCTGACCTCTGCCTCAACCTCCACGTATTTAATCCCGTCTTCATCCAGCAACTCCAGAATGTCGTCGATGTTTACTCCCTTTCCAATGGGCCTGACAATGACTGCCGCCACATCTCTGAGCCTTTTCCGATATATTCTGAGCTGAGTTGGCAAATAAGCCAGCCCGGTACTGTCTGCGATCTTGACCTCTATACCATATACTCCATCTATGAGGATGTCAACTCTTTTCCCTCTTTCGATGGTTACCTGCCTCGCCACTCTATCCTCGCCTAGATGCACTTTCAGGAACATGGCCAACTGCTTTTCCAGATCCTCTTCATCCCTCGTCATTTCCGGCCTGAATTCCCTCTGGATCAAATCGAGAATCTCGTCGAACTCGCTTTCAGGTTGAAGATCAACATCTTCCTCTTCACCAAATAGCTCGGCCTCAAACTCTTCGAGATCTCGAAGAATATCCTGATACCTGACTCCAAATTTCTTGGCATACTCTACAACATCGTCAAGATCAAGCTCATCCACAATCAAATCGATAAACTCGTTCTTGCTCCTCGCTTTTCTCGGCCCTCTTTTTCCCTCAACATACGGAGGGATGTCTTCCGATATGCAAATACGCTCAAGCTGCCAGACAGCAAAACGTGAAAGTAAAAGAAGTTTACTCTCATATACTCTCCTATAGAACTCTCTTTTTTTCATATATGTGTCTGCAGCCTCTGAAACTTTCTCAACTGCCCTTTCTGCCAGTTCTTTAAATCGATTTATCCAGTCAGACATATGTTCTGGGATATGCCAATAAATTTTAAAAATTTGCTTTTACGCTAACATATATTGGCTGATTGGCAAACTTTTAAATAAGTATTTATGCGAGAAAAAT
The DNA here is from genome assembly GCF_000789255.1 of Geoglobus acetivorans. NCBI lineage: Archaea > Methanobacteriati > Methanobacteriota > Archaeoglobi > Archaeoglobales > Archaeoglobaceae > Geoglobus > Geoglobus acetivorans. The sequence continues at coordinate 1,059,770 of NZ_CP009552.1, forward strand.
TGGGCTAACAAAAGTATGTTTCGCCTGAGGGTCTTGAAGGGGCTACAAATGGGACTTTAAGGGAGGAGAGAAAATGGGTGACGCTCTACGCATGGCTATTCTTGTAGGGATCAAAGAGAAACTCGGACACATTGGTGAAGTGGCGTCTGAATTGAGTGCAAATGTTAAGAATGAAAGAAAAAGTTACAAAAGTGACTATCAAAACCAAATCTCGAATTTAGTCAGATTATATGAAGATGCTCAAAAAGAATTAAAGCTAACAGGATTTGGTCAAATATCGGAAATTATGCCTTCCGTATATGTCCCATTATTTCCTAACAAGGAACAGCTGTTGAGTATGTTAACCGAAGTAACTGCCGGATGTGTTGCGGGAATCACAGCTATTAAAGAGCTACTAAACCGGCAAGCACTCCCAGAAGAGTTCGTCAACAAATTAAAAGGTTTCAGAAAAAGATTAGAAACAATTGAAGACATTGATCCACTAATCCACAAGAACCTCGACAAAGCCATTTTAGAAATGGAACATGGCCATTATCTTGCTTCGGCCCTAATATCTGCGAGAGTTGTCGTCTGGATTCTCCAACAAATTCCCCCTGAAGAAAAAGATCTGGAGAACAAAACAAAGAAGAAAATAGAGACTCTAATCAATATGGGGATAATTGACAAAAGCTCAAAAGATGAAATTAAAAAGCTCATTCAAGCGGCTGGATTGGCAAGAAACTTTGTCTCTCACAGAATTTCAGTATTTCCTGAGCCAGAGGAGGCCATGATTTTGCTCGGAAATGCTGTTAAGCTTGCTAAGATCTATACAGAGTTTAAGAAAATGGGCGGATTAAAGGAGGAATAAAACATGGGGTGGAAGCTGAGATATTACGACTCCTTCCACCGGACTGGAGAAAAAGGTTAAGGTGGAGATCGCTCAAAACAGGCTTGAGATCGAGTCCAAACACCTGAAAAAGACCGTTTTCATCCAGCACATCAACTCCATAGAGCTGAAAAGGGATCCAGCGTGGAGATATCTTATCGGCGGAATCATCTTAACGGTTCCGGGGATTCTGCTAATGCTGAACGTCGATCAGATAATGGCCTCTTTGAAAATCACTGATCAATTTCTTAAGTTCCTGATTGTAATGGGGAGCTTTTTCCTGATTCTTTTTGGAGTTATCACGATCGCCTACTGGTGGTATTTACGCAGGTTCATCCTGACGATTTACCTCTCCGGGGATGCTGTCCCGCTCTACGACAGAAAAGAGAAGCCTTTGAAGGAGATTTATACAAGTCTTCAATCTCTCAAAGAACAAACTTCTCATTAATTGATTTGTAGCGAATAAAATAATAAAGACCAACACAAACATTCGATTACATGACTTGGACAATCGTAACAAAAGATGAATTTGAACGCCAGTTCAGGGATCTAACCAGAAAAGACAAACCACTGGCTGGAAGGCTGGCCAAAGCCATTCTGAAGCTGGAAGATAACCCGCATCTGGGAAAACCTCTTTCCTACGATCTCTCGGGATTGTGGTCTCTGAGAGTGGGGAAATACCGGATTATTTACGAAATCAACGAAAACGAAAAGAAGGTTATTCTAAGAGCTGTTTCCCACAGAAAAAAGAGCTATTAAGCGTCAATATCCAGCTCTTCCAGAAATTCCCTGAACTCCCTTTTCTCCGGCTGGGTTTCAGACCTTTTCAGAGACTCCATCAGCTCTTCGTCACTCATTATCTCCAAGGTCTCAATGAGTGAGTCCAGTCTGTCTCTGAGCTCCTTAAGATCCTCGAGAATTCTTTTACCGGCAGCGGTTTGCATACGAATCATTGTTGGATCTATCATTTATAAAGCTATCTTCCCGATTTCAAAAGCTCATCCTCTCAGCAAACTCTTCAATAGCTCTTTTAACCTTTTCCAAGGGCAGCATATACATCAAAATCTCCCAGAACTCCATCACCAGATCCTCTCCCATCTCCACCCTGATCTGCTCCAGATCCAGCCTGTAGGTTCCGTTCACCTTGTTTATGTTGTTCCTCAGGGCGATCTTCCTCGCATCAACTGCCACGGCGTGATCCTTCCCGTTCCCGCGTATTATCGGCACAGTCATGCAAGAATTTGCAACAACTTGTAACTGTTAAATTTCTCTCCATCAAAGAATATCTCAGAACACATTATGACAAAATGCCCCGGTGAAAGTAAGAGAGTGCCGGTGTTCTTGCTGAAAATATGCCATAAGCACAAAAGGAATGGGACATCGGTATGTGTGAGGGAAAGATTATTAAAAACTCTTCATCGCCTCCCTCAACCTCTGCTGAGCCTCATCGCTGAACCAAAGCTCGACAAAGACATCAACATCTCTCTCCAGGCGTTTTATGATGTCTTCCCTCACCCTTTCTGTCCTGTTTGCCTTAACAGCCGCAAATGCTCTGCCAGGGAGTTCTCCAATTTTCTTCACCCTCTCAACGGACTTCTGAAGCAGCTCTTCCGGAGCAAAGACGCCATCCACCACCCCCATCTCAAGAACCTTCTCTGGAGGATAGAAATCTCCCCCGTACACCATTTCAACCGTAACCCTGTCTCCAGCAATTTGCTGGAGGATTCTCTGTGGAAGGTAAGGCACAGACACGCCCAGCTTGACCTCGTTCAGGCCAAACAGCTTTTTTCCCTCGCTCATATATCTGAAATCGCAGCACAGAGCGAGAATGCACCCTCCAGCTATCGCATGTCCGTTTATTGCGGCAGCAGTAGGCTTTGGCAGAGTATAGATATCCAGGCAGAGGAGGTTGAAATCCATTATGAATTCCCTGAATTCCGTTTTGTCATAATCGATCAGCTCCGGCACATCAAGCCCTATTGAGAAAAATCTGTCGTTTGAGCTTGTGAGAACTGCAGACGTTATCCCTCCATCCTCCCTAACCTGCTCAATAACCTCTGAAAGATCACCAACAAACTCTGGATTTATTGGATTCTTTTTTCCTCTGTTAAGCCTGACAACCGCAACACCATCCATGTCCTGGAGATCAACAGTATTCATGATCCAGAGTGAAATCCTGCATATATCAAATTTTTGAAAATTACATTCGGATTCGCGCACATTTGGCATGCCAGATACCATCAGTGAACATGCATTATCCTGTCCGCAACCCCCGGCGGGGTTGTTTCATAAAGTCAATTATAAATAATTTCAAATACAATACATCTGCATGCCCGATTACTTCGCTCTTGTGGATGCCGGCACAACATCGATCAAGGCAGGAATCGTTGAGAGCCAGAGGTTCAAAGTAGTCAGAGAAAAATCTGAGAAAACAGAGGTCGTTCATCCAAAAGAAGGTTATGCTGAAAAAGACCCGGAATTCCTGTGGGAACAGGTAAAATCTCTTTTAGCCGAAATTATAGAGGGTTATGAAGTCAGGGCAATCGCATTCACGGCCCACATGGCTGGTTTCGTCCCTGTGGACAGGAACGGCGACCCACTGTTCAACATGGTTATATGGCTGGATGAGAGAGGCAAGGGCTATCCCGAAGACCTTTTCAGAGACTTCCCATCCATATCGGGATACAGTCCGTTGAGATTGCTCAGGTTCCTGAGGATTACAGGCGGAGCTCCAAGCAAAACAGGCAAGGACGTTCTGCCAAAGATCCTCTGGATGAGAGACAACGAACCGGAGGTGTTCTCCAGAACCTGGAAATTCCTCGACGTGAAGGGGTACCTGATTTACAGATGCACGGGAAAAGCCGTGACGAGCCATGACGAGGCACACCTCACATGGCTCGCCGACACGAGAAGAAACAGGGCAGAATGGCATGAGGGCCTCATGAGAGACTACGGTCTGAAACCAGACCTTTTTCCGGAGATAATGAACAGCACAGATGTGGCCGGATTTCTTGATGAAAGCGTTTCAAAGGAACTGGGCATAAACAGGGTTCCGGTGGTCGTTGGCGCGGGAGACATGTGCACAACGGCAATAGGTTCGGGAGCTGTTGAGAACAACAGAATCCATATTTACTTGGGAACAAGCGACTGGATTGGAGCACATGTGGACAAAAGAAAGGCCGACGTGAAGCATTACATAGGCACAATACTGAGCGGGATTCCGGAAAAGTACTTGCTTGTTGCTGAGCAGGAAATTGCAGGAGGGGCAATTGACTGGGTGATGAACATTCTGAATCTGAAGGATTACGAGAAAGTCGATGAAATCGTTAAAATGACCGAAACTGACCTCATATTCACACCATGGTTTTTCGGAGAGCGGGCCCCAATTGACGACCACTACATCAGGGCGAGCATCTTCAACCTGAGTCTGAAAACCGGAAAAGATGAGATGCTCAGGGCATTGTTCGAGGGTGTGGCAATGAACATAGCATGGGCGTACCATTTCGTGGAAAAGATGACCGGAACCAATGAGTCCGTAAGAATTACGGGCGGAGGTGCAAGATTTGACTCGCTTTGTTCAATAATCGCCTCTGCAATAAACAGAAAAGTCGTGAGAACGGCAAAACCGGAACATGCCGGGTTGAGGGGCTTAGCCACAATAGTAAATACTGCAGTAAACGGAGAAAGCTGCCAGGATGCGGTTAAAAGGTTCGAACATGAAAGAGAGTTTCATCCAGACGCACAGCAGCACAAAAATCTCCAGAACAAGCTTGAAATCCTGAGAGAATACTATAGAAAGACAGCCGGAGTTTTCAAAAAGCTAAACAGAGGTGTTCTTTAACCCCACCCCCGGTTGCAGAAAAACTTATTACACTTCCTGCCAAAAAAATTCAGGGATGATGAATTTGGCAGGACCTGAGCGAAAGCGATGATGAAGGCTGTACTTTCTGATCAGTAGTAATACCAGATGGTCCTGTAATCCTCCAGACTCTCACCCATACTTTCCAGGAAATCAAGATACTCTTTTATTGGAACGTCCGAATACGTGTATGGCTTGGTTTCACTTATGCCCTTCTCCCATGGGTGCATGAGGTACACCCTGCTTCCATCTGGCTTTACAGCTATGAGTTCTCTGTCCTGCCATGCCCGGAGGTGATTTTTGCCCATTCTCGGGACGTTGAAAACGGGTTCATCTCCTCTGAAAACGCCTGGCAGAAGTCTTGCCTCTTCCTTCCCTTCCTGCACGATTCTCGCAATTGGAATCAGGTAGTCTTTCTGCTCAATTTTACCTTTGGGGAAGAAGGTGTAATACGGCTCAACGCCCGCCTTTTTCAGCGCAATTCTGAGGACAACGTTCTCGAACCTTCTGCTCACCATTCTGTGGTACACGTGCTGGTTGTAAATGATGATGCCATACTTTCTGAGCCTGTAGGCAGCCTCACTGACTTCGGGCGTTACCTCGTATGCAGTTTCAAAGTGGGTCGAAACAGACAGGTTCCTCTTACCGGGCTCTATGTAGCTCCCGAGCATCTCCGCAAGGTTTTCAGTTATCCTCATCGGGACCGTAACGATCACTCTCGACCCTATCCTGATGTTCGCCACATGATCGAATTCCGCAACCCGTCCAATGATCCTCTCAAGGGTTTTATCACTGAGAGCCAGCGGGTCCCCTCCGGTGATCAGGACATCAATCATGGAATCGTGCTCACCAAACCACTCTATTGCCCTCTCGATTTTCTCCCACCCCGGAAAAGCGTTTGCCATGAATGGCTCGGTGACCTCCCAGTTTCTCTGGCAGTACACACATATCTGGGGACAGGTTTCATAGGGCTTGACAATCGCAATCATCGCATATCTTCTCGTTACAAGGTCAACCGGTGAGGTGTCGTGCTCACCCATGAAGTCGAAGTAAATTTCCCTGTCATCCTTGTGACCGAGCATGTTCATGACATACCATTCAGGGGGCATCACCTGTCTTCTGACGTGCATGTCATGTCTGTAAGGCTCCTCAAAATCCCAGAGGTGGAGATAGTAGGGCGTTATACCCCACGGGATGTGATTCTCAATCGCAAGCTCCACGAGCTTCAGATTGTCCTCTGGCACCTTCACGATCCCAAGCTCGTTTAGTTCCTTCAGAATCTGAAGGCCCTTTTCTCTTTTGAGGACATGCGAGAACTGCCATTTGTAGCTGTTCCACCTGTCTTCATCTATTCCCCAGAATTCAATCAGCTTTTCTTTCTGTTTCTTTCTCTTTTCAATAATCGCATCATCGAGACCGGTTGGATACCTGTCCACGTAACCCTTTATAATCCTCCAGGCCTCATCAAGATGCTTTGACCGTATCTCGGCTGCTTTTCTGCCCTTTATCCGGTCAAAATCGACAAATTCCACACCCCTTTCAGAGAGCATCTGACCGAGCCAGCCCTTCGAATAATCTGCCTTACCCGCCATTGCCCTGAAAAGGTGTCTGAACTCCTCCACGAAGCCCTCTGTAATGACCGATAAAACGTTTTCATCTCCCTTCGTTGCTCTCCAGAGATACTCCAGAGTTGAGAATCCTGCAACATTCTCCATGTATTCAGACGTCAGGTTCATAAAAACGCCTATCGCCTCTTCGCACAGCCACCTTTCCACCGGTTTTGAGGCTATTTCGCCATTCTTGCATTTAATCAGTAGCTCTCCAGAAAATTTCTGTGCAAGATTTCTGGCTTCATCAATACTCTCCGCCTTCAGCAATAACTCCTTCAGCTCCGGAAGAGGTTCAAATATTTCGAGGAAGTTAGAGTGAGATACACCCTGTTCCAGTCCCCAGGGAGATTTTTCAAGATTTATAAGCTCATTATCGGGCATTTTTACATTGTCCGCATACTCCATATTCTTATTTTTTCTTAGGGATACAAGTTTTTTACGCCCACTTGCTAATACAAGACAAGGACAATATGTATCTCCGCCAGAACATTAGTATGACAGTTCGTATCCAGAAACATGAGTTAGAACCCACAACTGATTTAACCCGCCACGCCATGATATCCAAGGTGGCTGAATGGAGGAGTATTACGACTATCTCGAACACCTGAAAAACCTGATTGAATCCGAAAGAGAAGAGGAAAGAAGAAAGGCAATCGAGGAAATAAAATCCCTCTCCGCAGCACAGAGGGAAAAGTCAGGCAAGACGATTACAGGACTGAAGGGCAAGGTTGTCTCCAAAAATCCTAAAAAGACAGTCATACGATTCGGAAGACGGGTTGAAATCAAAACTGACATAGGTCCGGGAGATGTTGTTCTTGTAAGCAACGGAGACCCGCTTAAAAAGGCCTCCGAAGGAGTGGTTATTGAGAGGGGTGGCAGATATGTTGATGTGGAATTCCTGAAAATACCGGACATCAGGCTCGACAGTGTCAGGGTTGACCTGTTTTATGATGACACAACCTTCAACAGGATGGAGGAGAACCTCGACAGACTGTTTTACGGCGGAATGAAGGCCATAAAGCTGATTTTTGGAGATGATGACGTCAGCGAGGCAGAAACGGTTGATTTCCGACCATTTGATAATAAACTGAATCCCTCTCAGAAAGCAGCAATTTCAAAGGCTCTGGGCAGTGAGGACTTCTTCATCATCCACGGTCCTTTCGGAACAGGGAAAACACGAACGCTTGCAGAGTACATCCTGCAGGAAGTTGAGAGGGGAAACAGGGTCCTCGCCACCGCTGAAAGCAACACGGCGGTGGACAATCTGGTTGAGAGGCTGGCCGGTAACGCGAAAATCGTGAGGGTGGGACATCCGTCAAGGATTGGTGAAAAGCTGAGAAAGGTCTCCTTAGAGGAGAAAAAGAAAGAACATGAATGGTACAGAGAACTGGAGGATATCTGGAAAGAGATTGAAGAACTGATGAAAAGAAGAGAAATGGAAATACAGCCAACACCGAGATTCAGAAGGGGAATGAGCGACAGAGAAATCATGGAACTCGCCCAGAAGCGAGTGAGGGCATACAGGGGTGTTTCAGGAGCTGCAATAAGGTCCATGGCAAGGTGGCTTGAGATTAACGAAAGGCTGAAAGAGCTTTTCAGCGAAGCAGAGAAAATCGAAAAACGAATCGAAAAAGACATTTTTGAAAAAATGCAGGTTGTGCTTACCACAAATTCGACCGCATTTACAGTTGATGCCGGATTCGACGTTGCTGTAATTGACGAGGCGACGCAGTCGATAATACCCAGCACCCTAATCCCAATCAATAAAGCCAGAAAGTTCATTCTTGCAGGAGATCACAAACAGCTTCCGCCTACAATCCTCAATTTAGAGGCAAAAGAACTTGAGAGGACGCTTTTTGAGATTTTGATTGAAAGGTATCCCTTCAAATCAGAAATGCTTGATACACAGTACAGGGCCAGAAGAGAGATTGCCGACTTCCCATCAATGACGTTCTACGGTGGAAGGGTAAAAACCCACGAAAATGCAGAAAAAATATCGATTTCAGACCTCAACCCATCAGCCAGGAGTGCAGCCGAAAGATTTCTCGCCAGCTATCCGCTCATCTTTATCGATACGGAAAAGTCAGGAGGGGAGAGAACCAAGAAAGGGAGCAAATCATACCATAACCCTGTTGAAGCGAAGATTGTGGAAAGGGTTGTCAGAAAACTTGAAAGAATGGGAATAGACAGAGATTGCATAGGTGTTATCTCGCCATACGACGATCAGGTCAGGCTGATAAGAGATCTGGTGGACTGTGAGGTCAAGAGCGTTGACGGCTATCAGGGGAGAGAAAAGGAGGTCATCATAATTTCCTTCGTTAGAAGCAATGAAAAGGGTGACCTCGGATTTCTGCGAGATTACAGAAGGCTGAACGTTGCACTTACAAGAGCGAAAAGGCTTCTTATAGCTGTGGGTAGTGCTGAGACCCTGAGCAAAGATGTTGTTTACAGGAGGTTTATCGGATACGTAAAGGAGAGGGGTGCAGTAATCGGTGCCTCCACTTTTTTAAGCCTTGATTAATCTGTAACCTCATCCCTCAGCGATACGAGCAGGACTGCTACGAACAGGAGGGCAACTCCTGCATACTGGAGCATGTCGAGACGCTCACTGAGAAATACGGCCGCAAACATGTAGGAAAACACACCCTCCATTGACAGAATTATTCCGGCATCAACCGACTTTGTATGTGCCTGCATGTAATTCTGAAGAATCTTTGCAATGAACGTCGCCAGCAAACCCGTAAGCAGCAGGGCAAAAAGAACGTAGCTGTTCAGCGCAAATCTGTCGGTTGTGAAAACCGCCGGCAGGGCTGAAAACATCCCCACAGCCACAACCTGCCAGCCCGCAAGACTCAGAGGGTTCAGATTTTTCGCATAGTGAGATATCATTGCGATTTCAAGGGCGAAAGCTATTGCACAGAGGAGAATGAGCAGATCACCGTAGTTAAAACCAGAATATCCGGAAAGAAGATAAATGCCCGCAAAAGCAAGGATAACAGCCACAACCTCAATCGGTGAGACTCGCTCTCTATAGAGCAGAAAAGCTAGGATGGGCGTTATCACGATGTACACAGAGGTTATGAACCCCGCATTCGTTGCTGTTGTGTACTGAAGTCCAGCGGTCTGAAACGCATAGCCGAGAAAGGTTGCAGAGCCGATGGCAATTCCAGCCCGGATTTCATTCATCCTCAAAAACGGAAGGAACAGCAGCCCCGTGAAAATGAATCTTACCGCATTGAAGGCAAACGGAGACATGAATTCAAGTGCTACCTTGACAACGGGAAAAGTCGCACCCCATATCAACGCCACGGCCAGCAGACCGAGGTCAGCGTAAAGTCGTTTCATCGGACATGAGAAAAAAGGTGGGTAAAAAAATTTTGTCAATTTTTATCAAAATAGCAGTATGTCACCCCTGTGGTGGAGTCATCATCATTGTTACCGAACACACATTTCCATCGGGCTGGAAAAGCGTTAGATCAGCATCAACAAATTTTCCTTCATAGTTCTCCATAACCTGTCCCTGATAGCTCACAGTCGCTGTAAATGCATCTCCCACAGGTTCATCCTTAAGCTCCTCGGCCTCTCCAGGACTGACAGTCTGAGTGGTTTTTACCATAACCCAGTCGCAGTTGGGAGACACAGGCATATTCTGCATCCCTTTCATGTACATGGTCATTGTAAGGGTATTATCCTCGTACTTGTTCCGCATTATGACAACCCCGCCCTCAGAATGCTCCATTCGAATCATCTGCTCGTTGTTATCTGCATCGTAGTAATACCAGAACTCCACCGTCCTTGTTTCTCCATTCTCCACCACCGTTGCTTTACCATAATACATCTTTTTAGCCACAAACAGGTCGTAAAGCGTGTTAATCCCACCAGCAGATGCCCCGCTCCCACCAGAACTCCCGCCCTGTGCTGGTTCAGGGGTTCTCTCAGCTTCAGGCGTTGAGACAGGGGTCGGTGTTGCAGCAGGTTTGGCCCCCTCATTCTGGCCAGAACAGCCAGCCATCAGAAGTACCAGAGCTGCAAAAACAACAATCAGTATTTTCCTCATGCTCTAACCTCCGTCAATTATCATGATTTTAGCTTAAGAATTATATATGGTTTTTCACAGACCGGAGTGCTGCATTGAGATACCACAACATTTTAAGCACCCTCACAGAACCGGATGCTGGTGATAGTTCAGGGAAAGGCATACGACGATGAGGAGATAAAATCCAGGCTCAATCCCATTCTGAGGGAATGGTTCGAAGAAAAATACGGCGAATTCACCCCACCTCAGAAGTACTCAATAATGGAGGCTTTTAACGGCAATAACGTGCTCATCTCATCTCCCACGGGCAGTGGGAAGACTCTTGCGGCCTTCATGACAGCTCTGAGCAGACTTCTCGACAGGGCAGTGGAAGGGACGCTCGAAGACAGAGTGTACGTCGTGTATGTGTCTCCCCTGAAAGCCCTTAACAACGACATAAGAAAAAATCTCGAAGAACCGCTGAACGAAATCTACGAGCTGGCTGGGAGAAAAAAGATCGGGATTCAGAAGATAAGGGTGGCTGTGAGAACCGGAGACACGGACTCAAGCGAGAAACAGAGGCAGCTCAGGAAACCTCCACACATCCTGATTACAACCCCTGAGAGTCTCGCAATTGCCCTTTGCTCACCCAAATTCTCAAAAGTCCTGAAAAGGGTGGAGTTTCTCATAATAGATGAACTTCACGCTCTCGCAGAGAACAAACGTGGCACCCATCTTTCACTCTCGGTGGAGAGGCTCCAGGAAATTCAGGAAGGAAAGATGGTAAGGATCGGTCTCTCAGCAACCATTCATCCACTTGAAGGGGTTGCAAGGTTCCTTGCCGGATACGAAAACGGCAGGGAAAGAGACTGTGTGATTGCAGATGTGACATTCGAAAAGAAAATAGACATCTCCGTGCTTTCACCCGTAGAAAATCTCTTCAACGCCACTGCTGAAGAGATAAGCGAGAAGCTTTACCAGACGCTGGCAGAAATGATAAGAGGGGCAAAGACCACGCTGATATTCACAAACACGAGAAGTGCAACGGAGAGAGTAGTGTTTCATCTCAAAAAAATAATGGGAGACGAGTTTCCGGTTGCCGCCCACCATTCATCCCTCTCAAGGGACGTGAGGCTCGAAGTTGAGGAAAAGCTGAAGAGTGGAGAACTCAAGGTCGTGGTGAGCTCAACAAGCCTGGAACTGGGCATAGACATTGGCTACGTTGACCTGGTCGTTCTCATAGGTTCTCCAAAAAGCATAAACAGAGCACTGCAGAGAATTGGCAGAGCGGGGCATAGGCTTCACGAGACGAGCGTGGGCAGAATTGTTGTTCTTGATCATGATGACCTCGTCGAGTGTTCGGTTCTCGCTAAAGAAGCCCTTGAGAGACGACTTGACAGGATCCACATTCCGGAAAAGCCTCTCGATGTGCTGTGTCAGCACGTTGTGGGAATGGCAATCGAAAGAAAATGGGGTGTCGATGATGCTCTCAGGGTCGTGAAAAGAGCCTACCCGTACAGAAACCTCACAAAAGAAGAATTCGTTGCTGTGCTGAAATATCTGGCAGGGAAATACTCAGAGCTTGAGGAGAAGAACGTTTACGGGAAGATATGGTTTGACGAAGAGACAATGGAATTCGGTAAGAGAGGCAGAATGGTGAGACCCATCTACTACCTCAATACCGGTACAATTCCGGATGAGGTTGCAGTGTCGGTCGTGACAAAGGAAGGACACCATGTGGGAAAGGTCGAAGAGGAGTTCGCAGAGAGGCTCGTTAAGGGGGATATCTTCGTTCTTGCTGGAAGGACGTTCAGATTTTTGAGATCGAGGGGTATGCGCATAATAGTCGAAGAAGTTAAGGACGAGAAACCCACCGTCCCGAGCTGGTTTTCCGAGCAGTTACCTCTGAGCTACGATCTCGCACTGAGAATACAGGAGTTCAGAAGGGTGATGGACGAAAACCTTGAGAGTGCCCATAAGATACTGAAAAGCTTTCCAGTAGACGGAAATGCTGCTGAGTCCATCATCAGGTACTTCGACGAGCAGAAAAGGTTCAGCATCATACCACACAGCAAGAGGCTTGTGGTGGAGAAGCTTGAGGAGGACAGGAACTACTATTTCTTCCATACTCTCGTGGGCAGAAGAGCCAACAGTGCCATCGCAAGGACATTCGCTTACAGAGTTGGAAGGGCAAAGAAGTGCAATGTCCAGTTCACCCTGAACGATAATGGCTTTGTCCTCATCCTCCCCCGGAGTAAAAGATTGAAGGACAGTGAAATAATCGACCTCTTCGAGCTGAAAGGCTTCGAAGAGGACCTTAATGAAGCGCTCATGAAGACCGAAATTCTCAGGAGAAGGTTCAGACATGTTGCTGTGAGAAGCCTTATGATTTTGAGAAACTACCTCGGGAGAGAGAAAAGCGTGTGGAGGCAGCAGGTAAACGCAGACACTCTGCTCAGATTACTTCTGAAGCACTTTGGGAAGGAGTTCCCGGTAATAAAGGAGACATTCCGGGAGATCATGGAAGATGCGATGGACATCATAAATGCCAGAGATTACCTCTCAAGAATCGGGAAGGAAATTGATGTGGTTGTTACACGCATCCCATATCCAAGTCCGTTTGGCCTGAATCTCTATGTAATGGGAGAGGAAGATGTCGTTCTCATGGAGGACAGAAGAAAGGTGTTGAAGGAACTGCACGAAAAAATCCTTGCATACCTCTCAGCGAACTCATGAGATTCTGTATTTGGCCCATATATTGCACGTACCCTCGAAGCTCACCATGCATGGGCCAATGGGGTTTCGGGGTGTGCATGCAGTCATGAAAAGCCTGCAATCCTTCGGAGTTATCAGCCCTTTTAAAACCTCTCCGCACCTGCAGTGCTTTTTCCGCTTATCCACCTTCGGGACGAAGTTCTCAAACACATCCTCGAAAACCTTTTCAGCATCCTTTTCCTCAAAGTCTTTCCTTATTCCTGCACCGGTTTCAGGAATTGCCCCGAGACCTCTCCACTCGCCATCCCCGGGATGAAACACCTCGTTCATGACTTCCTGGGCCTTCACATTGCCCTCGTACTTAACAGCCCTCGTGTATTCGTTGAATATTCCACCCTCATTCTCGCGAATTGCCCTAACGAGCATGTATACTGCAAGAAGCACATCCTGTGGCTCAAAACCCGCTATTGCCATGGGGATACCGTATTTTCTGTATCTCTCATAGGCTTTTACACCCACAATCGTGGAAACGTGCCCCGGATTGATGAAACCGTCAATCCTCATATCTCCGGATACCAGAGCCTCTATCGCAGGGATGAAAAACCTGTGAGCAGAGTACACGTAAAAGTTTTCAGGAGAATCTTTAATCGCCACAGCTATTGACGGCATGGTCGTCTCGAACCCGATACCGAAAAAGACCACGTCCTTTTCCTCCCGTTTTGCGATCTCAACGGCATCGAAAACGCTGTAAACTATTCTGACGTCCTTGCCCTTACTCCTGTAATAAAAGAGACTCCTGTCTTCGAACGGAACCCTGGCCATGTCTCCAAATGTCGTGAGAATCACATCCCGGTTTTCGAGAAGGTGGAATACCTTCTGCAGGTCCGTGTCGGGGATGATGCACACGGGACATCCGGGCCCGCTCAGAAGCTTTACGTTTTGCGGGAGAATACTTCTGAGATTGTATTTCGAAATTGTATCTTCGTGGGTTCCGCACAGATGCATAAGGTTAATCTCCTGTCCTTTGCTAAGCTCCTCTATCTTCCGGACTATTCTTCCAGTATCTTCTGCCATAATCTATCAATCTCCTCAACTTCTTCTTTCGAAACCTTCTGTATCGCGAGCCCAACATGAATCAAAACGTAATCTCCAACCCTCACATCATCAAGCAAATCAACCCTCACCTTCCTCCTGGCCCCCTTCATGTCCACCGTGGCGTAAGGCCACTCAACCTCCACAACTTCAGCCGGAATTGCCAGACACATTCAGGACACCTCTCAGAAATTCAATCCACTCCTCAAACCCGATATCCTTTTTCAAATCCATCCTGATTATCCTCGCCTCAGGATTGAGATTCCTTGCATCCTTTTCCATTTTATCCACATCCGCCTCAACAAACTCCGCAAGCGCAACCTTGTTGATTATTATGACATCGGCAAGCCTGAAAATTTCCGGGTGTTTTTCGACCACATCGTCCCCCTCGGTAACGCTTACCATAACAACCCTGAAGTCCTCTCCGAGATCAAAATCCACCGGGCAGATCAGGTTGCCAACATTTTCAATTAGAAGGAGATCTACATCCTCAAATTTGCGAATTCTGTGATGGATCAGGTGAGCATCAAGGTGACATTCTTTTCCGGTATTCACGGGTTCGGCCACAACATCGTGTGCAGCCACTCTCTCATAATCCGCCCTGCATATCACATCCCCGAGAATTACGCCGATTCTGATGTCCCTGAGAGCTTCAACCGTTTTCTCGATGAACAGCGTTTTCCCAGACCCTATCGCACCCATTATGTTCACCGCAACAATACCCTGTTCTCTCAAAAACTTCCTGTTCTCCGCTGCAAGCCTCCTGTTTTCGCTCAGCAGATCAATTTCAGCATCGATCTCTATTTTATGCATCAATCCACCTCCATAATTACGCTTTTTAAAATCATTTCCTTCCCGCCGTTAACACTCACAAAACCACCGCACTCACAGACTCCCGCAGGGGCATCAAACTCTTTCCCGCATTTCACACACCTGATTTCCGGCTTAACAAACTCGATTTCAAGAGTGCAGTTTTCAGCTATCGTTTCCCTGCTTATTGCCCTGAAACAGAACTCAAGCTGTTCGGGATTTATCAAAAGCAGCTCACCAATTACAAGATGAGCTTTTTTAATTTCCCTGGCATTGTTCTTTTCAGCCAGATTGAGCAGATTTTCGAGTATCGCTTCAGCATAACTCATTTCATGCATCACATCAAGGCATGGAAAACGTAATATAACCATTTTCCCTCCCAGATTCGTGTTTAAAATCCTCGTAACCGGAAGAGTTCAGGGAGTGGGATTCAGACCGTTCGTTTTTAGACTCGCAAGGAGCATGGGTCTCAAAGGTTATGTGAAGAACGTTGGAGATGGTACTGTAGAAATTGTGGTTGACAGAGACCCAGATGTTTTTGCTGAAAGGCTTAAAAAAGAGAAGCCCCCGATGGCCGTCATAGACCGGGTGATCGTTGAGGAGACAGACGGAAGTTACGATGACTTCACAATCCTGAAGAGTGGTGGTGTCTCCGGGCTTTTTTCACTCCCGCCTCCGGATTTTGCAGTATGTGAGGAATGTTCAGAGGAGATATTTGATGAGAGCAACAGGCGGTACCTCTACCCTTTCACCACGTGCACGAACTGCGGGCAGAGGTTCAGCATCTCATTCTCACTTCCCTTCGACAGAGAGAACACAACACTCGTGGAGTTTCCCCTGTGTGAAAAATGTCAGAGAGAATACGAAAATCCGGAGGACAGGAGATATTTCGCCCAGTCGATAACCTGTCCCGAATGCGGGCCCCACTACCAGCTTGCTCCCCACGGAATCAGAGGTGTCGGGGCAATCAGAAAGGCTGCTGAGCTGCTCGATTCCGGGAAAATCGTGGCAATAAAGGGAATAGGGGGATTCCACATCGCATGCCTTACCGACGATGATGCTGTTGAGAGGCTGAGAGGTGTTCTCAGAAGACCCCATCAACCCTTCGCAGTAATGGTGAGAGACATTGAAACGGCAGAAAAGTATGCATACGTGAACGAAAAAGAAAAGTCCGAGCTCCTCAGTTACACAAGGCCCATTGTCGTGCTGAAAAAGAAGGCTGAACTTTACCAGGTGGCACCACTACTCGATACTGTGGGCATAATGCTTCCATACACTGCACTCCACAAAATCCTGTTCGGCTTTCTGAGGGCTGATGCACTTGTCATGACCTCCGCCAACATGCCCGGAGAGCCGATGGCAATTGAGATGCCAGATATAGAGTGTGATGCCGTGCTGACCCACAACATGAGGATACACAACAGGGTGGATGACTCGGTTCTGAAAATTGTCGGCGGAAGGAGGATGATTATACGGCGTTCGAGGGGATTCGTCCCCACTCCAATCGGTATTGGGGTTAATGCCGAGGCAATATCCCTCGGAGCCGAGCTTTACAATTCCATAGCGGTCCTGAAGGATCACAAGGCCATCCCGTCCCAGTACATAGGCAACACCGCCAACTTCAAAACATTTAACGAATTTTTCAAAAGGGCAGTTGAATTCTGGCTGGAATATCTCAACATCAGGCCAGACTTTGTAGTCCGGGACCTGCATCCGCTGTACAACACCTCACGATACGCCACCGAACTTGCCGAGAGAACGGGGGCTGAAGTGCTGAGTGTTCAGCACCATCTTGCCCACGCCCTCTCAGTCATGGCTGAAAGAGGGCTTGATAGGGCCATGGCCATAACCGTGGATGGAGCCGGTTACGGCATGGATGGCACGGTATGGGGTGGAGAGGTTCTCTACGTTGACCTGAAAGAGAGAATTTTCAGGAGGGTGGCAAGGCTGGAGAGAATAAAGCTACTCGGAGGAGATCTCGCTGTTCACCACCCTCTCAGAACACTTTTTTCAATAATATACAAACATGAAAGAGACTTCGAGCTGTTAGAAGACTATGAGAAGTATCTCAGAGATGGGGAGAGCTTCGAGCTGTTCGAGAAAATGTACGTAAAGAACATCAACACCGCCCCGGCATCCTCGGCAGGGAGATACATGGACGCCATAGCAGCCATGACAGAGGTCTGCCTTGAAAGAACGTACGAGGGAGAACCTGCAATGAAGGCTGAAGGGCTTGCAAGAAGGGATAGCCAGATATACAGCCCGGTAATCGAGGAGAGCTATGAACCATTCGAGTTCAGCATTGATGGTTCAAGCAGGAAGGATTACGTCAGGGTTATCAGATTCACCCACATATTTTCGGATTCGCTCAGAAGGCTCAAGCGGGGAGAGGACAGAAGAGCGGTTGCATGGAGGCTCATAGACTACCTCGCAAGGGCGTTCTGTGAGGTTGTGAAAGGGCAGGATATTCCGGTAGTTGTGAGCGGAGGTGTTGCCTACAATTCCCATTTCATGGCATCCCTTTCAGAAAGTCTGAAGTTTTACACGAATGAGCTTGTTCCGGCGGGAGATAATGGAATATCCCTCGGACAGCTGTATGCCCTAAAATTCCTGGAGGTTTGAAGATGATAAGAAGAGAAGATGGTGCCGGCGGAAAATACATGTCAGAATTTCTCAAAAAGAGGATTTTTTCAAGAATTGACACCAGCGCTGGAGAGATTGCTCTTTCCGACATGGAGGACTCTGCGGATTTCGATGATGCGTACGTGCTGACGACAGACAGCTACACTGCCTTCCCTCCGGTGTTCAGAGGGGGCAGCATAGGAAGTCTTGCGATTTGCGGCACGTCCAATGACCTGGCCGTTGTTGGTGCTGAGCCCGCATTCATGTCCCTTGCGTTCATAATCCAGGAGGGCTTCGAGGACAGTGTTTTCGAGAGAATTATGGACGATATTGCCCACTGGGTGGAGAAGATCGGTGTTAAGATAATAACGGGGGACACAAAAGTTGTCGAAATGAACGCAGGCATATTCGTGAACACATCCGGAATTGGAATGAGAAACGAACACCTTGAAAGGAATCTTGAGACAGTAAGAGAACACAGAAACTACCCGTTCAGGTGGATCAGAGATTCCGGATTGAGAACAGGAGATGCGATAATTGTCAGCGGAGCCATCGGGGAGCATGGTCTGACGATGCTCCTTGAGAGAGAAGACCTTGGATTTGAGATTGACATTGAGAGTGATGTTCAGCCGGTCTGGTTTGCCGTGAGAGATGCGCTTGACGTGGGAGGAATTGTGGCAATGAAGGATCCAACAAGAGGTGGGCTGGCAGAAACTCTGAACGAAATGGCTGAAAAAAGCGGCGTTGGAATAAAGATAGACGAGGAGAAAATTCCGGTCAGAGACGATGTCGCTGGCGTGTGTGAGGCTCTCGGACTTGATCCACTAACCCTCGCCAACGAGGGCAAAGTTGTTCTCGGGGTTGTTAGCGAGCTTGCTGAGGACGTTCTGAAAGCTCTGAGAAGGCATGATAGAAATGCAGAGATAATTGGCCACGCCACCGACAAATTCAAAGAGGTCGTGGTTGAAACGAAAATAGGCACGACAAAGATCCTCCCTCCACCGGTAATGGATCCGATTCCAAGAGTTTGCTGAGGTAAGTTTTTATTTTTCAAATGCGTGGGATTCAGCAATGATCGCCTCATCCCCAGGAAAGGCAATAATATTCGGAGAACATGCTGTGGTTTACGGAAGACACGCTGTCGTATCTGCGATAAACCTGAGATGCTATGTCAAAGCAGAGAAGTCAGGTGATTTTCGGATAATTTCACACTTCGGCAAAACCGGTCTGGATTTCAGAGGGGAGCATGCATACATTTCATATGCAATAAAAAGGTTCTCCGAGTCCTTTGACATTAAAGGAGTTAGAATTGAGGTCAAAAGCCATATACCTCCTGCATCAGGACTTGGCAGCTCTGCTGCAGTTACAGTTGCGACTCTTGGAGCGCTGAATGCCGAATTTGAAGCGGGAATGGACAGAGAGGACATTTTCGAACTCGCAAGAAAGGTTGAACTTGACGTTCAGGGCATAGGAAGCGGCACAGACCCGTTTGTTTCCACGTACGGAGGGGGCTGGATAATTCCTGAAAAGAGAAAATTTACGTCAAACGTCGAATTCGGGGTGATAAACACAGGAATGGAATCCATAACCTCCGAAATGGTCAGAAAGGTAAGGGAACTGAAAGAAAAGTATCCGGAACTGATTGAGAAGATTATGGATTCAATAGACCAGGTTGCATTGGAAGGCGCCAGAGCGCTCGAAAATGGGGATGTAACAAAGCTGAATCTCCTTTTCAGAATAAATCAGAGTCTCCTCAGGGCCATAGGGGTCAGCACACCTGAGATAGACCGGATTGTTGCTGATGTTGAATCAAAAGGCCATTCAGCAAAAATTACCGGGGCAGGAGGCGGGGGTTGCCTGCTGACCACGGGCGAGGGAGACTTCAGAATAAAACTTTCTGCGGAGGGGGTCAGAGTTGAAGATTTTGAAGATTGGCGGGAGCCTTATAACTGACAAGTCTGAAGGGGCGTTTGAGATTGCAAAAACAGACGTAATGGACATGATTTCCAGGCAAATACGTGGTGAGGTGATCCTCGTTCACGGGGCTGGCAGTTTCGGTCACCCACATGTAAAAAAATTCGGTCTTTCTCCGGAGGGCGTTTCAAGGACGCACAGCGCATGCCTCAGGCTCAATGCAATATTCTGCAGCTCGCTGATAGAACACGGGCTGAACCCGATTCCTCTGCACCCAATGGAGTTCTTCAACAATCCAGATTATGAATTTGTTAAGGAACTCGTTTCAATGGGATTCATTCCAGTGCTTCACGGGGATGTCGTTCTGGAAAACAGTAAGTTCAGGGTGATGAGCGGAGACGAAATTGTCAGAGTCCTTGCGGAAGAGCTTGAGCCTGAAGCCGTTGGATTTGCAAGCGACCTGCCGGTGATTGTGGAAGGCAAACCCGTTGAGGAAATAAACCCCAGAAACTTTACCGAAATTCTAAGGAGGATCGGGGATGCAGGAAACAAGGAGGACGTTACAGGTGGAATGAGGGGGAAACTGGAGGAAGCAGTCAGAATAGCCAGAATCTGTGACGTTTTCATATTCAACGGTCTTGAGAATGGAGCCGTTGAAAAATTCCTTGAAGGTCGTCATGTTGGAACGCGGCTGGCAAAAATTATTTAACTTAAAAATACCATTTTATTCATGGCAAGCGAACTTTTGATAGGACTGCTGGTAGTGGTATTGCTGTTCCTGCTGTCCTCGATTAAAATAGTGAAGGAGTACGAAAGAGGCGTTATATTCAGGCTCGGAAGGCTCGTTGGAGCGAGAGGGCCGGGAATATTCATTGTCATACCGCTCCTCGAACAGATGCAGGTAGTCGATTTGAGAACTGTAACTTACGACGTCCCATCACAGGAAGTCGTGACAAAAGATAATGTTACGGTCAGGGTGAATGCAGTCGTTTACTACAGGGTTCTCGACCCGGAAAAAGCTGTAACGGAGGTTTTTGATTACAGATATGCCACAGCCCAGATCGCCCAGACGACTCTGAGGAGTGTAATAGGTCAGGCTGAGCTTGATGAACTTCTTTCAGAGAGGGAGAAACTCAACGTCAGGCTGCAGCACATTATTGATGAGGCTACGAATCCATGGGGGATAAAGGTATCCGCAGTTGAGATTAAGGACGTTGAACTCCCCAAGGAGATGCAGAGGGCAATGGCAATGCAGGCTGAGGCAGAGAGAGAAAGAAGAGCCAAGATAATCAGAGCAGATGGTGAATTCCAGTCAGCCATGAAGCTGAAGGATGCCGCTGAGATTCTTGCCGAGAGCAGAGGAGCAATGATGCTCAGAATTCTCCAGACCATGAATGAGATAGGCAATGCCGAGAACGCTACCATCATATTCCCGATACCCATAGAGATTCTGGAGTACTTCAAGAAGAGCAAAGGTGAAAAGTGAAACATTCAGTGTTTTTATTTTTTATTTTTCAAACACATGTCTGTCCGGGATGTAGCAGTACATCAGGCCTTCAAGCACCGTTTTATCCGTAAACGCCCTCACATCAACCGTGATCTTTTTACCCTCGACCCCGGTAACTGTGGCTTCAGCTGTAATCTCCTCCCCAGCCCTGACAGGAGCCGTAAACCTCACCTCGGCCCTGTAAAGCACCACGTTGGGATGGTTTACCGCAACCATTGCGGCAAGGTCTGCGGCACCAAACGTGAAGCCACCATGCACAAGTCCATGTTCATCAACAGCCATACTGTCAGTGGTTTTCAGCACAACCCTTGCATAGCCATCACCCACCTCAACAACCCTGCCAACAAGTTCCCTGTCCGCAAGCTTATGTGTTCGCACATCCATATTCCAGATTAGCTCTCATCCAATTTCTCTTTTTTGTTTTTACTGTTCAGGTTGTCAGTAAAGACCAGAAATGCTGGAACGACCGTGAGGGCTGCGAAGAGGCTCAGGATTATCGCCATCAGGCTGACCACACCAAAATCAGACATGATGGGGAAAGGTGAAGCGAGCATTGCGGCAAAACCCCCTGCCATGGTGAGACCGGACGTTAAAATCGGCTTACCTATGTTGGTTATTGTAATCTCAACTGCCTTTTCAGGTTCAAATCCCCTTCTCCTCTCCTCGAAATACCTTTCCATCACGTGAATGGAAAAATCGATTCCGAGACCTATTGTCAGGGAGTTCAGAGAGGCGGTAACAAGAGTTCTGGAATAGCCGAGAAGATACATAAGACCTCCATTCGCAAGTATAACCACAGTAATGGGTATTATTGGAACGATTGCTTTCCTTGGACTTCTGTAAACAAACAGAAGCAGAATAAACACGAAGACAAAACTTGCAATGGTCATCCTGTTCTGACCGTTGACAATCAGATCAGCGACGAACATTTTCAGGACGACATCACCCGTGAGGTAGAACGGATACTCTATACCGAAGAACTTCATTTCCTCAGTGACCCTTTCATAAAGCTTCCTGAACTCGAGCCAGTCCATGGGAGAAACCGTGAAGTATATTGCGTAGCTCGAGCCCTGCATGTACCTCGAAACCCTGTCTTCAGGGATTTTTTCGAGTGCCTGCTGAAATTCCGTGTCGCTGGAAGGGAGTTTGTTGAAGTTCATCCTGATTATTTCACCAAGAGACGAGTACCCGACAATGTTCTGCTCGGAGTTTGTAACATATCTGGCAAGTTCCTCGAATCTCGCAACGACGCTCGCATCAATACCATCAGTCTGGAAAACGGCTATTATTCTATCGTTACTCCCCACAAGGTCCTGAAGCTCGCTGAGCTTTCTCATGGCCGGAAGATCCTGAGGGATGTACTTCATGAAATCTGTCTCCAAAGGCACCTTTGAGTAGCCATAATAGCTCGCAGAGGTTATGACAAGGACAGTAAGCAGTAAAACCCTGTAATGTCTTGCTGAGATTAACGAGGCAAGATCGAGAACTTTCTCCGTAAGAGAGATTTTTTCCTCATCCTTTCGCTCCCTCTCTTTCCTGTCAGTTATGAGGAGAACTGACGGAAGAAACGTCAGGCTCAGGAGATATGCCACGATCAGACCAATTGCCGAAACCAGTCCGAACCAGCCCAGAGCGGGAACTCCGGAGAATATCATGGAAAGAAAACCGATAACGGTGGTGATCATCGCAAGAGACAGCGCGAGACCCACACTCCTGATGGAGTTCACAGCGGAAATTGCCGGGCTGTTTCCCTTCCTCCTCTCCTCCTCATACCTGCCCATGAACTGAGCGGCATATTCAATACTGAGGCCTATCAGAATCGGAGCGATGGCGTTTGTAATCTCTGTGAGAGGGATTCCGAGTACGGGCATCAGTCCGAATGCAAACAGGAACGTGAGAATCGATATCACGAGGGGCAGAAGAAGATACCTCTTGAGTTCAACAACGCCCCTGAAAACTATGACAAGCGTCACCACCATCAACACTACGGCTACAGCCCCCATAGTCCCCATGCTTTCTCCAATGCTCTTATCCACCTGGTACATTATCATTGGATTTCCTGTGGCCTCGACCACGATTCCGGGGGGCTTTTCAATTTCAGAAATTCGTTTCTCGACCTCCTTGGCTATGAAATTATACTGGCTTTCATCTGCAGTAACCTCGAACTCCATCAGCATCAGGGTTTTTTTGGGAAGGTAAAAAGAGGAATACTGGTAAGACAGCTGTTTCAGGACTTCTTCATCAGCAGGCAGATATCCGAGGATATCTACCACCGTGTGGGCTGGCGATTTCACCCGCCCGATACCATCGATCCTCGAAATTTCCTCTCCAAGCTTGAGAGCGAAATCATATGTCTCGTAGTTCACAACATCGTCGCCCTTTATGAAGATGTAGATGCTCGCGACACCCCCACCGAAGTTCTTTGAAAACAGAACGTACTGCTGATACTCCCTGTAGTCCTTGCTGAAATACGTTTCATAACCCTGATCCATCGTTATGTTCTGACTCGAATGAATTGCGAGTATAACTGCTACCGCTACCAGAGCCAGAATCAGATACCTTCCCTTCACTACAGAAGAAGAAAGAAGGTCGAAGACCTTCATTTTCTCATCCAGACTGCCACAGCAATCAGGGCTATAACTGCCACCACTGCCTCAAATCCGGGGATAGTATTCCTGCCTTCCGTAACGACTATCGGAAGCTTCACCGGATCGCTTATGACCCACTCGTCATTCAGATCCCTGTACTTTATCTCGAGATTCAGGGCGTATGTCTTTGGTGTGGCATCCCTATCAGCCTTCAGTCTGAACGAGACCTCTTTTGCCTCTCCCGGCTTTAAACTGCCTATGTAAGAGGAATCATCAGTGGTCGAGAAGGGATCAACGACCGTGATTCTTGCGGTGGCGTCCTTCACCTCAAATGCACCGGTGTTTTTGATTTTCACGGTAATGATTTTTTCTTCTCCAGCCGGAATCTCTCCCTGACCGTCAAGCTCAAATTTAATCTTATCACCCACTTTGATTCCAATATCAAACGATTCCTCAACCTCCTTTCCGTTCAGGTCATACGTGAGAGTGAGCTTCGCAGGATACACTGTACTTTCAGCATCCCCGCTTGCCTTAACCCTGAACTTGAGTGTGGCCTTTGCAGAGTCTCCGACAAAGTACTCCTCGGTTATTGCCGAAAGCGGGGGCTTCGTCTCGAGCTTTGCCTTCAGATCCTTCAGAGTTTCGGTTGATTCAACCTCAATAATCACATCTCCCTTGCTGCCTGCAAATACGGTGGAATTGACCGAGACAATGCGTATCTCCGGCTTGTCCTTCACGCTCACACCAAAAGCCACAGGAGGTGTCTGTTTAACGTCCCCGTCAAGAGTGTAGGTTCCCCTTACCTGGAATGGATAATAGCCTCCATCCCCGGTATTGGCCGTAACCCTGAAGGTTACGTTTATGCTCTCTCCTGCCTTCAAAGATCCGACGTAAACGGCACTCTGTGTCAGCATGCTCTGAAGCTCAGGCGGAAGCTGAACCTCAGCACCCTGCAGTCCAAACTGGGAGAACATGGGGTTCTGGGAGAGCATGGTTTCAAGAGCTTTGGTATAGCTTTCAAGATCCACCTGCTGGACACCCTGGGCAGTAAAGCCAGATGGTGTCAGGAGGCTTACAAACAGGTTCTCTGCATCTCTTTTTCCATCGTTCTTTATAACGAGTGTGATGGTTCCCTTGCCACCCGCGACAATGTCCGAGCGGACGTCGGTCACATTCAGAATGACATCTGGCTTTTCCACAACAACTTTCAGCCTGATTTCCTGGGTTTTCTCAGCGTAGTAAATCTTCAGGTAATCCAGAGAATACGTGGTCTGATAATCCTGTATCTGCTGATACGGGACAGGCAGATAGGTTCCCAATGTTGCGTTGTAAGAGTAGTTGTAGATGTCCTGAGATGGCACAGGAGTGATAGATAGCGATGAGGAGAATGAAACATCGTCGACAACCTCATAGCTAATGTTCAGAGTGAGGTCATATTCACCTTCCTCAACGCCAGAGGCGTCAACAACTACAGGAAGCTGAATGGGCTGGAAGGCTGGAATGGCCGGGAAAAACATTTCAGGAGTCTTAACGCCAAGGCCATCGCTTTCAAACCTCACAGAGACGTTGTAGGCCGTTGAAAGCATTTTCAGGTAATCGGGATTGTTGCTGAATAGCTGAAATTCCTGCTGATCAGCATAGTCAATCTTCCAGAGTCTTGCACTGTTCTGCAAAACCACATACAGGGTCTTTTCTTCTCCTGTCGTCAGGTAGTTGCTCTGAGCAATATACCCACTGAAATACGGCTTGTCTGCATAGCTTATGGCTGCCACCGGATGCAGAATTAGTATGAATGCAATTAATGCCAGTAATGCCCTCCTCATGCGTACCACCTGTCGTAGCGGTAGCTACAAAAGATATATAAATATTGCTGGAGTTTTCTATCAGGACATGGACAGACTGGTGGAAGTGCTGAAAGACTTCAGACTTTCAGATTACGAAATAAAGGTGCTTTTAACGCTCATAACCGAAGGAGAAATGTCAGCCTCGGAGCTGGCAGAAAGGAGCAGAATTCCAAGAACTTCGGTGTATGAGGTTATAAGAAGTTTGGAAAACAGGGGACTCGTTGAATCCTTCGGAAAACCAATGAAGTTCAGAGCAATACCTGCCGAAAGGCTGATAGACTTCTTTTCATCCAAGCTGAAAGAAAAAATGCAGGTCATTAGCGAGGGATTGAAGGAGCTTGAGAGGAAAAGCAAAAAGGAGACCGTATCATTCCACAAGGGTGATCTTGCATACAACGTCATTGAAGGCCTTGTGAAGGATTCGGAGATGGTGGAAATATACGGTATCAGCATTGACGATAGAATGAAAGCCATCTTCGAAAAATACAGGGAAAAGGTGATACTGAACCTCATGGGAAAAAGCGATGTCGTTCACGGACTTATTTTCGGACAGAATACTGTGCTGATATTTACGGTGGTAAATGGTGTTCCGAACATAATGATGGGTTCGGGCGAATTTTACGAGTTCTACAGAGATATGGTTGAAATGTTTAAAAATAGGAAGCCTCCGGAAATTTAACCGGCTTCAAGCAGCTCTATACCGTCGTCGGTGAGCTTCAGCTTTCCGTCTTCCTCAACAACGAACCCTTCCCTTATCAACCAGTCGAGATTGAATTTAAGCTGAAAATCAGACAGATTCAGCTCCTGTTTTATTTCATCTCTGCTCTTACCGTGGATACCGATTGCAGCCACTATCTGCCTTCTAACAGGACTCATTGACGCCTTGAAGAGTTTTTCATGGTGTTCTCTATTTCTCTCCTTTTTCTCTGCCACACAATCACCCCCGATTCAATTTAATTTTCAAAAAGTAATAATGTTTTCGAAATTTTTCAGTTCATTTCAAAACCTGTTCACCTATTAATTTATCGAGAATCTTCAGAAACTCATCCTCGCTCCCTTTCGGTATGGTTGCTCCGGCAGCTATGCTGTGGCCTCCACCCTTTCCCCCAACCTTCTCAGCAGCTATTTTCAGAGCCTGGGCAAGATGCACACCCTTTTCAACGAGAGCCTTCGTTGCTCTGGCTGATACCTTGATTCCATCATCGTTCTCAGCAAAGGCAATGATTGGTTTGCCACGGTTCGCAAACGAGTAGCTCATCCCGGCAACGATTCCGATTATGGTATCGAGAATCCTGTTCCCTGCATGGAAGTACTGTATGTGGTCAAGCTCAACAATGCCAATTTCGTCAACAAGTTTTATTCCGTCACTCAGATTTCTTCTGTGGTTCTGGAGCAATGCCTTCGCTTTTCTGAACGCCTCATCCCTGTCTCCAAGGCACACTTTCAGACCGACCATCTCTTCACCATAACGAGCAGTCGCATTCAGAAGGGTCGAGAATTCCATTGCATCCCTTACCTCGGTTCCGGGTTCCTCTTCCCTCAGAAGGTAACTTTCCCCAACAATCCTCCTGATGAGCTTGAAGGGGTACCTCCTCGAAATCAGCATCCTCACGATTTCGCTTGTGATTTTCCTTTTCTCCTCTGCCGTGAGATCAATCCACCTGAGCCATTGCCCGTCATCCTTAACTCGAACTCCAAGCGAGTTCAGAAAGTCGATTGCACCCCTCTCATTACCGCTAATTCCAGGCAGATAGGGGTCGAAGGTGTATTCAAGCATTTTGAAAACCGGTCTGGTCTGCTTTCCGAAAAACCTTATATCCCTGATGGTTTCTATATGGCCAGAATTTTCTGCCTCCTTCAGCACGAGTCTGTTCAGTCCAGTGAGCCGGCCATAATTGCTGTCCTGCAGATCTCCAACAGCCCCGACTATCGCTATCCCCGAGAGGTCAAAATTCAGTCCGAGAAATCTCGCAACGAGGTATGTTGTTGTTGAACCGCTCAGCTCGTACGAGCCATCATGCCCAAAAATGTGAGGATTGATCTGGTTGTCGGTGATTTTTTCGGGATTGTGATGGTCAGATATGACGCACCTTATTCCCGAACGCTCTATAGAGCTTACCTGCCCGCTACCGAGATCCGTAAACCAGACAAACCTGCCCCCGTCAGCTATTTCATTTATGGCTTCATCATCCAAGGTTTTCACAAAGAGAATGTCCGCTTCCTTGCCTGCCCTTTCAAGCGCCCTGTAGGCTATCGCTCCAGAAGTGATGCCATCCGCATCTATGTGAGTTACAATCAGTATATCGTCTTCCCGCCTGAGAATTTCGGCGATAGAATTTGCTTTTTTAAGGAGTTCTTCCACAGAAGTGGTTAAAAGAAAAAAGAATTAAATTTTTTGCTTAGAAGCCCATGCCTCCCATGTCGCCCATTCCGCCTTCGTCGCCTTCGTCACCCTTGCCCTTGCTGAGCTCCTTGGCGGCGATGACGTCATCAATCCTGAGAAGCATCACTGCAACCTCTGTTGCAGATTCGATGGCCTGTGTTTTAATTCTGAGAGGTTCGAGGACTCCCGTGTCCTTCATGTCAACAACCTTGCCTGTGTCAACATCAACACCCGAATAAACCTTGCCGTCCTCGTGGGCTTTCTTCAGCTCGACAAGAACGTCAATCGGATCAAGTCCTGCGTTCTCTGCCAGTGTCTTGGGAATAACCTCGAGGGCTGATGCGAATGCCTCTGCAGCAAGCTGCTCCCTACCACCAAGGCTCGGTGCCCAGTCCCTGAGTCTCAGGCTGAGTTCGATTTCCGGACCGCCTGCTCCAGCAACAACCTTACCGTCCTCGAGAGCAACTGCAACAACCTTTATCGCATCCTCAAGTCCCCTTGCAATCTCATCGACAATGTGCTCTGTTCCTCCTCTCACAAGCACCGTAACGGCCTTCGGGTTCTTGCATCCTGTGACAAAGACCATCTTCTCGTCGCCGACCTTCTTCTCCTCGACGAGGTCTGCCTCTCCAAGATCATCGCTGCTTATGTCTCTCAAGTCTGTCAGAATCCTTGCACCACATGCCTTTGCAATCTTCTCTATGTCGCTCTTCTTGACCCTCCTGACAGCAAGAACTCCTGCCTTGGCGAGGTAGTACTGGGCCAGGTCGTCAATACCCTTCTGGCAGAATACAACGTTGGCTCCAGCCTCTGTAATCTTGTCAACCATGTCCTTAATCATCTTCTCCTCCTGCTCGATGAACTTCTGAAGCATCTCGGGGTCGGTTATGTTGATCTTTGCATCTGTCTCAGTTTCCTTAACCTCAAGCGCACCGTTGTAGACGAGGATCTTTGCGTCCTTTATTCTCTTGGGCATTCCTGGATGCACAACCTCCTTGTCGAGGACGATGCCCTCAATAAGCTCCGTCTCTTCGACGCTCGCTCCAGTCCTCTTCTCAATCTTGATGTTGTCAGTATCCACCTCAATCCTGCCGTTCTCTTCCTCGGCTACCTGCTTTACAGCCTTAACAACAATCTCCGAGAGTTTGTTTATTGCCACCTCAGCACCCTTACCGGTCATTGCGGTTGCAGCTATCTTTTTGAGCGTTTCCTCATCATCCTTGCTCACATCTATTGCAATCTCGTTGAGTATCTCCATCGCCTTCTCGGCAGCAAGCCTGTAACCGTTTGCGATTATCGTCGGGTGGATCTCGTTGTCAAGCAGGTCCTCAGCCTTCTTGAGGAGTTCACCTGCAATAACCACAGCCGTGGTTGTGCCATCTCCCACCTCATTTTCCTGAGTCTTTGCAATCTCAACAACCATTTTTGCTGCTGGATGCTCAACATCAATCTCCTTCAGAATCGTAACACCATCGTTTGTTATCACAACATCTCCAAGGCTATCAACAAGCATCTTGTCCATTCCTCTCGGCCCAAGGGTGCTTCTCACAGCCTCAGCGATAACTCTCGCAGCAAGAATGTTCATTCTCTGCGCATCCCTGCCAACAGTTCTCTGGGTTCCCTCCTTCAAAATCAGCACGGGCTGACCCTGTAGTGTTGCCATTTACATCACCTCAAACTTTGGTGGGTGGGTATTTCTATATAAGTATTTCGGTTAAGTCCTCTCAGTATGTGGTGCAGTGAAAGGCAACGCAAGAACAAAAGCGTGCCCGCAAACAAGCCCTGAAGGTGCACCTCTGAGCAGCCAAAATTTACGAAAACGTTATTATAGCATGATTAATGCATACAGAGTTATGCAGATGATGGTTGATGAATTGAAAAGCATTGTAAAAGAAAAGGCAGCAGAAATTGACAGAAACAACGATATGGGCGAAGTGCTCGATGCTGTCAAAAATTCCGGCATCCTCGGTTTGATTATACCGGAAGAGTATGGGGGTCTGGGCGGAGATTACTATGACGCATGTGTTGTTGCAGAGGAGCTTGCAAAAGTTTCTGCAGGTGTTGCCCACAGCATTATCGTTCACTCAATGGCTGTTGACGCGGTAAGGCTGTATGGCAGCGAGGAGCAGAAGGAAAGGTATTTGCCAAGGTTGCTGAAATCCATAGGCACAATAGCAATCACCGAAGGCAGGGGTGGGAGTGATGTTGCGGGTTCAGTAAGCCTGAAGGCCGAAAAACAGGGTGATGCATACACGCTCAGCGGAAGCAAGACCCTGATCACCAACGGCACGTATGCTGACGTTTTCATAGTCGTTGGAAGAACGGGGGAGGGTCCAAAAGGACTTACAGCGTTCATAGCCGAAAAGAGTGACGGAATAAAGGCCAGCAGAATAGATCTTGCGGGAATGAGAGGGAGCGGGCTTGCGAGCCTGCAGTTTGAGAATGTTGAGGTTCATGAAGACAGTATTCTCGTAAAGGAGGGTGCGGGTTTAAAGGTCGCCTTGGGAACCTTGGCTCCAAACAGACTGCCCTTTTCAGCAATAGGGCTTGGAATAGCAGAGAGATGCTTAGAAATTTCCGTTGAAAGGGCCAAAAAGAGGAAAGCATTCGGTGGAACGCTGTCAGATTTGCAGGCCGTTCAGTTCATGCTCGCCGATGTTGCAGTTGAGATAGAGGCCCTGAGAAGAATGATATATGACGCAGCGAGAAACATGAGCGACCCGGGCTACGAGGGGGCAGTTGCAAAGATACTTTCGGCGAGGGTTGCCAAGAAGGCAGCCGATGTTGCAGTTGAGATATTCGGTGGACACGGGCTTCTGCGTGGCAGTGAGGCGGAAAGGGCCTACAGGGACGCAAAAACCATAGAATTTGCTGAGGGAGCCACAGAAGTCATGAAACTGCTGGTTGCAAGAAAGCTGCTTGCATGAAAATAATGAAATTAATTTGAAATTGACCCGAATTTCATTTTTTCAGGAAAATTCCTTCAGGGTCAACCTTTTCCCTCAGTATTCTTATCTCCTCTTCGGTGGGCGGTTCAGTCTCAGTGGCCTTTGAAACGTCAATCTCAAAGCCCGTGTTTTCCAGCACCTCTTCCGGAGTGAGTCCCGGATGGTATGATTCAAGGTAGGGTCTCTTTGTTTTCTCCTCGAATCTTATGACGCCCATGGTGGTTATTACCGCCGAAGGGCCTCCCCACTGGAGACCTGCCCTGATCCTTCCATCGGGGCCATCAATCCATCCGGGGCTTGTCAGATAGTCCACTTTCTCGACAAATCTCCTCTTTTCGTGGGGCATCAGCACCACTGTTCTCCTGCAGAGGCATGCAATATCTCCCGCACCTCCACTGCCCGGAAAACGAACTGCGGGATTGCTGTAATCTCCGATACATGTGGAGTTCACGTTCCCGAATTTATCGACCTGTGCTCCACCAATGACCCCGACATCAACCCTGCCTCTCTGGGTGAGGGAAAATATGTCAAACAGCCCGGCAGCAATTCCTGCCATTCTGAAGGTTCTCGGTTCACCCACAGACATTGGAAGGTGTTCCAGCTCCGGATCCGCCGCTCCAGCCTCGAATATTATGGTGAGGTCGGGAGCATGGGTGAGCTTCGCCAGCATCCCTGCGACCATGGGTATTCCCGTCCCTATGAAAGCCACCTCTCCATTTCTGAACTCTCTTGCGGTTGTAACGACCATAAGCTCGGTTAAGGTGTAATCCTCCGCATATCTCTTCATGACACCCACCTCACACCCTCTTTAACTCAGGATTGTATCCGACTTCGAAGCTCGCTCTCAGACTCTCGAGCTTCGCTGTACCAACCTTTCTGAGATATTCATCGTGGTCCTCCACTCCCAGCACGTATTTTTCGAGAAAGTCTGCGAAGCTCCCGTCATCTTTCGCCAGAGAGTGATACATCCTCAGGAATTCGGGATCATAGTCGTAGTACCTGGCACAGCTTGTGGGATGTGCCCCAAACTCGACAGGGACGACTGCATCAACAAGGAATCCCGGAAGAGCATTCTGCTCCGGGAATTTTCTCAGCTCATCCGAATCAACAAGTTTCTCACAGGTCACAATCACCCTGTCCGCAGATTTGGCTATTATGTCGTCTGCAAACGCCTGTCCGTAAATTCTGACGTTTCCATCCGCATCGGCAACCTGGGCATGAATTACGGCAACATCCGGATTTATCGCAGGGAGAGCAACAACCTTTTCTCCCGTGAACGGGCATTCAATTACCTCCAGCTTTTTCGATGCAATTTTTGGATCGCTCTCGCGGAACTCCCTGCTGAAACCTTCCCTTGACACCATGTCCGAACCGAGCATGGTTTTTGTTGGAAGAAATGAAACGCCCATCGCACCGGCAAGAAACCTGAGCGTCATTCCAAAGTTGGAATAATCCTCCCATACGATTTCATTTCTTTCGACAGCTTTTCTGAATCTCGGGCCAACTCTACCAAAACCCTCATCCGCCTCATAGGCCAGCTCTATCGCCCTTACACTGCCAGAACCAATCAGAATATCAACCCCAAAACCGGGAGAATGTCCGTAAACGTGCAGACCCTTAACACCCTGGCGTATTATCTCATAAATGAGAGCCACTGGCATTCTGTTGAGAGTAAAACCACCAAAAGCAATGTGATTTCCATTTCTCACAAATTTTCTGACCACCTCATCAAGCCCCATCACCTTATCACTCTCGCCCATCCCAACACCTCTGAAAATTTTTTCAGAGATTCCGCAAATGGCTCATTTTTAAAAGGTTCTGATTGGTGTCGGGGTGTCGATTCTGTTTTACAGATGATGAAGCGTCAGCGTAACCATAACTGAAACGGCAACTCTTGCTGAAGAAAGGCGGAGCATCCTTCGTTCAGGTTCAGGTGGTATATAAAAGCTGTGAGAGAGATCAGAAAAGTTCTTGAGTGATTATCTGTATCCTCTACCCCGCCTGAATGCCTCTACAACATAGACAGTCTTGCCATCAACAAAATACTCAAATCTGATGTCCCCAACTCTCAATCTGTACATAGTTCTTTTCTCTCCTTTCAGTTTCTTAATTGATACTCCTGATCTCGGAGTGAATGGATCTTCTCCAAGCTTTTTTAAGCTATCAACACACCTTTTTCTTTCAACTTCATTCAACTTATCCAAAAACTTCACAACATCAGGGTGAAGAGAGACCAAGAACATTCAAAGTCCTCTTGAGCTTGTGTATTCATCCAAGGAAACAAACTTATCCCTGTCCTTAATTACTTTCTCCCATTTTTCTTCGATGTAGCTCTGAAGTTCTTCGTATGATTCAATCAGCCTTTCAATCACTTCTTCAATTGGCTCATCATTCTTCCTTAGCTTTTCGAGTTTTCTGAAAATTCCTTCCCTGAGGGTTATTGAAGTCATCAAAATAAGTTACCCTCAATGGTATTTAATTTCTTTCTCAGGGCCTCTTTCCATCCATTAACTCCCGGTTATCACATTAGAACATGCTGAGGTTTTGGTGCAAAAATCAGGTTCTGGTGATTCCTTGAGAGTCGAAGGAATTTTAGAATAGGTCCAGCTTCCAAGAAGTCGAAAGATTGTTAGACGAACTGACCGGGTATCCCCGGTAACGCCATATAGCTGGAGTACATACATTTAGAGGCCGGGACTCCGGGAGGAGATATCTCTCAACCCAGATTGCGTGGTTAATTAATGGGAAACCGGGTATTCCAAAAAAAAGCACCTTCTCGAAGGCCTGAAAGAAGCATCACGGGCAGCTAAAAAAGAAGGCCTGCACTCTGGAGGAATTGAGTACATTATCGTCAGCAACTGCCTTGATCGCATACCCGCCAGCTTTGCAGAGAAGTGGATAGCTGCAAGGAAGGGCAAGAACCTCCTGTTAAGCTTCGCACTCATTCAGGCTGAGGCCATGAAGGGCGCAAGCAAAAGGAGAAGGAGATAAGCTTATTTTTATCCCTACGTATAAATAAGCAGGTGTTGGCCATGCCAAAGGTCGGAAGCAATAAAACGAAATTAACACTCTGGGTGGATAAAAATATTCTGGCTGAAGCAATGGCTACGGGGCTTAATCTTTCCGCCTTTTTGGAATTGCGGATTAGAGAATACCTCGCCATGGTAAAAAGCTATTTTAATGGCGAATTTACGCCGCCGGCAGGATTCGAACCTGCGACCACCGGATTAACAGTCCGGCGCTCTACCAGCTAAGCTACGGCGGCTCTACCAGTCAAAGCATGGCATGGAATTTAAATTTTATCCTCGCAACATTTTTAACAGCAATCAGGTTTGAAAAGTTTGATGAAGGGATTGCTTAGAGGAGAAAATATCATCGTCGAAAAAGCCCAGAAATTGATTTCAAGAAATTTTGGAACTGCTGAGGGTAATTCCGTAATCCTCACTCCAGAAGAGGCTGCATACCTCGTGTATAAAGGAACACTTGAAGTTTTTTCCGATGACGAACACATTGTGGATTTTGACCGGCTTTTCAAGCTGTGTAACCCTGTAAAATACTTCGTATTCCAGGATTTGAGAGACAGAGGTATCAGAGTCCGTTTTCTTGATTTTGGAGACTACTTTCCAGCAAGTGAGAAGGATTGCTTTTCAGTTGAAGAGCTAAAAAGAATGTGTGGAAAAAAGCTTGCTATTGTTGATGAGGAGGCGGACGTTACCTATTTCAAAATTGAGACGTTTGACGGGCGTGGGAACCATTACGAAGAGCTGAAAAAATTCAGTTCAAGGTTTTCCGGGGGTTACTTCATCACGGAAAACACGGAGCTGTACAGGAGATACTTTTACGGGGTTCTCAGAGGAAACAGGGTGATAATGTCAATATATGAGGGGCTTTATCTAATGGAAACAGGCATAATGGAGGCAGATGTCGAAAAAAAAGAGGTGCTGGAATTAGCCAGAAAAACCATACCGGATTTCGAGAAAATTTTCACAGTGTACAGAGATCTGAGGGAAAGAAAATTC
The DNA here is from genome assembly GCF_000789255.1 of Geoglobus acetivorans. Taxonomy (NCBI): domain Archaea; kingdom Methanobacteriati; phylum Methanobacteriota; class Archaeoglobi; order Archaeoglobales; family Archaeoglobaceae; genus Geoglobus; species Geoglobus acetivorans. Next base: position 1,094,561 of record NZ_CP009552.1, read on the forward strand.
ATGGTGAAGACCGGCTTCAAATTCGGCAGTGAATTCAGAGTGTATGAACAGGTCAAGAACGTTTCCGAGCTAAGACATTCAAAATACCTGGTAAAGCTGAGGAGCAGCTTCAATCTCAGGGAGCTGGCAGGAGATGTCAGACTTTCAGGTGCAGTCAATAAAACACTCATATACCCGATACTCGGCAAGAGCCCCGAATACATCGCAGTAAGGAGGGTCAGAATTTGAGGCGTTAAGTTGAAAAACGTTTTTATAATCCTTGAAGCGTAAATCTGGCCATGAAAAGATTCAAGGTCAGCGTTGGTGGAAATGTCTATTACGCTGAAGTTGAAAAAATATCCCCCGCACTCTTCAAGGTAAAGGTGGATGACAACATCATAGAGGTGGAGGTCGAGGAGGAAAAAATCAAGTCCGCCAAGCTATCTCACTCGCCACAGGTAAGGACAGGGGCTGTTGAAGGAGGCAATAAGGTCGTGAAGGCCATGCTCCCCGGCAACGTTACGAAAATTCTTGTTTCCGAAGGTGAAAGCGTAAGCACGGGAGACGTTCTTCTAATACTGGAAGCCATGAAGATGGAAAACGAAATAACCGCTCCAGCAAACGGAAAAGTAAAGGAGATAAAGGTTTCGGAAGGGCAGAGGGTCGAAACAGGACAGGTTCTGGTAGTACTGGAATGAGGGTGGCAATTACCGGTAAACCGGGCGTTGGAAAGACCACTGCATGTCTGAAGATATACGAATCACTGAAAGACAGCAGGCAGATTTCGGGTTTCATAACAAATGAGATTCGGGAACGTGGATTGAGAATTGGCTTCGTCATCATCGACCTTTCAACAGGAGAGGAGACGCTGCTGGCCAGAAAAGAAGAGGGACTTCCGAGAGTGGGCAAATACAGAGTTTTTGTCGAGAACATGGATGCAGTGGCTGAGAGAATCCAGAAGAGCTGGTGCACCTCAGACACAATCATCATAGACGAGGTTGGACCCATGGAACTCAAGAGCAGGGAATTCGTCAGCGCAATGGAGAGACTGCTCGAAAGCGAAAGAGATCTGATCGTAACTGTTCACTACAGGTCTAACCACCCTCTGGTTATGAAAATAAAGAGAGAATTTGAAGTGGTGACATTAACCCCGGAAAACAGAAATCAGGTCGTGAAGGAGGTGCTGAAAAAAATTGATAGTTGAGGGCCGGGCAAAAATCGTAGCCGAGGGTGTTTTTTACAATCCGAGAATGAAGTTCTGCAGAGATGCGGACATGGAAATTTTCAGACACCTTGGAAGTAAAAGCTACCTTGATGCTCTCTCCGCCAGCGGTATAAGGGGAATCAGAGCATATCTTGAGGCAGGATTTGACAGCGTGGAGTTCAATGACATAAGCAGCAGAGCAGCCAGGGTTATCGAGAGAAACCTGAGCCTGAATGGCATTCAAGCAGTCGTCCACAACAGAGATGCAGCATCCCTTATGCGTGAGAGGAGCTATGAACATGTGGATCTGGATCCGTTCGGTTCGCCATCCGAATTCATAGACTCTGCATGCAGGTCTGCAAAAAAGTACCTCAGCATTACTGCAACAGATACATCTGCCCTCTGTGGCAGTGCGCCCATTTCTGGATTGAGGAAATATTCGGCCTTCGCAGAAAAAACGGAATACTACCACGAGGTAGGCCTGAGAATGCTCATAGGAAAGGCCGTAAGAGAGATCACGAAGTACGACAGGTATGCAGAAGTTCTGATTTCCTGGGCGAGGGAACATTATTACCGAGTTCACATGAAGACAGGCAAGTCAAGCAGAAAAGCCGGGAAAATGTACGAAAAAATCGGCTACATCCTTCACTGCAGAAAATGCAGGAACAGAGTGACAATCAGCATTTTCGATACGCCTGAAAAGGTGTGCGTATGCGGGAATGAATTCAGAATGTACGGCCCTCTGTGGCTGGGAGAACTGCACAGAAATGAGTTTGTAGCAAAGCTAAATAAAGAAGGCGAGACCGGCAAACTCTTTTCCGCAATCCAGAATGAGATCGAGACCATCACTCATTACGACATCCATGAAATAACAAGGATGCTTCAGATTTCTCCCCCAAGGCTTGATGCAGTGATAGAATGGCTCAGAGACAATGGCCATCGGGCCTCGAGAACAAGGTTCGGTGGCACGAGTTTCAAAACCGATGCAGACATTGAAACTGTGAAGGAAATCATCTCCCGAATTCCTCGATAGCCCTGAAAATTTCCTCTCTCCGGAATCTCCTCACGACGTACCTCTTCAAACCCTTTTCATATTTTGCGGCAGTGTCAATGAGCCTCAGATTTTCCAGCTTCCTGATAATCTCGTAAAACTTTGTGTAACCCATCTTCCCTTTCAGAGCCTCATAGATTTCGCTTGTAAACTTGATGTCCGAGCCATAGATGAACTTCAGAACGTCCAGGTCCTCTCTGTCGAGAGCCGATATCAGCTTCCTGAAAAAGACAGATCTGCCATCTTCAAAAACGCTTTCGGCATCTTCAAGGGAGACCGAATCCCTGGATTTTCTGTCTGCACTGATCACAGCCATTTTCAGGAGATGGATTCCAAAACGAATGTCGAGGTACTCAAACGCCTTTCCTGCAATGAATTCAAGCGCCTCCTGAGAAACTCTGCCTCCAACAATCCCTGCCTCTGCCCTCTTTTTCAGGATTTCCAGCATCTCATCAAAGTCATACACTGGAAAGAGTATTTCGTCTGGATGAAGAACAGACATCACCTTGGTATCAAACGCTGCCGAAATTTTGGCATCCGTGGATATTCCGGCTACAGCGGCTTTAAAACCCTCCTGATCCTCATGTCCTTTGAGGATCAGATAAATTATGTCGTTCATCAGTTTCGGGCTGAGAAAATTAACGTCATCGAGAACGACAAAAACAACCCGGTCCTCTTCAACACCCTTTTTCAGAACGGCTGAATAAAGCTTCTGAAACGATGTGCCAGATGGTGGAAGGTATCCGTAAAGAGACTCGAATATCTTGGAAAAAATCTGCTGCTTTGTCTGGTGGATCTGGCAGTTGACATACACACCCATGAGGCTGGGCGGAAGCTCCTTCAGAATGAACTTCATTACAGTGGTCTTGCCGGTGGCAGGTGGTCCCAGACAGAGCATGTTGAAGGGGCGGCTTTTCTGCTCGGCCGGCTTCAGATTGAAAGCTATCCTTCTGATCTGACCATCCCTGAAAAGTATCTCTTCAGGAACGTAATCCTCGTCAAAAACCTCATACCTTATAATCATCTGATCCCCCTTGCGTGTGAGATTACGTGCTTAGCTATGGAAACCACAATCTCCATCCCGAGCCTCACAGCGTTTTTTGATCCAGGCAGGCAGAATACTGCTTTTCCGTCGATAATTCCGGCAGTTGCCCTGCTCAGAATTGCGCTGTATCCGATTTCCTTGTAGCTCTCGATTCTGAATATCTCGCCAAAACCGTCAAGCCTCTTCTCAAAGAGAGGTTCGATCGCCTCCACAGTAATGTCTCCGGGGTTCAGACCGGTGCCACCCGTAATTATGACCACATCTTCCTCGCTTTCAACAACAGCCTTCCTTATCTCAGCAGCATCATCCGGAACCAGAACGTAGCTCTTCACCCTCTCTCCGAGGACTTCGGCAATCAATCTTCCCGACCCATCATCCTCAGGTATGTTCTCAACTCCCTCGATCCGGCCGTATTTCTCGAATCTCGAGGTTGAGACAGTTATAACTCTGGCAGTGTAACTCTCAACTGCCTCATGCCGGTGCATCAGAACCACCTGTCCAGGGTTGATTGAGTTGCAGATAAATTCTCCCGAATCTTCTCGACCGCCTTCTCAACCCTGTCTCTGCTGAAGTCATGCTCCTCACACAGAAATTCAATCACCCCGTCAACGTCGGGCTGACCAAACGAGATGTCATAGCTGTCCGTTACAGGCGGGTTAAGGAAAAAGTCCCGAATTTCTTCAAGATTGTCGATGCTCGCCTTCAGCATTTTCAGCGTTCTGAAAATATCTCCATACATCCTGATATATCTGAGAGCCTTCTTGGCACCGACACCCTTAATCCCGTCATTGTAATCCGTACCAACCAGCAGTGCAATATCCACAAGCTGTTCCCTGCTTATACCGAGTTCCCTGAGGTTCTTTTCAAGATAGATCACTTCCGGCCTGACATCGACATAAACGCTCCTTCCCGGTAGCTTCCTTCTACCCGTTATTGTGAGATTCCTCGCCAGAGCCGGAGATCCGAAGAGGAGTGAGTCATAATCCTGACTGCCGGTAAAGTCCACATCGCCCTTTGCGGTCATGTATGCTGCCTGAGCTTCCCCTTCACTCGGAGCATCAACACATGGGATTCCGAGCAATTCAAGCAACCTCTTTGAAGAGGAAACTATATACTCGTCAACCCTCGCGGCCATCATTGCGTATTTCTTTGCCTCTTCCCCTCTCTCAAGAGCAGTAGCCCACTTTTCTTCAGCCTCAATTTTCCTTTCAATCCTTTCTCTGATTTCCTTCTCTTTGAATTCTGGTGGTTTGCCATCAAAAACGTAAATGGGTCTTATACCATTCTCTATTAAATTGGCATTTCTGTAGAGAAGCCCTGAAAAATGGGATGTTATTCTCCCCTGTGAATCCTTAAGGGGGGTACCGTCCGGCTGGCGGATGGTCGTTATGAACTGATAGATTGTGTTGAAGGCATCTATGGCGATTTTCCTTCCTGAAAAAGATTCAAGTTCAACCACATCTCTCTCAAGGATGTCACCAATATCCGCACCCATACGCTCAGACCTGTGCTTGAAAATAAATAACCTTACCTGTAAAGCCTCCTCTCAATCTTGTCAAGCCTGTCATCAATTGAATCCAGATATGCTCTCATTTTCCCCTCTATTTTCTCTTCGAGATCTGCAGAGTTTATGGCCACAGTCCTCTTGACGCTCTCGAACTCTTCCTTCATTTTTTCCATCCGGTATTCCATGCTAATCAGAAGGAGGCCGAGAGAAAGCGTTAGAAGAAACGCTGAAAAAATCACGACAGCATCCACGTTATCGTAGAGAGACAGCCACTTCCATGTTAATATCACTGCAGAGATTATCATCACAGCGGCAAAAGCAACGTCCCTTTCCATTTCCATCCCCCAGAAAGTATAATGGATTCTCATATTTATATTTTTACGGTAAAGGCCCACGAGCTTTTGTTGCCCCGACTTATTTCAGTGAAGGCAATGGAAACAGTTAATTAGTTTAAAAAAGTAGATTCTGCAGGATCAAGCCGGTGGCAGAGGGGAATCAAACCCGGAATGACAAAACATCCACCGCAGGAGGTAGACCGAAATGACCCACTCAATCCTAATATCATCTCTGGAAGAGTATTCTGGAAAGAGTGCCCTGATAATAGCCATTGGGAATATTCTGCAGGAGGAGGGTTACGAAATAGGATACTTCAAGCCATTTGCCGTAAACCCGGTGAAAAGAGAAGGAGAGATTACTGACGAGGATGCAGCCATAACTGCCCGGCAGCTCGGAATTGATGATGACGTTGTCGGGCTGATGCTGGACAGACCATATGTGGAATACATACTCAGCGCAGAACCTTCAGAAATCAGGGGGAAAATTTCTGAGAAGTATGCGGAAATCTCGAGAGGAAAGGACGTTGTATTTGTGGAAGGCTCCACAGACTACAAGACGGGCAGAGCAATCGGACTTGGGGATTTCACCGTGGCCAGACTTATTGCTCCAAAGGTCCTCATGGTCGCAAGATATCGGAACGATTTCATTATTGATAAGCTGCTTAACTCGAAAGACGTTTTTGGGCCGATGCTGGAGAAGGTAATAATTAACAGACTGATGGGCTACAAGCTCTCCTACGCTCAGGCCGTGGCATCCAGAGTCATAGAGTCTGCGGGAATGGATGTTCTGGGAATCATCCCGCATGATCCTCTGCTCGCAGGAGTGTTCGTCAGCGATTTAAGGGAAAAGCTTGGTGGAGAGTTCATCGTAAAGCCCGAAAAAGACACAATAATCGAACATCTGATTATCGGAGCCATGTCCCCTTCCTCGGCTCTCCGATACTTCAGAGATGTGAAAAATGCCGTTCTGATCACAGGTGGAGATAGAAACGACCTCCTGGAGGTTGCTCTCAGCGTACCAAGTATAAAATGCATAGTACTGACAGGCAATCTTGAACCGAACAGAGCAATAATTGGACGTGCGGAGGAAAAAGGAGTTCCTGTAATACTGGTGAGCGAGGACACCCTGACAACAACAATCAGGATCGAGGAAATTTTCAGGAAAGCGAGGGTTACTGGCGAGATTAAGGCACAAAGGATCAAAACACTTGTAAAGAACCACATTAGAATTGAAGAACTGAAAAAATACTTAGGACTGCAGGATGCTTAAAACCATGGCCTCGACCTCTCCAAGCTTATCCTTTATTGACAGAATTTCCTGATGGTCAAGTTCGCCCTTCCTGTCAAGCGATGCATCAACAAACATGCCCTCGCTCACGACATTTCCAAACTGTCTTGGAGGCAGGTAGCTCACAACCGCATATCTTCCGCTCCTGAATACCTCAGAATTCGTTACAACGTCCATTTTAAACCCACAATCAACGTTGCACAGCCACAAATTTTCCGAAAGCTGAGTTACTGAAATTATCTCTCCCGAAAAATACCTGATAGCTTCGTAAGCCTTCTGAATTTCACCTCTCTTAAGGAGAGACGGAAGAAATCTCAGGTACTCAAGCCAGTATCTGGATGTGAGGTAGTGAAAATCCCTTTCAGCAGAGGCAATGGCTTCCAGAATCCCGTTCGCAGACTGGGAAATTTTGACAGTCGTTTCATACTCTGCCAGTTCTCCAAAGGGCATGTACGAATATTTGATTATCTGAATCTCACTCTTCAGTTCCTGAACCTTCTTAACAAGCTCTTTCCTTCTCTGAACCCTAACATTATTCAGGGACTTTTCAAGCTCTGAAAAAGCTTTTTCAGCGAGCCTTATTCTGATGTCGTTCGCCGTGTCCATACAACCACCTCAGGGCTTCCTGCCCGAAATTATTACAACAAGTTTATCCCAGAAAAAGTAAGGGCCCATTTCAACGAACCTTATGTCCTCAAGTCCAGCTTTCTGCATCCACAGTATCATCTGCTGCGTGGATGGGAAAAGCATTATCCCTTCCGCAAATTTCCTCGCTAACGGGTTGTCGGGCTTTCTTGGGGCGAGTATTACCACCCTGCCACCTTTTTTCGTTACTCTCGCCATTTCTTTAATCCCCTCAGCAGGATGCGGCCAGTACTCTATGCTCCCGGCAGAAATGGAAGCGTCGAAAACATCATCTCCAAAAGGCAGATTCTCGGCATCCCCCCTTATGAAGTTTGATCCGGGATACCTTGCTATCGCCTTTGCCATCTGTTCCGGGGTTAGATCAACCGCAACAACATTGCTTTCCCCAACCCTCCTCACGATCTCCTGTGTCGTAAAGCCAGTTCCACAACCAACCTCAAGGACAAAATCGCCCTTCGCAACCCTGGCCATGTCGACAACAGTTTTTCTCATCTCGTCCGAATAAAAAAACGGGTTCACGAAATCGTATATTTTTGAAAAATATTTGTAAAAGGTTCTTGCCCTTTTCTTATCCTCAAGGATCCCCATAATTTACTCCTGCTGGCTCTTGAAATACTCCTCCAGAGGGACCTTTCCGTGCTTGACAACCTTCATGTTTATCTGGACGATGTCCCTCGTTATCACCCTGCCCCTGACCATCTTTTTCTTTCTGATACCCCTTTCTCTCGGTCTGTATCCAACGCCTCCTGAAAGCAGGATTCTTTTTCTGACAGGGCCGGGGATGTCCGGTCTTATCGGGAATCCGTCCTTATCGCTCCCTCCGGTGATGACAAGCTCATAATCGGGAGGAAGCTCAACAAGGGTCCCGTTTATTGAATCACCAACTTCCTTACCGATCAGCTTGTTTGCGTTTGCACCGCTAATTACCTTCTGATACGCTCTCCCGGTTGAAGGATCTGAAATCACGACTTTAAACTCCATCTTTCATCACCCCATCTGATTCTTACCTTTTTGAGAGGTTATTGCAAGAGATTGAAGCTTCTGAAATGAAGATGTTAATATACATTACGTCTCACCGCCCGAGCTCACTTCCCCCAGAACCGGTTTTCTTTTCGCTTTATCTCAAGGAACTCCTTAAGAGCCATCTTTGTCCCCTCGCTCAGCGTGTCCACAAGCTCCCTCTCAATGATTCTCGCATGTCTTTCCGGCAAATCAACATAGAGGACCTCATCACCCTCAATCTGTCTGCCAACAGTAACACCATCTATCGCAACTGCCACCTCATCCCCTTCCTTCGCAACACTGATGTATTCGCCCATTTTCTGCATGCTCCTCACAAAGCCCACCGGAGTGCCGTCTGGCTTTATCAGCTTAACATCCTTTCTGAGTTCTCCCCCAAGAACCTTCACACCGATTACTGCGGGTTTGCTCCTCCTGAATATGTAGTTCTTGAGCAATTGAATCTTGCCGGGCATGATGAGCGACTCGATCTTCTGCTTCTCCCTCTTTCGTTTCTCCTCCTCCCTCCACTGGGTGAAATTATCTATCAGGCTGTAGATGATCTGATCCGTGAAAATCCTGACACCGTATTTCTGAGCCTCTTCCTCTATTCCAGGAAGAAGTTTCACGTTGAAACCTATGATAACCCTGTTCAGCTCATCCCTGTTGGCTGACGCTTCGATAACGTCCTTCTTAGTTACATCACCCACCTGGGCTTTCTTTATCGGAATGCCCAGCTCTCTGAACTCATTGATCAGCGCCTCAAGAGAGCCCAGAGTGTCGGTTCTGATTATCACTCCTTCATCATCGGTTTCAATCGTTATCTCCTGATACTCCTTCTGTATTCTATCTTCAAATGCCTTTATATCCTCATCGCCCTCAACAGTTTCGAATTCGCTGCCTGCAAGGACGTTCTCTATGTCGGGGGCCACAACCTTGATTCCTGCCGCTGCAGTAACACTCTCAACGCTCTTGAACCTGCTTTCAAGCCTCATTTCCTTCGCAGGCCTGGGCCGGAAGATGCCTCTGACGTGCGTTACAATAACGCCCTCAATCCCGCCGATTACAATCCTGTCTCCAACATGCAGGGTTCCATCGTAGAGGATCGCATCGAACGTCAATCCAAGACCCTTTTCCTCCTTCACTTCCAGGACTGTGCCCCTTGCCTTACCCTCCACATGGAGTCTGAGATTGCTTTCGAGGTACCTCTGAGCCAGGCCAGTAAGGAGCAGAAGAAGCTCGGGAATGCCCTCCCCGGTCATTGCAGATATTGGCACTATGGCAATATTCCTCGTGAAGTCCCTTATTCTGTCAAATCTGTCGGCTGAAAATCCACGCTGATACAGCTCACCGATAAGCTCGTAAATTTTGTTGTCCAGCCTCTGCTTCACGACATCGTCCTGCAAGGAGTAACTCTTCATGAACGGAGAGCCATCCTGGCTCTTCCATCCCGGAACCTTGTCAATCTTGTTCGCCGCAACAATGAAAGGAGTTTTGAATGTCTTGAGGATCATCAGAGCTTCTTCCGTCTGAGGTTTAAAGCCTTCGTTTATGTCAATGATCAAAATCGCAAGATCGGCTAAAGCCCCCCCTCTCTTCCTCAGATTTGTGAAGGCCTTGTGGCCAGGAGTGTCAATAAATAATAGTCCGGGAATGACCACATTGGCATTCCAGACCTCCCTGCAGATGTCCTTGATGACTGTGAGAGGGACCTCTGTGGCTCCGATGTGCTGGGTTATCCCCCCTGCTTCTCTTGCAGTAACATTGCTCCTTCTGATTCTATCCAGTAGTGTTGTTTTGCCGTGATCCACATGTCCGAGGACAGCAACAATCGGCGTTCTCAGCTGCTTCATTTTTCGTAAACCCAGTCTTCATCGACTTTTGCGTAATCGAAAATCTCATCCGGTTTAAAGAAGAGGCCGATTTCCCTCTCCGCAGACTGCAATGAGTCCGAGGCATGAACAACGTTTCTTCCGGTATCCATCGCAAGGTCTCCCCTCACAGTACCGGGAGCAGCCTCGGCAGGATTGGTCTTGCCGATCATCGTCCTCACAACGCTCACGGCATTTCTTCCCTCAACCACCATTGCAACTACAGGCCCTGAGGTGATATAATCGATAAGAGCATTGAAAAATGGTTTTTCTTTATGCTCTGCATAGTGCTGTTCCGCAAGCTCCCTGCTGATCCAGAGCATTTTCATTGCAGCGATTTTCAGGCCCTTCCTCTCAAACCGGGATATGATCTCTCCTGCAAGACCCCTCTGAACACCGTCGGGCTTGATCATGACAAAGGTCCGTTCCATGATTACTGACCTCCCTTGACATAGTATTTCGTCCACTTAACCCTCCTCGGATTTCGCCCCAGTTTGACCATGTTTTTCTCGCACTTTCTTGAGCAGAAATGAAGGATTCTGCCGTCCCTTCTCACATAGATCTTGCCCGTCCCTGGCTCAATTTCCTCGCCACAGAAAGAGCATATTTTCTTTTCAAGCACCAATGTTATCACCTCACTTAACCGCCAGTTTCCTTGCCTCTCTTGCAGTCTCCTTGATCATGAGAATATCTCCAATTCTTACAGGCCCGAACACGTTCCTCGTTATGATTCTGCCCTTGTTATCTCCTCCAAGAACCCTTACCTTTACCTGAGTAGCCTCACCGTGCATTCCTGTCCTGCCCACTATCTCAACAACCTCGGCTGGTTGAATATCTTCATCTTCCGCCATAACCATTCACCTCAAAAAAGAGATATTTATTTTTTGAGTCCGTTAACTTTGGTAACAATATCCTCAAGCTCTTTCTTTGCCTCTCCCTCGCTGAGGATCGCTGCCGCAGCACATGCGACCTGAATTCCGGCTGCGTTTCCAAGATCTTCCTTGCTCTTCACGTAAATGTATGGAATGTTCTTCTCCTCGCAGAGAAGAGGCAGATGAGCCACAACCTCAGGTGGGTCCACATCCATCGCAATATATACAAGCTTTGCAAGCCCCCTCTCCACAGACTTCGTCGTTTCGTTGGTCCCTTTCTTTACCTTCCCCGTTTCCCTTACCTTCTGCAGCAATACAAGCGCTTCATTCTGCAATTCCTCAGGAACATCAAACCTGACATACACCATCTTCATGCACCTCCTTCACATGTGTTCATCATTCATCGGCTCTTCGCCTCTTTGCCGTGAGGATATAAATCTTTTTGCCAGAATTCCGGGTGGATTTATAAAGACTTTGGCAGGTAAATACTGTCGGAGACATGGAGATGGATTTTAAAAACATTAAACATGAGAAAAACAGGGTGAGAAAGAAAATCTGGGACGAAATGATTGAGAGAAGGATAGCCAGATTTCCGTATCCTCCTCATGGCAGAATACCGAATTTTGCCTGAGCTGAAAAATGTGCCGAATGGCTTGGAATGATAAAGGAATGGAAAAAAGCCGAAGTGGTGAAGGTAAACCCGGACAGTCCTGAGAGATGCGAGCGTCTTTCAAAGATTGAATCCATTGAGTTTATCGTCGAAGGAAGTGTGGCAGTCAACCGTTATGGCGAGAGACTCGGCAAGAGAGAGGGATACGAGACCTTGAATTGATTGAATCCGGATGAGTGAAAATTCACATTTTCAATCCCTGTGCTCAGAAATCAATACTTCAAAAGTTTTAAATCATTAATCGATTAATTAAATTACATGAGTTCCATCAGCGAAAAGATGGTTGAAGCATTAAACGAGCAGCTCAACTGGGAGCTGTACTCCGCATACATTTACCTCTCCATGGCAGCATACTTCGATTCCATCGAGCTAAAGGGCTTTGCCAACTGGATGAGAGTCCAGTGGCAGGAGGAGATAACACATGCAATGAGATTTTATGACTACATAAACGAGAGGGGAGGGAGGGTGAAGCTTCATGCCATTCAGGAGCCGAAAGCAGAGTGGTCATCACCACTCGAAGCTTTTGAAGAGGCATACAATCACGAGGTCGGCGTAACCAAGAGGATCCACAATCTGATCGACCTCGCCCTTTCGGAGAAGGACTACGCAACGTACAACATGCTTCAGTGGTTTGTGGCTGAACAGGTGGAAGAAGAAGCTTCAACAAGCGAAATTGTCGGTAAGCTCCGCCTTATAGGAGACGATAAGCACGCTCTGCTCCTGCTCGATCAGGAGCTTGGAAAGAGACAGTTCAACCCTCCTGCAGATGCTCAGGAGGTTTAAAAGTTTGAATTTAAAAAAAAGAGGTGAGAAAGTATGTCTGAAACTTTAGAGAATCTGGTTAAGGCATTCATAGGAGAGAGCATGGCAAGAAACAGGTACACGTTCTACGCAAAGGTCGCCAAGGATGAGGGTTACGTGTTCCTGCAGAGGGTATTTCTCGAAACTGCTGAAAACGAGAAGGAACATGCCGAAAATCTCCTCAAATACATACAGCAGCTGAGAGGAGATGCCGGGTCCCTGACGATTGAAGCCGAGGCTCCACTCGTCTGGGGAACCACGGTGGAAAACCTGAAAACAGCAATAGCTGGAGAACACCACGAAAATTCCGTGATGTATCCTGAATTTGCAGATGTGGCTGAGAAGGAAGGATATTCAGATATAGCTGAAAGACTGAGAGCAATTGGAAAGGCAGAGGAACATCACGAAAAGAGATACAGAAGACTCCTCGAAGAGATTGAGAAAGGTACGTTTTTCAAGAGGGATGAAGAAACTGAATGGATCTGCCTCGAATGCGGATATGTCCATTACGGGACCGAGCCGCCGGAAGAGTGCCCAAGCTGCGGACATTCCAGGGCATATTACGTGGCAAAGGACCTGCTATCCCTTTAATTTTTTACAAAAATATTTTCGGAATTAAAAATGCAATAATTCAGGGATGTGTGTATACCGCAGTAATCCTTTCTCCGGCCCTTTCAATTCTGCAGAACGCATATCTTTCAAACTGAACAACTTCTCCCTCAGCGTCTACAGCATTCGACTCGAAAAGACCCTGCACAGTACCCTCCGGAGTTATAACCTCACCCCCGATAACCTGCCCCTCTGGCAACCAGTGTATGATGTTCCTGCCCTTCTTTGCGCTCTCTATGTCGTCTCCAAGATACACCGCCTTTCTGTTTTCAATCCTGATATTGCAGAACCCCTTCAGTCTGACCTCCTTACCACTGAAGTTTCTGTAATCGTCCTCTGTTATGTATATTACTCTGCTCACCCTGAGTGTTCTCACACCCATATCCCTTGAGGGGTGTACCGGAAGATTGACCTCCACCTCACCATCCAACCCATCCATCTCAAGTTTAACCGGTTTCCAGACGAAAAAGAACCTTTTGGCTTCACCATCAACAATCTTTCTGTTTTCAGCATAGAGGTTCTTCAGGCTAACGCTCACGTCGTTCTCCCCTACACCCAAGGAAAGCAGGAAATTCCTTATAGCTTCAGCCCTGAAACCTCTGCGCCTCAATGCCCTCACGGTAGGCAGGGCAGGGTCATCCCAGCCAGAGTATTTTCCGCTTTCTATGTCCTTCCTCAGGGTGCTTGTTGAAAATTTTCCGAACTCGTGGATTTTGACACGTCCCCACAGCCTGACAACAGGATACTCCCAGCCAAAGTACTCGTAGATATACCTCTGCCTTTTCTCCGAATCCGCCAGGTCCTTGCCTCTCAGGATGTGTGTAACTCCAAGCTCGTGGTCCTCCACAGCAGATTCAAAATCGAGAGTGGGGTATACTCTGTATCTCGCGCCAACAAGAGGGTGGTCTGAGTCGATGATCCTGAAAGCAACCCAGTCCCTCACCGCGGGATCCTTGTGAGCCATGTCTGTTTTAATCCTGAGGACTGCCTCGCCCTCCCCGTAAGTGCCATCAAGCATCCTCTCCCAGTCTTCCAGATTTTCCTCCACACTCCGTTCCCTGTGAGGACACGGAAGCCCGGCATCCTTGTACCTCTTGAATTCATCTCTTGCACACCTGCAAACGTAGGCATGCCCCATTTCAATCAGTTTCACAGCATAATCATAATAGAGGTCTATTCTCCTGGATGCATACACAACCTGATGAACTTTTGCCCCGAGCCATTCAGCATCCTCCAGATACCAGTCGTACGCCTCAATCATGGGCCTTTTTGTTCTCGGATCGGTGTCATCGAACCTCAGAATCAGCCTGCCACCATACATCTTCGCATACTCATCATTGACAACAATGCCCCTTGCCGAGCCTATGGTCGGAGGACCGTTAGGATTGGGGGCAAACCGCATCACAACCTTTCCCTTTTCTGCGTTTTTCAGGGGAGGCAGACCCTGATCCTGCTTTTCACCACTTTTCTCTTCAGAATAAAGAGCGTAAAGCTCCTTTTTTCTCGCATCGTCCAGATTTTCAAATTCATGAATTACGGCCTTTATCCTTTCGAGCACTTCCTTAGCATTTTTCCTCAGTTCAGGACTCTCGGCGAGAATTTTTCCGATCACTGCCTTCTCATTGGGCTTTCCGTATTTCTTTGCGTTCAGCACCACATGCTTCCAGATCAGTTCTTCCATCAGTGATCCCTCTCGATGAGGTAATCTGCAAGCTCCACCAGATAGTTTCTGGAGGGAGACTCATCAATCACCTCAAGGTTCTTCTTCGCCATCTCGATATATTCCCTGGCCCTTTCCCTCGCATAATCCACCGCACCACAATCGAAGAGTTTCTTAATGTCCCTTTCAAGCTCCTCCTCGCTTGCCCTGCCCTTTCCAAACGTTTCAAGCTCAATTCCCTCTTCAAAGGCCTTGATAACTATGAGTGTCTTCTTCCCCTCAAGGATGTCACTTCCCCAGTCCTTGCCTATTTTCCCCTTTCCGGATATATCAAGAAGGTCATCATGAATCTGAAAACCGATTCCCGAATAAATGCCATAGTTCCAGAGAGCTTTTTCAACAGATTCATCTTTCCCGAAAAGAACAGCCGGGATGGATGCTGAAATACCGATTAAAACACCTGTTTTCTTCCTGACCATTTCCAGGTATTCGCTCTCCCCAACGCTGTCCCTCTCCTCAAAACTCATGTCCATGAACTGGCCCTCACATATCTCAACGCAGACCCTTGCAAGCTTTGATACTGCTCTGACGATGTTTTCAGGTGGGGCATCACTCATTGAAAGGATTTCAAACGCCTCTGCATAGAGAGTGTCCCCTGCCAGAATTGCGGTCGGAATCCCAAACAGGGTGTGAACGGTCTTTACGCCCCTCCGCATCTCATCCTCATCCATTATGTCATCGTGCACGAGCGTGAAGTTATGCACCGTCTCAATGGCTATGGCTGCGTGAATCGCCTTCCGGTAATCCTCACCCAGAGCTTCCGCAGAAAGCAGCGTTATTACCGGCCTCAGCCTCTTTCCACCGGCTTTCAGATAGTGCCTCGCTGCCCTGTAAAGGCCTTCAGGCTCCTGCTCCTTTAAAAGCTCCTCGATTTTTTCATTAACGAGCTTCGCCCTGTCCTTAATTATCTCAGAAATCATGAAACCTCCTCCTCACCAATTCAAGATAGTCAAGCTCTCTGAACTCAATCCACTCTTTCAACAGCCCCGATACAAAAATTTTTGTTTTGTGCAGATCATAAACATGGGTGCATCCTGTAAGAAACAGCACCTTCTTTAACCCGTCTAAAAAATACCTTATTTTCCGCTCAACATCCTCAACACTGCATTTCGCAGGTTTCAGAAATGGGAGCGCCGAGCTTGCAATTTTGGCTCCGAGAGCTATTGCCTTCGCAGCATCTATCCCGTTCCTGATGCCCCCCGTGGCAACGACCGGCAGAACATCGTGGCAGTCAACAATTGAAAAGGCAGTTGGAATGCCCCAGTCCCAGAAATCTCTTGCCACATCCCTGTTGAGTTCATCAGCAATTCGGTAAACCTCCACACCGCTCCAGCTTGTCCCGCCCTTGCCTCCAATGTCTATGGCCTTCACACCAGCCTCCCGCACACTGAATGCAATTTCACGCGGTATGCCCGCTCCGGTTTCCTTTATCATTACCGGAACCTTCAGGTCCGATGCAACTTCCCTTATGATGGAAAACCCGCCCTCGGCGTTCCTGTCTCCCTCAGGCTGGACAATTTCCTGGAGAAAGTTCAGATGGATTGCAAGAGCATCAGCATCAATCATCTCAACCGCCTTTTCCGCATATTCGATGCCCTTCTCGATCAGTTGCGGAAGACCAATGTTCGCGTAGATGAAGGCATTCGGTGCGTGTTCTCTCACAACTGCAAATGTGTTGGCTACGGTTTCATCCTCTATCCCGGCCCTCTGACTGCCCACACCCATCCCGATTCCGGCATTCTCAACAGCAATTGCAAGATTTTTGTTGATTTCATAGGTTTCGGGATGCCCACCAGTCATTGAGGCGATCAGAAAAGGTGCTTTCAATTTTTTACCGAGAAAACTGACCTCCATATCTATTTCATCATAATGTACCTCGGGAAGCGGATTGTGGATAAACGTAACATCTCCAAAACCGGTGTAACTCGATTCCACATCCTCGTTCAGACAGATGTTGATGTGGTCCAGCTTCCTTTTTGTGGTGGTCATTGGATTAGAGTTGCCTGATTGCTTTTTAAAGGTTTGTTTCAGACAATCCACAGTCTCAGAATAACTTTGCTCTGAAGTTGACCCGGGCATCAAACCGCTTTCCAACAAACATGAAAACGAAACATCCGGAGAACAGGACACCGGCGAGTGGAGAAGTTACGTGTCGGAAAATAGACGTTCACAGCGTATCGTTTCACCGGGCTTAAAGTTATTCAATCGCAGGAGGACTGAATCTGAATCTGCGTCCGGTAGCTGATGTGTTTCAGGCATGTGAAACTTTTAAATAGTAATTCCGAATAATGTTTTTCAGGTGAGTGTCATGAGTCTGATGGAAAAGCTCTTTGGCAAACAGGAAAGAATCAATGTAGAAGAATATGAGGAACTGGACTTAAGCGAATTTGAAGCCGAGCTTGAGGGTGACAGCGAGACATACATCAAGGTTGCCGAGGTTACCAGTCTCAATGAAATTCCTGAAATAAGAAGACAGGTTTATGATGGAAATATAGTCATAGCAGATGTTGCATTCCTCAAGCACGACAAACTCACGCTCGATAGAGTACTGAAAGACCTGAAACAGCTTGCAGAAGATGTCCACGGAGATATAGTCGGACTTGGTGAGGATTATGTGATCATCACCCCCATGGGCATAAAGGTGGACAGGAACAAAATAAAGGGAACCAGAAAATGATCCCCTGTCCTGCCTGCGGAGAGGAGCTGGACGTAATAACTGCAATTTATGATACCCCTTATTTTGGTAAACTTCTGATCACATCAATTAGCTGTAAATGTGGATTCAGACATTCAGATTCCTTTTCAGCCGAGATTAAAGATCCCGTGAGATTCACCCTCAAAATAAGCGAAAAAACCCTTTTCGCAAAGGTCGTCAGATCAACGTCCGGAACGATAAGAATTCCCGAACTCGGTCTCGCCCTTGAACCTGGCCCCGCCAGCCAGGGATTCATAACGAATGTCGAGGGCGTTCTCGTGAGATTCATTGATATAGTCGAAACTGCCAGGCGATGGAACTCTGGTGATGAAGAGGCCGTAAAGCGCTGCGATTTCATTCTTGAAAAGCTAAAAAAGGCAATGGACGGCAGTGAAACGCTTACGCTGATTCTTGAAGACCCTCACGGCAACAGCGCCATAATAGATGACAGCGTATTCGTTGAAAAAATGTCAGAGATTGAGGCAAAGAGTTTGAAAAGCGGCTTATCGATTATAGACATTGCAGGTAGAGATTTTCTGTCAGAGGAGCTTGAAAAAAAGGAGTTCAGGGAGAAGAAATAGGTACGTCGTAGGGTGTTTCATTCAACGTTCCATTCAATTTTACAGCGTTTCCGTTGACCACAGCCGGACCCTGAAACCTGATATTCATTCCACGGTGACACAGTGAGCATTTCTCAAAGTCAACCTTGGGTTTGTGCTCCGGCGTTTCATGACAGGTCACGCAGTCCAGCTTGTAGGAATTCACATGTACCGAATGTATTTCCAGGTCGGAGAGCTGTTTCGTGAGAACATCATCGTCGCCATGGCACTGCTTGCAGTTCAGAGACATGTTTCCGGAAAACTTTATGATTTCCTTGTGGCAGAACTCACACTTGATATCTTTTTCGAGGTGCAGTGAATGGCTGAAGGATATGTTTCCAAGCTCAATGTTGTCTGACGGGCTTTTGTGGCAGGACGGACAGCCAGTAATTGGAAGTCCCTCAGGGGTCTTGTAGAAGTGGCAGACAAAGCATGTTGTATCCTTCACGGCAATGTGGCTGCCTATCACGATTTCCCTGTGACAGCTCACACATTCGAGATGGAGAAAACCCCTCTTATATCCGTTTAGATGGTTGCTATGGCTGAAAGAGAGGTTCTTGTAATTCAGGTAACCCACATTCGTGATGTTTCCGTGGCAGGCAAGACAGTTGTCAGATGAGACATTGGCAGGCAGGTTTCTGTAGACCTGGGGCTTTTCGGAAAGGACTGACAGCGAGTGGTATGCGCCCCTTATAAAGTCCACAGGATTTGTGCCGTAATGGCAGACATAGCATTTCACACCCTTGTGCGTGGATTCCTCCCAGCTGTGGAAGTAGTACTCCATCTGATGACATGTTGTGCACAGCCGGGGATCACTGGCATATTCGATTCCAATTAGGGCTGCATTGAAGAGCAAAAAGGCCAGTATTAAAAAAATTGAGATCAGGTACTCTGGAGGTCTGGTCTTGACCTCTACCAGCTTACCCCCGGATACCCTGAATTTCTTCCCGCAGACCTCACACCTGTAGTCTTTCGTTTCGTTTTCTGATCCGCAGAACGGACATGTCCATTTCATAGCTTAACACTAACCTTTTTCTCGTAGGGTGGAAAGAAATATGTTACTATTGGCAGCATCACGAAAGGTGCAAGCAGCACGCCGAGTGCAGCCAGCAGACCCTCCCTTCCAAGCAGTGGTGGTGTGTATGATACAAAGCCCCTGAGGCTGTAGTCGATCAGCTGCGCACCGATGACCATGTTCCACCTCATTGCAAACACCACCACCAGAATCGTCAGCGCAGCGATTGTAACAAAGAGCGTGTTCATGCTTCCATTCCTGCATTTGTAGCAGATGTACCTCAGAAACAGCAGTGCCTCTAACGAGCCTATGACCTGAATTGCAAGCGGAATTGCAAGCTGTGTTGATGCAAGCTTGATGACTGCCCAGGCAATGTCTTCTTTGTAGGCATAGAGGATGGTGTTTATCGTTTCAAGAGCAAAGGCAGCGAGAAGGAAATAGAAGACGTAGTTCGACACGGTCGCTATGATTTCGGGCTTCCTTTCAACGCCATAACGTGCAGTGAATGCCATGTAAAGCAGAAGAACCATCGCTCCACCCGCGGCAAGCCCACCAAACACGAAACTTACAGGCAGAATAGTCGTGTTCCACCATGGATTTGACTTGACAACACCGAACAGGAATGAAACGTAGCTGAGACACCATGCTGCAATCAGCTCAATCCCTGTTAAAATCTTTATGACCTTCTTATCCACATTTCTTGCCTCTTCGCTCGTATCGTAAACTCCCAGAGTCAGTACTCTGTAAAGGAGTCTCAAAACCGGGTTTCTCTCGCTCAGCGCCCTGTTAACAATATCAATTCTGAAGAGGAACCACATCTCGCCGAGCAGCGTGAAAAGTTCGGTCAGATACACAATACCGAAGACAGCCATCACCGAGCTGAAATTTGGAGTCACGTAGAGCTCAAACGCTCTCTGGGGCTGACCGAGGTCAAGAAGCAGAGGCATGAGAGCTGAAAGAACGAATGGGAGACTTGAAACCACCACGAGTTTTTCCAGGTCTTTAAGTTCCTTCTTCCAGAATTCAGCAATTGCATAAACGGTTACCATTCCTGTAATGATGCTCACGAAATAGGGATATATGACGATGAGAATACCCCAGAACACCTCGTGATTGGGATACACGTAGCCCTCAAAAAGCGTTGTAGCACTCATTTACCACACCTCCCAGCCGACATTCTTGTAAAAGACCTTGGGTCTTGTATTCAGCTCCGGCTTGAGCACCTGGATGTTCCTGTCCCTCAGAGCAGCCTGAATGTGATCGTCGCTCAGCTTTCCAAAAATCCTCGCTCCTGTCGGGCATACTGTAACGCATGCGGGCTTCAGTTCCCGCATAATCCTGTGGTAACACCAGGTGCATTTATCAACAACCCTCTCATGGTGGTTGAAGTATCTCGCACCATAGGGACAGGCCTGAATGCAGTACTTGCACCCTATGCAGTGGGACTTATCGATCAGCACAACACCCTCTGGAGTTAGCCATGTCGCCTTTACGGGACACACCTTCACACATGGAGCCTTTTCACAGTGCATGCAGAGCTTTGGAACAAAATACGTCCTCAGAACTTCTTCATTAACCTCAATGTCCTCAAACCCATACTCACCGCCGTGAGGGGATTCGACTTGGACTGACTCTATGCTGCCGTCTGTCGTAACCACATACCTCTCAACCCAGGTTCTGTATTTGCCCTCCATGACTTTATTTTCCTTCCTGCAAGCTCTCACACAGCTCCCACACCCTATGCATTTAGCAGCATCGACAATATAAATGAAAACGTCATCACTCTTGGCCGGCTTTATCATCAGCACGATGGCCGAACCGGCTATAATTTTTTTAACGAATTCTCTCCTCTGCAAAGCTCACCACCTCATCCACTGCCCATGGGATTGTGAGGTTCATGACACGTCGTGCATTTCCAGTCCGGCTCATGGCCGGCTGGCATGTTCAGCGTATGGCACTTCCGGCACAGTCTGTCGGGCTTCTCGATTACAGGTGCAGGTGATTTCGGATGGTCTCCAACTTCGCCGTGACATGCCTTGCAGTCTGTCGTGTGTTTTCCGGCCACAATCCTGTCATAAACGTCAGAATGGCAGGTGGAACACTGGTATGGCTCGTGGGGATTGTGACACTCGACACACTGCCTGCCATCTCCATGGTCATCCCCAACCGTCGAAACCACGGCATCATATCTGCCAATAACATCCCTGTGGCACATCAAGCAGAAACCGGATGACTTGTTCACCACCATCTCGGAACCCGGGTGACCATCTGGCGGTCCATGGCAGGTCTGACAGTCAAATCCATGGTAATTCCTGTTAATGGTGGCAAATACATCCTGGTGACAGTTCTCGCAGTAACCGGCATCAGCAAAAACCGGTTTTTTTGTCAGCTCCTTGGCCTCGCCACTGATGCCATAGATGCCCTCGACTCCGAGAAGCCTGTCAGCCATGCCAGGGTAGAACTCTTCACCCATTGATCTCAGGGCAACAATCACTCCCAGAAAAATGATCAGGATATTCAGAAATACGAATAAGGCCCTAAAAACGTGCTTCATTCCACCACCAAAAATATAAAAAATTAAATTTAATGTTCAGCCTTTTCCGGTTCCTTGACAGTTGACAGGCTCTGTACCGCAACTGCAACCACTGAGATCGCTGTCAGTCCAAGAATACCCACCATTGCAGAGAACATCACTATGGCTCCAAACCAGCCCATGTTACCATACAGCGCATCTATGAGCAGCACTCCGATTATCGGAAACACCAGAGCCAGCGTGAACACCGCAAGCAGCTCCCACTTCTTCACGTAGGCCAGCAGCAGATTGACAATACCACCAAGAATGCCAACCGTAATTACCAACATAGCTTCGTTCATATCCATTCACCCCCACTATATACTTACATTCGAAAATATTTAAAGGTTTTGAAGTATTGATGTGTAAAAAGAGGCAGATGAAAAACCGAATCCTTAAATACCGGGATTTCCTTCATTATTTTTAATCATAAATTATTTAGCGCTTATAATTAACATCGTTAAAAATTACAATTTAAGGAGTGCAGATACGGAAAAACACCGCCAGGAACCCGGTAAAACAGTCTGTCAAAACCCGGAGACAGTAATTGCCGCAAATTGCAGGTAAAGTAAAGGATATATAGCCAGCATATCATGTGGTTATTCATGAGGACCATCCTGTGGGAAAATAATGCCATAAAGCTGATTGATCAGAGAAAACTGCCGGATACTTTCGAAGTTCTGGAGTGCAGGAACGTGGTTGAGCTGGGAGAGGCGATCAAAACACTGGCAGTCAGGGGTGCCCCCGCCCTTGAAGCTGCAGGCGGATATGGTGTAGCTCTCGCAGCCTTCGAAAGAGACTTTACGAGCGTTGAGGAGGTTAAAGAGCATATCAAAAAAAGGGCAGAATACCTTGCATCCACACGACCCACGGCGGTAAACCTCTTTGTCGGTATCGAGAGGGTGCTGAAAGAGGCACTGAAGGGTGAAAGCGTTGAGGAGGTCAGAGAGCTGGCGCTAAAAGAGGCAGAGAGGATCGCCGATGAAGACGTTGAAAGGAACAAGAAAATGGGCAGAATTGGTGCGGAGCTTTTTGAAGATGGAGACTCCATTCTGACAATATGCAATACGGGAAGCCTTGCTACCGTTTACTGGGGCACCGCTCTGGGAGTGATAAGAAGTGCAGTCGAGGAGGGAAAGAAAATCAGGGTTTATGCGTGTGAGACAAGGCCCCTCAACCAGGGTTCGAGGCTTACGACCTGGGAGCTGATGCAGGACGGAATAGACGTAACCCTGATTACCGACAGCATGGCGGGAATAGTCATGCAGAAGGGTATGGTCAACAAGGTTATCGCCGGAGCGGACAGAATCGTCAGAGATGCCGTGTTCAACAAAATTGGAACATACACGCTGGCGGTGCTGGCAAAACACCATGGCATCCCGTTCTACATCGCAGCGCCAAAAACAACCTTCGACTGGAGCAAGAAAGCAGACGACGTCAAAATAGAAGAGAGAAGTAGAGATGAGATCATCTACTGCAACGTCAAATGCGGAAAAACTCTGATGGCTCCTCAAGACGTGAAGGTATACAACCCTGCATTTGATCCAACCCCTCTCGAACTGGTATCCGCAATAATCACTGAATACGGAATAATACGCCCCCCATATGACAGAAACGTTCCCGAAATTTTAAAACTCTAAATATTTTTCAGCATCTTCTGCATTCCATTGCTTCGCTGACATCCACCGGATACTCGGCAGTCAGGCATGCGAGACACAGTTCGCCTTTTTCCAGCCCAACTGCCTCAATCAACCCGTCAAGGCTTAAATAGGCAAGTGAATCCGCATTTATCTCCTTTCGTATTTCTTCAACTTCCCTGTTAGAGGCGATAAGCTCCTCCCTTGTTGACATGTCTATGCCAAAATAGCACGGAGAAATTATCGGTGGGCTGCCAACTCTGAAGTGCACCTCTCTCGCCCCAGCACTTCGGACCATATCGACGATTTTTCTGCTGGTTGTGCCTCTAACAATGCTGTCATCAATGAGAACGACCCTCTTTCCCTCAACGTTTTTTCTCACCGCATTCATTTTTATTTTGACAGACAGTTCCCTTGTGCTCTGATGTGGAAGGATGAACGTTCTGCCAACGTATCTGTTCTTTATCAGTGCTTCGAGATACTCTATTCCAGACTCCTTGGAAAAGCCTATTGCAGAAGTCGTTCCGCTGTCAGGAACGGGTGATATCATGTCAGCATCAGCGGGAGATTCCCTGGCGAGTATTTTTCCAATCCTGTGTCTGACTTCATAAACGCTGATACCATCAATAACAGAGTCGGGCCTCGCGAAGTAGATGTACTCAAACACACACAGAGCTTTTCTGCTGGATTCCTCTATTTTGACGAATTCAAGCTCGCCATTTTTGATGAATACTGCTTCTCCCGGTCTGACCTCCCTTATGATTCTGCCACCAACAGCGTCGATTGCGCAGCTTTCACTTGCTATGATGTATCCGAAGTCGCCTTCCCCGATAACAAGTGGCTTGAAACCAAGCGAGTCCCTGAAACCTATGAGCGTATCATTCAGAGCCATCACAAGAGTATATGACCCCTTCAACTGTTCCGAAACTCTTTTCAAAGCGTCTTCCGGTTCCTTTGTAAGAAGCTCTTTTGCCATCAGCTTGGCAATCACTTCAGTATCTGAGTCGGTGATGAAGACTGCACCCTCATTTTCGAGCTGGTTTCGTAAGGTCTGATAATTAACGAGGTTTCCATTATGGGCTATGGCAAGAGCCCCGGACTTCGTTTTCACGAGCAGAGGTTGAGCATTCTCAATTTTGCTCTCGCCAGTGGTGGAATATCTCACGTGGCCAACAGCAATCCTGCCAACCATCTCGGATAGTTTCTTATCGCTGAAAACGTCATTTACGAGCCCCATCCCCTTGTGTATGTGTATATAATCTCCAAAAACAGCAATACCCGCAGATTCCTGACCGCGATGCTGAAGAGAATATAGAGAAAAGAAAGCGAGTTTTGAGGTCAGAGCCTCATTTTCGGAATAAACGCCGGTTATGCCACACATCTCAGTATCTGGATTTCTTCTTCCTGACCCAGTTATAACCTCTCAGCCTTTTGCTTCTGCCAAAGCCGCATGCCGCACAGTATCCCTTTCTCCTGTGGAACGAAACCCTACCGCACCTTCTGCATTTGATATGAACTATTTTCCTGCCCCTCTTACCCATTGAAGCCGTTCCATCCGACATTGCACCACCTCACTGCGATGGTGAGACAAAAACAACAGTGTCTCCCCTAATCACAACACTGCCCATTTTTTTGATAACCTCTCCATCCTGTATTTCCTCGGCATTCAGGAGAACAAGATTCATGTGAATATCGTAACCGTCCAGGATTCCCCTGAATTCTCTTCCACCCTTTAGCCTGACAAGCACGGAAGTGTTCAACGCTCTGTTCAGCACATCAAGCGGCCTTGCCATTTTTCTTTCCTCCGTTGTTTTTAATCCCCATTGGTTTGTGTGTATTTAAAAATATCGGAAGACTCAACCAAATTCCTCAGGGCCAACACACATGGAACAAACCTGCTTTTTAAAGGGAAATCAACCAACTCACCACCGAACGGGATTTCCGCTTTCATGCAGAGAATCACAAAACCAGAGAGCAACACGAGACGTGAAGCCACAAAGGTGAAAATTTTAAAACCCGTGAAACAATTGAAAGACGATGAAGAGGCAGAGATTGAGGAAAAAAGATACCAAAAATATCCTGGGAAAGATTAAAGACGCTTATGGTGTGGAATTATCTGGAGAAATCGACAAGGTCGATATAGATGGCAGAACCGTTTTTCTTGTCAATAACGAGCCCCTGCTCATGGAGCATGATGGTAATGTGTACTTCACGGTTTACGGAATAATTAAACTCATGCCCGGAAAGGGCAGAGTTGTCGTGGATGAGGGGGCGGTTAAGTTCATAATGAATGGTGCTGACGTGATGAAGCCAGGTATAGTCGAGGCTGACGAGAGTTTAAAGCAGGGCGATTTCTGCTACATCGTGGTGGAGAAGAAGCTAACTCCACTGGCCGTCGGTGTTGCACTTGTTGATGGAGCGGACATGATCGGTGAGAAGGGGAAGGCAATCGAGAACATCCACCATTTAAACGACAAGATATGGAAGTTCTTTTTCAAGAAATAAATTGAATTTTACCAGCACCTCAGAGCCGTGGAGGCTCATCACCCTTCAGCATGTCCAGATTTCATCATCGGCAGTATGAATTCACACACAGATTATATAAGGTTTTGAGTCAGCTCATATCAGTCCCAGGAACTCGAGTGCCTCAACAACCCCGTCTCCGTTGGGCCGGGAGGTTACAACGTCTGCAATTTCCTTCAGCCTCAGGTCCGCATTCGCCACAGCAACACCAACTCCCGCTGCTTCAAGCAGATCAATGTCGTTCTCGGAATCTCCTATGGCGAGGAAATCTTCCACACCAATGCCAAGCCTGTCTGCTATGAACCTGAGAGCTTTACCCTTGCTCACCTCAGCATCTGCAATATGGTAGGCGAAGCCTGAATCGAGTAATTTCACCCCCATTCTGGCAATGAGTTTTTCAGCCTCATCTTTCGGGAACGTTCGCCTCAAACAGACCTCAGATTTTCGATAAACATCATCAAGAAGCACGACATCATATTTTTCCCTCAGAACTTCAAGAGCCCTGTAGCATTTCTCCTTGTTACCGAGCACAGTGTCCTCTCCATCATACTCAAACCTCACAACGCCTCCGTTTTCACAGATTACTATGTCTGAAACCCCGATTAGCTTTGCGGCGGTTCGTGCAAAACAGGAAATATTTCCGGTTGCAAGCACAACAGGGATTTTAAGCTTCCTCAGAGCTTCAACAGCCCGGCAGTTGAGCCTTCTCTTTCTGTCTGTTATGGTACCATCAATGTCTATGGCAACGCCCTTTATCTCCATGCAAAATCGAAAAGCTATTAATATTTTTTAATTCTTCCGTTTTTATGTCCTGGCTCGACTTCAGCAGGGTTGTGCTTATTGGCAGCATATTCTACTCGCGCCACAAGATTGTTGAGAACCACGATAAGGGAATTTTCGACAAGAATAGAGCCGAAGAACTGATTTTAAAGCAGGAAGAGCTCTCGGACCACTATCAAATTGAGGGCATACTTGATGTTGTCGCCGAGACGAGGGACGCGATAGTGAAGTACATAGATTTCGTGGCAAGCGTTACAGAAAGGCCATTCATCCTCGATGGATACCTGGAGGCAAGACTTGAGGGATTGAAATTTGTGAAAGAGACTGGTCTTTCAGACCGAGTTATATACAACTCAATCAACCCGATAAACACCAGAGAAGAACTTGAGGCAATAAAGGATGCCGGAATAAAACACGCCATTATCTTCGACTACGATCCATCATACACTTCCCCGAGCAGAAGAATACTCCTCCTCTCCGGAGACGGAAGGAAGGAAAGTCTGATTCAGAGAGCCAAACAGCTCGGAATAAAGAACATGATGATTGATGTTGTGCCAACAGACATCAAAAGCCTCGGGGAGGTCATAGAGACTCTCCTGCTCGTGAAGTCCACATATCCCTACCCCGCAGGCTGTGGACCGGCGAACGTGAGCTATTACATGGCTGACTACCTCAAGGAAGAGCTCGATACCGGAATACTCGTGAGCAGTGTTGACAGTGCTGCTCAGCTTTTCAGCGACTTTCTGCTTTATGGCCCCATTGAAAGAGCCGAAATAGCATTCCAGAGTGCATACATTGTGGAGGAGATCAAAGAGGGTCTGAGCATGAAACTGCACGAATTCCTGGGTGGTAGCCATGATTGAGGAGGTTGCAGAAAGCGCTTTAAGGCTCCAGAATGAAGCGGTAAAAGCCATCGACACACACAGATTTGACAAATTCAGATTTGAACATGCAGAAGGTTTTGTGACTGCCGTTAGAGAGATGAAAGCCCTCGACAATCAGAGCGATTCAGCATTCCAGCTTTACAGAAGTTCACTCATCATTCACTTCGAGACACTCACTGCCCTCACAGACTCCATAAAGCCCTTCGAGTCGGCATTTCTCGAATGGATGCAGACCCCAGTTGCTTTCGAGAGGCTCAAAGAACTGGACAGCTCATTCAGAGAGAGTGTTGAGACTCTTGCAAAAACTGTCGATGAAAGTGATGAAATCATAGGAATAGAGGCCATGAGACTGGCAAACGGATTCTATGGCGTTACATCTGCGAAAGATTTCGCCGCAATCCCCGGTTCAACCCTGAGTGTTCTTGCGAAAATTGCTGAATGGGCGGGGATTGACAGAGAGCATGCAAAAACGATTCTGGCAAGCAAATCATGGGGGTTGCTAACATCATACGTGTTCGGAGACACATTCCTGATGGTTCTGAAAGAGACTGGAAACATCCAGAAGGCTCTTGATGCTGAAAAGAACGCGATGAAAAGGATGCTTTTGAGTCCGGTGGAGATGCAGATCGCCATAATGAAATCGTTCGGTTTTGAGTCATTTGATCCCGCAAAATATTACGATATCTACGTCAAAAAATTCACCCCGTACATAGACCGGGCTTTTGATGAGGGTGTTCATCCCGCAAACATTGCAGTCCTGCCAACCCACGTTGGTGATGTTGGCCACCACATAGGGTGGCAGTATTACAGCATCTGCAGGGATGAGATGAACATGGAAATTCTCAGGACTCACTACAGGCTGCTTGAAACGAATATACGGAACGCAATTGATGGTGGACATGTAAAGAGCATATTCGACCTCTCGACTCTCTTCACCGGTGTTTCAGCCGGATTCATATACAGACTGCTCAGCGATGAGGGATTCACGGCAAACATGCTCACAAGGCTGTTCAGTGAAAGGTTTTACCACAGCGTAATGGGGAACCAGTTTGAGCGATACATAGTGAGGGAGCTTCACGTGAATGATTTCCTTGACTTCGCCACAAGAGGAGAAAAAATCGGAAGAAACGGATGGAAGATCAGGAACTACAGAATAGACTTCTCTCCGGTTGAAGAGTCTGACCTGCTCAATTCCGGAGAGCTGTACGCATTTCCTTTATGCAACAGCGCAACCCGGTTTGCCTCACTCATGAAATTCATCGACATGCCCTGTCTTCTCGCTCCAGAGCCTCCAAGCATAACCGTGATGGTCAATGCAATAGCAATTAACCCTGAAAGAGCGTTCGCCCCGGTTAACCTGTGCAAGGGTTGCGCCACTGCAGAAATCCAGCCTGCAAGGTGCATGCTCTGCAAGGCCAGGGACGTGATCTGAAAATCTTTTAATTTTTTGCGTGCAAATCAGCATCATGGAGAAAGATGAAATACTCGAAATGTTCAATGGGGACTGCAGCGGGAGAATTTTCTGGGTTTCAACCTGCGGTGACCTGCCACACCTCGCTCCGGTTTGTTTTGTGAAAAACATGGATGGGAAGGTCGTTGTCGCATACAACTTCATAGTTAAGACCACAAGACTTGTGGAGGAAACCGGAAAAGCGAGTATAGGGTTTGCAGAAAGAGGAAAATCGGGATTCTACGGATATCTCGTAAAGGGCAGAGCATGGATGGATTACGATGGAGAATATTTCAGAGAAATCAGGAAGTTCGTCGAGGAAAAAACTGGCGGGAAGAGGAGTCCAAGAGGGGCGCTTGTAATCGAGCCTGAAGAGATATACTCGCTGAGTCCGGGAAATGAAAGAAAGAAGTTGTTCTAACCTAAAAGCTTAGGGAACAAGCTTATCTCAGCCATGGCAGGACGTTAAATGATGTCAGGTGGAATAGAAATAACATTCTGCAGACAGTGTAAAAACGCCCTCGCAGACCTGAAAATCATCGAAGCAGAGATCGAAGAAACTGCAAAGAGGGCTGACTGGAAAGTCAGGAAAAGCCATGAGAAAATAAAAGCAGGTATTTCGGCATGCCCGAACGCGTGTGCAGCCCCACAAATAAAGGATTTCGGAGCTTTGGCATTCATAATTCCTGAAGTCGACAGAAAGAGATGCACAGCATGTGGAATGTGTGTGCAGGCATGCAGAGAAAACGCCATAGAACTGGAGGAGTACCCTGTTTTCAGCGAAAAATGCATAGGGTGCGGGGACTGCATGAGAGCCTGTCCTTCGGAAGCCATAAGCGGGCAGGTGAAGTTCAGGATTCTTGCCGGTGGAAAGCTCGGCAGACATCCACGGTTTGCAGAAGAAGTGCTGATAGCTGACGATACCAACAGCATAGCTGATGTCTTCAGCCAGATTGTGAAAATCAGCATGGAGAACAAAATGCGCTTCAGCCATATTCCCGGCTGTGTGGATATTCTGAAGAAAAGGATAAGGGGCTGAGTTTTTAAAGCGCAGCTTCCATTTCCAGAGCATGATAATCACCGACAACCACATGCACCTGTACAACCACCTAAGACTCAAGGCTCTGAAGCAGTTCAGACAGGTTGGCGGGACTCATGTCCTCCTTGTTTCTCTCCTCAGTCACCATTACGGCATTCTCCCATCGAAAGGAGAGGATTTCAGACAGATCTTTGAAGAGCACGTAAGACTGGTCGAAAAAGCAAATGAAATCGTCAGGGCCTATGCTGTCCTTTCAGTCCACCCTGCAGAGATAACAATCCTCTCAAAGAGGTGGGGGGTGGACAGAGCGGCTGAGATAATGAAGGAAGCTCTTGAGATAGCGGGCGAATACGTCAGTGAGGGAAAAGCCATTGCAATTAAATCGGGCCGTCCACACTACGAGGTGAGCGAGTACGTATGGAAAACGAGCAATGAGGTTCTGCAGCACGCATTTGAGGTTGCGAAAGATGTCGGGTGCGTGGTTCAGCTGCACACCGAAAGCTACACGAGAGAGGGCATGGAGGAAATCGCAAAGCTTGCAGACGGGGCTGGTCTCAGCAGAGAGAGGGTCGTGAAGCACTTTTCTCCGGCAAGAATAGACGAATTCAGGGAACTCGGATTTTTTCCATCTGTGATCGCCATGGGAGACAATGTCCTGAAAGCGGCTCAGCAGGGCGACAGGTTTGTTGTAGAGACAGACTACATAGACGATAGAGACAGGCCCGGAAGCGTCCTCGGTCCAAAAACCGTACCAAGAAAGATCAGAGAACTCCTGCAAAAGGGTTTTGATGAAGATTTCGTGATGAAAATCTGCAAGGACAACGTTGAGAGAATTTACGGAATCGAAATGGAAATCTGACAAATCTCTTTCATTCCTGCCGGTATCTCCTGACATCAGAGCTTTTCCGGCCTTCCCGGTCAGAGGTCGAAATGCTGAAAATTGAAAATTTCGGT
This sequence comes from Geoglobus acetivorans, assembly GCF_000789255.1. Lineage (NCBI taxonomy): Archaea > Methanobacteriati > Methanobacteriota > Archaeoglobi > Archaeoglobales > Archaeoglobaceae > Geoglobus > Geoglobus acetivorans. The sequence continues at coordinate 1,125,305 of NZ_CP009552.1, forward strand.
GAACCGAAAGATTTAAATAATTAGGGAGACCTAAATTTTAACGGTGTTTAGCATGATGGGACAGTTCGTGATCACACTAAGAGAAGGATTTGAGGCCGTGCTGCTTGTGGCAATACTCGTGGCATACCTGAGGAGGAGCGGCAGAGCGGGCGAGATAAAATTTGCCTACTACGGAGCTTTGGGGGCGATTGTAGCGGGAGCGATCATTGCAGTTGGAGTTCTAAAGATATACGGAGGTCTGCAGGGAGATGGCAAAGAGCTTTTCGAGGGTCTCGCATCGTACCTTGCGGTTGCCGTGCTCACGTACATGATCATCTGGATGACCGGTAAGGACGTGAAAAGAGATATAGAGTACAGGGCTGAAAAGAAGTTTGCGTGGGGAATAGCTCTGATCGCTTTTATATTCGTGGTAAGAGAGGTTATTGAAACAGTGCTGTTTCTGACTCCATTTGCCGCACAGAATTCAGTCGAAACTGTTACCGGCGCAGTTCTCGGAATAACGGCTTCACTCGCACTCAGCATCGCAATACTCCGGTTCGAGTACAGGCTGAGCCTTAGAAAGTTCTTCTTCGTTACAGGTGTGCTTCTTGCATTCATAGCCTCCGGACTGCTCGGCTACGGCACCCATGAGCTGATAGAGGTCGCAGAGGAGAGCGGGTATGAGTCGTGGCTCTTCGAAAAGGCCTACGATCTCGGTATCGATGCTTCAAATCTGCTCCACCACAAGGGCGCTGTGGGAAGCATATTTGCAGTGCTGTTCGGATACTCCGCAAGCATGGAATACCTGAGAGTCTTCCTCCAGTTCGGATACCTGGGACTGACTCTGCTCCTGATCACCCGGAAATTCAGAACTTCCAGCATGCGAAATCAAACATGAAGCCATAATTTTTTAACACTCTGCTCCGATATTCCAGCAATGGAATACATCTCACACCCAATGATAAAACCAAAGACAGTTGAAAGGAGGGGATATCAGCTTTCTCTTGCTGCATCAGCTCTTCTCAAAAACACGCTGATCGTGCTCCCCACCGGACTCGGCAAAACAGTAGTGGCGCTGCTTGTAATAGCTTCAAGGCTGCTGAACGAGGATGGTAAAATCCTCTTTCTCGCACCAACAAAACCGCTGGTTGAGCAGCATGCCAAATTTCTGAAAGCGACCCTGAAAATAGATGAGAACAGCATCGTCTCAGTCAGCGGTGAGATGCTTCCCGAAAAAAGACCGGATATTTATAAAATTTCAAAAATCGTCGTATCCACACCTCAGGTCATTGAAAACGATATCATAGCTGGAAGACTGAACCTCGAGGATTTCGTGCTTGCGATATTTGACGAGGCTCATCGTGCGGTTGGGAACTACTCCTACGTCTTCATAGCAAAGGAGTTCAGGAACAGATCAAGAAAACCACTCATACTTGCAATCACCGCTTCACCCGGTAGCGATTCCGAAAGAGTCAGAGAAGTCATCAGAAACCTGTACATTGAAAATCTCGAGATAAAAACCGAATACGACCCGGACGTGAGGCCCTACGTTTCCGAAAAAGACATTGAGTGGATCAGGGTGAACATACCTCCCGAGATGGACAGTGTGAGAAAGAGTTTTGAAAGGGCGCTTGAACTGAGATACAGAAGGTTCGAGCGTCTCGGGCTTGAAATAGATCTGAAGGGACTTACCAAAAAAGAGATACTCGGTTTGCAGGAAGCTCTTCAAACCCAGGCAGGAGAGAGCGGAGAGCAGGTTTATTTTGAGGCACTGTCGATTCTCGCCGAGATAATGAAAATACAGCACGCCATTGAGCTGATTGAGACTCAGGGGCTTGAAGCTCTGAAAAAGTATCTGAAAAGACTGTTCAGGGAGGCAAAGGGCAGAGGAAGCAGAGCCTCCAAATCACTTTTCGAGGACCCTGTCTTCAGAGATGCTATGATCAAAGCCATGAAAATAAACATCGAGCATCCAAAGGTGAAAAAACTGCTTGAAATTCTGAAAAAACAGCTTGATAGCAATTCCGAATCCAGAATTATCGTCTTCACCAACTTCAGAGATACTGCAGACAAAATTACAGAGATCCTGAAGGAAAAAGGATTTCGGGCAGAAAAATTCATAGGCCAGGCCAACAGAGAGGACGACAGAGGAATGAGTCAGAAAAGACAGATCGAAGTTCTGGACTCTTTCAGAGCAGGTGAAATCAATGTTCTGGTATCAACCAGCGTTGGAGAGGAGGGGCTTGACATACCTGCCACAGACCTCGTCATTTTCTACGAGGCCGTTCCTTCAGAGATAAGAGCGATACAGAGAAAGGGCAGAACGGGCAGAGGAAGAGAGGGAAGAATTGCAGTTCTCATAACCAGGGGGACGAGAGATGAAGCGTATTACTGGGCGAGCGTTAGAAAGGAGAAAATGATGTATGACATGCTTTACAGAATAAAAGACGAGCTCGCAGAGAGAAAGAGCGAGGAGAGCTTAGCAAGGTACATTGATTATGAGGAAGATCAGAAAGTAATCATATTTGCAGACAGCAGGGAGATGAGATCCTCAGTCGTTAAGAAACTGAGAGAAAGGGGAGCAAAAATCGAAATAAAGAGCCTGGAAGTTGCTGATTACGTTCTGAGTGAGAGAGTTGCGGTTGAGAGAAAAACTGCAGAAGATTTTGTGAACAGCCTGATTGGAAAGGAAAGGCTGTTTTCCCAGCTGATAAACCTCAAAAAAAGTTATCAGAGGCCACTTCTGATTATAGAAGGTGAGAACCTCTACGGAAGAAGAATGGTCAGTCCCGCTGCGATAAGGGGGGCAATAGCGACCATAACGGTTGATTTTGGCATTCCGGTGATTTTTACAAAAAACGAGGACGAAACTGCTGAGTTTTTAACTGCAATTGCAAAAAGAGAGCAGGAAATTAAGAAAAGAGAGATCACCCTGCATTCGGATAAAACCAAAAGGAGTCTGAAAGAGGAGCTTGAATACGTGGTCTCAGCCATCCCGGATGTCGGGCCAGTGATTGCAAAAAATCTGCTCAGCCACTTCAAGACTTTGAGGAATCTGGCCAACGCAGATGTGGAGGAGCTGAAAAAAGTACCGAAGGTGGGAGATAAGACGGCTGAAAAAATCTGGAGTTTCTTCAATGCAGAATACTATGCAGAAGAGTGAGACGGGTTTCATCATGCTGCAATAAAGCAAACAGATAAGTTCAATTGTGTTAAAAAATAAGGTTTGAATTGTTTCCCACTGCCATTTCAGCTTTCAATGCCGAATTTGTCCGGGAAAATCTTTTTGTCCTGGTGAATTCTGAGAAAATCAGTCCCATGGCAGTCCTTGCAGCCCACACCCCTGCTCAGGTGTATCTTCAGCAAATTGCCATTGCTCGGCTCAAAGGGGTCAGGATATGCATGGCAAGAACCACAGTCCATTTTCTCGAGATCATAATCCACATGGCACTTGGTGCAGTCCGAGTATTTTGAGTGGTGAAGATTGCCCAGCTCTCTGACCACGTCATCACCCTTGGTATGGCAGTACTGGCAGAATTCTGTACCGTCCAGATGTCCCTCGACCTTGTCCGCCTGCGGAACATACTGTCTCTTGCTGTTCAGATGGCAGTTTTCACAGACTGGACCTTCCAGTTCCGGAGCAGTGCTTCCATAGTCTGTACCGGTCTCTGGAGCAGGAGTTGGAGTCACAGACTTCTGAACATCACTGAGGGGAGTCTGTTCTGGGACAGGAGTTTTCTCTGGGGCTTTTTCATAGCTCTGGGAGCACATTGGTACAACAACTGCGAGCACTATGACAAAAAATAAAAGAGTGGTTCGTTTCATACTCTATTCTCTGGGATTACTCCACAAAGGAGTCTGCTGCCGTGTGCAGACCGGAGACATCCGTTCCGTGGCAGACCGTACAGTACTTGCCTCTTGGCAGGTGGATGTTCACAAGGTTGCCGTAGCTTGGCTTTGTGGCATCAGGATAGGCGTGGCAGTTCTCACAGACAGTTCTGCCCTCTTCGATGGGCTTGGGTATCTGTATGTTGTCAGGAGGACCGTGACAGACACTGCACTCAAGGTTGATTGTTCCTGGGCCAACGTGGATCGTATGCGGGTTGCTGCCGTGGCAGTTAGCACAGTACTGGCCACCATTGACATGAGGCTTGTAGTCTGTGGACTTGGTGTGGCAGACCGTACACTCCACCAGTGGTGAGCTTGCCTCGACTTTCTTGGGTGTCGGCGTTGGAGTCGGTGTGGACTTCTTCTCAGGGGTAGGAGTTGGTTTAGGTGTCTTCTCTTCCTTTGGTTTCGGAGTCGGAGTTTTCTCCACAGTTTTTGCTGGAGTTGGAGTTGTCTTTGCTTCCTCCTGCTGGGCACAGCCGAGAACAAGAACGCCCAGCACAAAGAGAGCCAAGAGAATAACAATTCTTCTCTTCATGATGATAACTGTAAGTGAGATATATATTAACATTGCGCTATTTAATCGATGACGGGCTGGATGACCGGTTCCGGAAAACCCTCAGCACCCGGAATCCCACAGCCCTTCAGATCAATTCTGATTCAAGGAATACCTCGATCCCCGATGAAGATATGGCATACGGCCTTGGAATGCGCATGTGTGCCCTTCTCCTCATCTTCAGAACCTCGATTGCAAGTGTGGCCTCTTCAAGCTCGTTTTCCCTGTATATTCTCATAGAGATCATTCCGTCAGAGACATATTCGAGGATGCCAAACTTTGACCTGAGGGGGTTATCCTTATCGCACTCAGAAGTGACCACTGCAGTGGCGTTTATCGATTTCAGAAGGCCTCTTAGTTTTGAGAGGAAGGAGTACCTTCCTGCATCATCAAAGAGTGTTTCCAGAACTGTTATGGAGTCCACGAGTATCCTTGCTGGCATTATCTTTTCGAACATGTGTCTGAGTTCATTTTCAAAACTTTCAAATCTCTTCTTGACCTCAAGAGGGTCGAGTTTTATAACCTGTATGCTTCCACCGCCCGATGAAAAGTCCATGCCATAGTTTTCTGCTGTGGCCAGAATGCTCTCCTCATCCTCGTCGAAACTTATGATCAGACAGCTATCACCCTCTGAGAAGCCCTCATTTATAAAATGCAACCCCAGGGTCGTCTTACCTGTCCCAAAAAATCCGATTACCGAAACAAAATAGCCTTCGGGGATTCCTCCTCCAAGCATGGCATCCAGTCCCCGTATTCCCGTGGAAAGCAACCTCATCACAGCACCCTCTCATACTGCGTGACCATGAAGCCCGCCGCAGGATCAAACCTTATCTTCATGCGGGTGATATTTTCTCTCTCGAGATGAGGCAAAAGACCGGAAAGCTTTCTGAAATACAGCCACCTTTCCATGCTTCCCTGCTTACCCCACTCAAAAAACATTATTCCATCAGAGATGCTGAGGAAAAGGTTCTGATACTGCTCTGAAATGACTCCCTTCGTCATCAAAATCACCACCAGAACGCTCTTTCTCAGGGCGATTTTTCTCAGGCCGTGTATCATGGCAAGAATATCTCCAACATCATACTTCCCAGGAATTCTGAGAAGGTCCGTAAGTGAATTCAGAACAAGCACAGTATTTTCCTCAATCGCATCAACCTGATTTGCCAGTTCGCTCAAGAGATCTCCTTCCCCCTTCAAATCCTCCAGATCCGGTTCTTTACCAAGCACCCACCTTACTGGTATGCATGTACCCTTGAAGTAGAACCTGTCAAGACTCACGATCTGGAGCTTTTTCGCAATTCTGTTGAAGCTCTCATCCGAAAAGTTCATCTGAAGCTCTTTTAAAATCTCCTCCCCGGATTCAGATATCGAGATTATCTTGAGATTCTTGTCGGTGTTTTTCATCAGTAAGTAATATGCAAATTCCTTCCCCCCTGCTCCCGGTTCCTCGATTACATAATTAAGCCCCTCATTCAGTCCGCCAAATCTATCAATTATCTCTATGCCAGTTCTGAACAATTACCTCACCTCTATCAGCGAATCACACAGAAGAGAGAGCTGGGAGAGATGCTGGGGATCGATCTCATTCTCCAGAACAGTAATGACACAGAACGTTCCGTGGATTCTTGTCTTCCCGGTAAGCTGCCTCAGAAACTTAACCAGCGATTCCTGAGACTTGTACAAAGTAAATGTCGAAAGGGAATCTATGTACACGAACTTAAAATCCGAATTCAGCTCTCTGAGAAGTCTGTCAACCGTCACTATAACCTGAACAGGGTTTGGGGATTCCAGAAAAACATACCTCGGGTCTTCCAGCTCGTGGCCTCCAAACTGCCTTGTATTGCAATCAACATACCTGATATTCTCAGTGAAAATCCCGGCTTTCCTGAGCTGTTTATCCAGAGAGGCACAGGGTTTATTGAGAGCAATATATATTCCCTCTCCTGCCGCCGTTAAGAGCCTCATGACCTCGTTTAAAGCTTTGAAGTATAGAGACGGCGCTACATTCAGCAGAACAACTTCTTTTTCAGACTTGATATTGCTGAAAAGCTTATTTCCGAGGGCTTTGACAGAGTTCACGGACAGCTCAGACATACCCTCAACCCCATGCTGAGAGGTAGCGGGCACGATTGCCCTGCATGACCCTCACATTTGACTTGTTACCAGCGGTATTTGCTCCGTGTCGTGTTATAGCATGAACCATCGCTAAAAAATTTATACTGTAGTATTTAAAATAATCGGCAAAAATACACCAAACGTAGATTATATAAACCCAGTTCAGCTTGAACTTCAGCAGGGGGCCGTAGGGTAGCCTGGTTATCCTTCCATCTTGGGGGGGTGGAGACCCGAGTTCAAGTCTCGGCGGCCCCATCCTTCCAACAACTTTTTCACTGGGTTATATTCAAGCGATAGGAATTCCATAAGCATCTTCTGGCGAAAAAATTTCATTTTTGCTGAATTTCGGCAAAATAATTTCTCAGAGCAACCGGAAATTTTGCAATATCAGATAATTTTACTGAATCTGAAAAAGTTTATATAATTCCAGATACTACTATTTTCAATATGAAAACACTTCATTTCACAATTGCTGTGACCCTCCTTGCCATCATTTCAGCAATCATAGCTGCCCTCCCGATGGAAGACGAAAAATCATCATACGCATACATAACAGACGTAGAAACCAGGGCAGGGAACATCAACTCAACCCATGCAGAACTGATTTTTTCCGTAAAAATGACAAAATCAAAGGACATTGAGGGGCTGTATTTAAGAATAAAGTTCTTTGACGCCTCAACCAACCTACTCCTCAATGAATTTTCCAGAAAAATACCCGAAAAAACAGAAGAGTATCATTCAGAGAACCTGACATGCACCATCGCAAAGAATCACGACTACAGGGTAAAAATCAGCCTTGAAAAGGATGGACGAATCTATTCGACCCGTGAAATCAGCATATTCGGGCTGTCCACAATACCACCGGACGACGAAAAACTGGAGATTGTGATAAAGGGTGCTGACTTCACGGTTACCGGGAAGTCAGATGACAGAGTGAACATAACAGCGACATATTACATTGAAAGCATTGAGACCTACGAAAAGGTCAGATTCAGGATCAAGGCAGTGCAGCTCGAATCAAACCTCCTTGCAGATGAGTTCTGGGCCGAGAGAAAAGTGGAATCCGGGAAGACCAACCTCATCAAATTCAACCTCACATTACCTGACAAATACAACTACAGGATTGTTCTCGAAGTGTGGAGCAAAAATTACGTCACGGGGAAAAGAGAAAACGTTGTGAAGCTCAATCCTGAAACTTTCAAGGAGGGAAGTTCGAAAGAAGATACATTCAGGGTGGAGGATTTCATTAGGGAGCAGGAACTGAGAAGACCTGTTCCAACCCCCCCACCATACATGCCCAGAGCGGCTCCGGGTTTTGAGCTGGTAACCGCGATTGTATCGGGAGGTGCAGTCCTATGGCTGAGGAAAAGGATTATGGGAGACTGATTCAAATAATTGCAGGAATACTTGCATTTGTCGGCATAGTGGGGCTTTACTTCAACATCAATTCGGCAATCGGTATGTTCTTTGACTACAGAAAGGCAACACTTATCAGAATAATTCTGGATGTGGGTCTGATCATAACCGCAGTATTTCTGCTGGGAAAAATAAGGAGGTGATCATGCAAGTTTGCCCTCCATGAAGTCCTGGTAAGCCTTCAAATCAAAGTGTCCATGACCGCTGAGATTGAACACTATTGTTTTTTCCTCGCCGGTTTTCTTTGCCTTCAACGCCTCATCTATTACGACCTTAATTGCATGTGTTGACTCTGGTGCAGGAGGAACACCCTCGGTCTCTGCAAAAATCTTTCCGGCCCTGAACGTGTCCACCTGGGGGACTGCCCTTGCATCCACAATTCCGGACTTCACGAGCAGGCTGAGAGTTGGAGCGTCCCCGTGATACCTCAGCCCTCCGGCGTGTATCGGTGGCGGGATGAAATCTTTTCCGAGAGTGTACATCTTGAGCAGAGGTGTGAAGCCTGCAATATCTCCGAAGTCGTATCTGTATTCACCCTTGGTCAGTGTGGGACATGATTCCGGTTCAACTGCTATGAACTCCATGCCACCGTCCTTTATGAAGGGAAACACGAGACCCGCAAAGTTGCTCCCTCCTCCCACACAGCCCACCATTATGTCCGGGCTTTCTTCAGCAATCTCAAGCTGCTTTTTCACCTCGAGACCTATGATGGTCTGGTGGAGCATAACGTGGTTGAGGACGCTTCCCAGACTGTAATTCGTGCCATCATCCTTCACCGCATCCTCCACAGCCTCGCTAATTGCTATCCCGAGACTTCCGGGGCTGTCTGGGTCGTTTTCAAGAATCTTCCTGCCGCTATCCGTCAGATTTGATGGACTCGGTATGACCTCTGCGTTCCATAACTCCATCAAAACCCTGCGGTACGGTTTCTGGTAATAGCTCGCCTTCACCATGTAAACTCTGCATCCCATATCAAACAGGTTTGCTGCGAATGCGAGAGCTGAACCCCACTGCCCTGCACCCGTCTCTGTGGTCAGTCGCTCCACACCCTCTTTCGCATTGTAATATGCCTGAGCAACGGCCGTATTTGGTTTGTGGCTGCCAGGAGGTGAGACACCCTCATACTTGTAATAGATCCTCGCAGGGGTTTTCAGATACCTTTCAAGCCTTGTCGCCCTGATCAGAGGAGTGGGTCTCCACAACCTGTAGATTTCGAGGATCGCTTCAGGTATTTTTATGTACCTTTCATCACTCATTTCCTGCCGTATCAGTTCCTTTGGAAATATTGCCCCGAGCTTTTCCGGTTTAACCGGCTCATTCGTCTCAGGATCGAGCGGTGGAGGTAACGGCTCCGGCAGATCCGGAAGAATGTTGTACCAGCGATCGGGCATTTCATTTTCATCCAGGTGTATTTTTCTGTCCATACCTCAACTTTCAAATCCAAGTATATAAGCTTTTGCCCATATTATGAGAATATTCCCAAAATAAAGGAACAAAAATTGGTGTAGGAGAAGTACCTCAAATTTTACCGGAAATGGAACTGGCGGTAAAACACACAATGTTTTTATTACTGACTTATCAAATCAAATTTCATGGAAACACTCATGGAAATGGCCAGAAGAGGAGAATATCCTGAATGGTTAAAAGATGTGGAAAAACACGAGGGCATAACGCTTGAAAAAATAATAAAGCTGATCTCTGAAGGCAAAATCGTAATTCCAAAAAACATTCTCAAAAATGACGATACTTTCAGGCCGAGAGCGATAGGAAAATACATGTCCACGAAGATAAATGCAAACATCGGCACATCCGCAGATTATGTCAATCTTGAAGAAGAAATAGAAAAGGCAATCATCGCTCAGAAATTTGGAGCGGATGCAATAATGGATCTCAGCAGTGGGGGCGATCTCGACCATATAAGAAAAAAGATAATGGATGTCGTTGAGGTTCCTTTCGGTACCGTGCCAGTGTATCAGCTTGCAAGAGAGAAAAACATTCTCGATGCCGACGAAGACGATTTTTTCGGGGTCGTTGAAAAACATGCAAAAGATGGCGTGGATTTCATGACAATTCACGCTGGAGTGAACTGGGTATCCATCGAGAGGCTGGAAAAAAGCAACAGGCTGCTCGGAGTTGTGAGCCGGGGCGGTTCTCTGACCATTGCCTGGATGAAACAGAACGATTCCGAGAACCCATATTACAAAAACTTCGACTACCTTCTCGAGCTGCTCAAAGAATATGACGTTACCATAAGTCTTGGAGATGCGTTCAGACCAGGATGCATCCACGATGCAGGCGACAGAGTGAAATTCACCGAGTTTATAATCCTCGGAGAGCTTGTCGAGGTTTGCAGGCAAAGCGGTGTTCAGGCAATGGTCGAAGGCCCCGGACATGTTCCAATGGACCAGATTGAGACCAGCGTCAAGGCCATGAAATACGCCACGAGAGATGCCCCACTCTACCTGCTCGGCCCGCTTGTGACGGATGCTGCTGCAGGTTATGACCACATCGCCGCTGCAATCGGTGCGGGAATAGCAGGCATGCATGGGGCAGATTTTATATGCTACGTCACACCCGCCGAGCATCTCGGGCTGCCCACAATAGAAGACGTGAAAGAAGGGGTTATTGCGGCAAAAATCGCAGCCCATGCAATTGATCTCGTGAAGGAAGGTCAGAAAGAGAGAGCAATGAAGAGAGACTACGAAATGAGCGTGGCAAGAAGGGATTTCGACTGGGAAAAACAATTCATGCTCTCACCGGACCCCGAAAAAGCAATGGAAATCCACACGAGAGTCAAGCCATCGAGCGAAACGTGCAGCATGTGCGGCGATTTGTGCGCTATAAAGACAGTTAAGGAAGCTCTGAAAAAATAACCATAAATTAAATAAACACAATTTTTAAAAAGCCTTTTTGAGCGGGGGTTGCCGAGCCAGGCCAAAGGCGGTGGACTCAAGATCCACTCCCGGAGGGGTTCGTGGGTTCAAATCCCACCCCCCGCATCTGCGAATCTAAAAAGAGACCAAAGACTTCATAAAAAGCACAGCCAATACAGTTGCTGTAACAATATCTCGGCACAAGCACTGACCACAGGAATATAAAGGGCAGGTAATAGCCAAGAGCCAGATAAAGATCAATGAATGGGTCTGAACGGAGAAGGACCCCTGACTTCTGCCCAACCACAGACACATTTCCGGCAGAGGTTATTTAAAACCTAATCAAGACATTGAGACCAAGTGCATGAAAATTTCCGAACACCATTCTATTTTACACCATTTAAGAGCTCCACGAACGCCTATCACCGGGGCTCCGTGAGAACAGCAGAAATAATCTCCATCTGTCTTTTCTCCTGACATTTTTCCGCCCCTCTCAGAATGCCAGAAAAATGAATTCAGAAAGTAGTTAGGAATAAATAATGAGCGGACCCGCCGGGATTTGAACCCGGGATCTACGGCTTAGAAGGCCGTCGCTCTATCCATGCTGAGCCACGGGCCCTCCTGCATTAACCCACTTTATCGATTTATAAAACTATTGGCAAAACCAAGATAGAGTCAGGATTAATTCTGGATGTATGAATACAACCTCTCAGGCCCAGGTTGATTCAGGAAAATTGAAGCGATAGCTGAAGAAATAAATAAAAAACTAACTGCACCAGTTTACAGATCAGCCGAGATATTTTCCTGCTACTTCTCTGGCCTTCTCGACCACACGAGCGATCTTTGAAAGAGAAGTCCCAAGATAATTCTCAGGTTTCAGCAGTTCCTCAATCTCTTCCTCTGTCAGATAAATTCTCAATTCCTCATCCTCAATCAAAAGCTCCATAAGGCTTTTACCTGTCTGATACGCTTTCATCGAGTTCCTTCTCAGTAATTCATGAGCAACCTGTCTTGATACGCCTTTTTTCGTCAGGGCAATCATCACTGCCTCACTCTGGTTTATTCCCCTCCATCTTTCAAGATTATCTCTCGCCCTCTGTTCATCGATCTGAAGATTTCTCAGCAACCTTATCGTTTTCGTGAGGATGTGATCCACCAGAATCGTTGCCTCCACAAGAATTATTCTCTCAGCAGAAGAATTGGAAAGGTCTCTCTCTTCCCACAGCAGGGCAGACTGGTGCTGTGGTTCAACAAACCCCCTCACAATTCTGGCAAGCCCACATATCTGTTCGCTGTCAATGGGATTTCTTTTGTGTGGCATCGTGGAGCTTCCAACCTGCTTTTCGGTATCAAAGCTTTCAAAAACCTCCTGAGTTTCGCTTCTCTGCCACAGTCTGATGTTAAGGGCAATTTTTTCGAGAGTTGTTGAGAGATTTGCAAGCCACTCCACATACTCGCAGTAAATGTCTCTCGGAATAATCTGAGCGGAGATTTCCGCGGGAGTAAGATTCAGATAACCCATGACTCTTTCCTCAATCTCAATTCCGTCATCCCCAAAGGCCGCCTGAGTGCCCACTGCTCCGCTCAGCTGACCAACGAGAAGTCTCTTCTTCAGTTCTTCCATCCTCTCAAGATGTCTTATCAATTCAGAAGTCCAGATGGCGAACCTGAATCCATAGGTCACGGGAAGTGCCGGCTGTCCGTGTGTTCTGCCAAGACAGATAGTTTTTTTATGCTCTTCGGCCTTACCGGCCAGAATGCTGATCAGCCTGGCGAGCCTAACCTCGAAAATCTTTATGCTGTCCCTCAACTGGGTTGCAACAGCAGTATCTATGATGTCGTTGGATGTCGCACCGAAGTGAATCCACCTGCTTGCATTGCCTGCAACTTCCGATACAGCCCTGACCAGACTCATAACATCATGCTTTATCTCTGCCTCAATCTCCTTAACCCGCTCTGGAGATACCTCACGGGAGTTTCTTTTCGCCACTTCATAATCCTGATGGCTGAGAAAGCCCTTATCAGCAAGTGCTTTCAGAAGCGCAAGCTCAACCCAGATCATCCTTCGTATGCGGCTCTCCTCGCTCCAGATTCTTTTCATTTCCGGTGTTCCATACCGGTAGTCAATGGGATGAACAATGTGCATGGTTGAACCTGAAGGTCAGGAGGATATAAATATTTGGAATTCAGAATAGCAGACGGTTGTCAAAGTCTTTTACGGCATCCTTAACGCAGTAGAATTCTCTGCCTATTTTTTTCAGATATTTACACTTTTTTCCGGTGTATCCTGAGATGCAGAGCTGGCAGTCTTCAGGATAAACCTTCTTTATACCGATACCCAGTTTCTCAATTCTTGAGCCTAACATGAGCCATCACCATAAATTAATAGTGCTTTCCATCATAAAATTCTTATTCCCAAGCTCATTCACACACCTTGCTGATGGGTCCGTGGTCTAGTGGTTATGACGCTGCCCTTACGAGGCAGTGATCGCCGGTTCGAATCCGGCCGGACCCACTGTAATTTCCTGCCAGAGGATGATTTACCCACCTTAGAAACTCCAGAAGACGGTCCTCAAGAAACTGGGACAGGTTAGGGATGTATTCCCTTGAAGCTTCCAGGACATCCTTCCGAACAGTCAGGCTGACACGAACCTTCCCAAGGTTTGGACGAGGCATAATGAAATAACATACGCATAAAATGATAAAGTTAGCGGGAGCTGTAATAAAATAAAAAATAAGAGTTTAGAGTAAAAAAGAGTTTATTATTATATTCCCCAGTGAGGGTGTTCTCTTACTCTTTTACTCTTCTCTTCTAATTGGACATATTGGACACATTGGACACGGGACATGACACCCTTCAACTTGGACACGTTGGACACATTGGACACAGGGTTCGACACACCTTAACCTCACAAAATTATATGTTTGTTTACTGTGTCCAATATGTCCAAGTGAAATCTGAGGAATCTGACAGGAGTTTCAACCGAGAACAGAATGAAAAGTATTGGACATGGGACTATACTCCTCCTTCAACTGGGGTTATCTCTTAAACTCCCAACTCATCCCTTAGATTGTCTTCTCATCATGACTGTTTTTGGACATATTGGACATCCACAGGAAATGGTGGTGTTAGCATGTGGCATAGTATGTTGTTATTGAAAACATTAGAACTTTTGACTAACGCCCCCGACCTTTTCAAGCTTTATATTTGCAATAAATTCCAAATGTACTATGGAGATTGACGTCAAGAAAGATAAGATCAATCAGATACTATTCATCGGAAGACAAGATAAGATTTCAATCAAGAAGCTGAGATAGTTGCTCCTTGTACTTCTCTTTCCTGATCTCTGAAAATTTCAGAAACTCCTCCTTCACGTTCTCTGGGATTACATCAAGGATTTTCTCACCTGTAATTAAAAGCAAGGCATATAATTTTGAAAGGGTGTCCTTTAGTTCATCATCAATTTTGATCTGCTCTGTTCCAGTGTGGATCACCCTATAATGCTGAAGCTGCACTGTTGGAAGCCACTCAAACACGATTTTCCACCCTTTATCAGTGAGTACTAACCTGTTGTCCTCAAATTTAACCCAACCAGCTGAAACCATATTTAGCACTAAATCAGATAGTCTCTCATCGACATCAATATCTAAAGCAATGAAGTTCAATAACAAATCTAGGGCTCGATAAAGTTCGTGATTAATTTTTTCTTCTTCAAATTCTTTGTCATAATTTTCAGATTCCAAAATCGTTATGAGTTTGTTGAGTTCCTCTTTCCTTATTCTGCCAAGTTCTTTCAATTTTTCGAAGTTTAGCGTATAGATTTTCTTTCTTCTGTCTTCTCTGTCGATTTTTTCTTCGATTAACCCTATTTTTAGGAGATCTTTTAGATGTTTTGCCAAAACAGGATCAGAAAGTTTTGTTTTCATTTTCAACTCCGCCCATGTTTTCTCCCCACTCGCTAAAAGTTGTAAGATTTTCCTCTTGCTATCACTCAGTACTTTTAACCCTGTATATTTCATACCAACCACTAAGTAACTAAGTGTTACCGAAACATTTAAATTTTTTGAGTTCTTTACTTAGTATGTACTAAGTGATTGAGGTGATAATTAGTGGTGGGAACGCTAAGGGATTACGGGATGATCCAGCTTAACATAACTGTATATCCAGAACACGCTAAAATCATTGATAAAATTCTGAAAAAGCAGTATTCAAAACCTATTGCCCACAAATCTGCTTCTGAAATTGTAAGACGGGCAATTGAGCATTATGCAGAGTTTCTCGGGGTAAGATTAGATGCTTAAAAATTAGAAAGGGAGGGGCACATGCTGGTCGGAACTTCAGAAAATGGAGGGTCCAAGGGATATTTAAACGGTGGGGTTCGAGGTTTCCTGGATTTCATAGTCTCACCAAGCAGAAACAGACTCCTCGAAATTCGACTAATCGAGAAGGGAAAAGCCAGATCCCACTTCTTCTCCTCAACTGGTGAAGCTCTCTCATTCCTCTCCTCCCGCAGCTTCAACGGTTCAAACGTTTATTACGGCGTTCTCCCTAGGAAAGATAGGGCTGGGAACAAGGAGGCTGTGGTTGATAAAGCTGATGTCTGCTGGGTGGATCTGGATGTTCTAAGCCTTGAGGAGTGTAAAGATCTGGACCCAGAGGAGATCTGGAGAAGGTGTTTTGACGTTCACTATCGGGCCTGCGAAAAACTCTCAGGGCATGGCATAACTCCCACTTTTGCGGTCTTCACAGGTCATGGTGTTCAGATCCTGTTCAAGCTGAGCCGTGAGGTTCCGAAGGAGGAGATTGAGAAGCTGAATTCCATCCTCATCTCTTTCCTGAGCGAATTCAGGGCTGACAACAAGGCCAAAGACTGTGCAAGGGTGTTAAGACTTCCCGGTTTCTACAACTTCAAGGATCCGGAGAAGCCCATCAAGGCCGAGATCATAGAGTTCAGCCCAACATCCAGCGTTGATCCAGAGCTCATCCTCTCCCTGCCGGTCGAAAGGCCCTTTGAATCCTCCCACACTGGGGAAAACTCACCCTCTCCCACTCTTCCTCCCACCTCTCAAAAAGTAATCTGGAAGAGGCTGGACAGAGAAACCAAGGAGAAGATAATCACCCAGATCTCTGAAGTTTACAGGAAGGGCCACAGGCAGAGCCTGGTCTTCCACCTGTCAGGTTATCTGGCCAAGTCTGAGATACATCCCTCTGACTGTGCTGAAGTTGTCCACAGAATCGTTCTCTCAAAGTCTGATGAGGAAGCTGAGGAGAGGTTTGAGGCTGTAGCCTGGAGTTATGGAAGGGTTTCAGCTGATGAGGATGTAATTAATTCGATTTACGAGTTTGCCAGACTGCACAAAATTGAGAGGGAGAAGATATCCAGCTGGGTTAAGTCTGCAAGTAAAGGAGATTCGGGGAAGCTTAGGGGGAGTTACAACCAGCTGAGGGATGAGATCAGGGAGATTCTTAAGGAGGATGGAAAGAATGAGGATGAGGCCTCAACCATAGCCATTGATTTCGTTTCAAGACTTGAGGATCTTGTTGGCCAGCCTGTTGAGAAATCGGTTATTGGAGTTCCCGTTAAGATCAGTAAATCTGGAAAAGGGTTCAGGGTTTCATTTGTCAACAATCCGGATAAGGGGATTGCTAAGGTAAAATACCCACTGGACGGCTGGGAGGTTCTTGAATACGACTACATAACTTCGTTCTGCATTGAGAGGGTTAAGGTTCTGGCCGATCCTTCAACTGGAGACAGGGAATATATCATTACGATAAGGTATCCTGGTAAAGGGATCGAGAGAACTTCCCCACCTCTGAAAGTTGAGGAATTAATTGAATGGTTCAAGGAGCAGGAAGGAATAAGGAAACTCCAGATTTTGAGGGATGCTGTCAGCTCATTACTGGATGCTTTTGAAACAAGGGGAAGGGCTGAGATTAAGCATACCTCTTTAGCCACTGGGTTTGTCGAGGTTGATGGAAGGCTGGAATTCTTCAATTACGAAAGCTCACCTGTCAGAATTCCTGAGCCTTCAAAGGAAGGACTGAGAAGAGCTTTAACAATCCTTGATGAGCTGGCCAGGAAATACAATCATGCGGATGGTTTTGTTGCAGGAGTTCTTTTCGGAATTATCCAGCCTCTTGGATACGTTAAGAGACAGAACCACGTCAGGAGTTTTCATTTAATGCTCACAGGAGAGCCCAAGACTGGGAAGAGCACAATTGGAGATATAATTCTCGCAATGTGGGGATGTCCGAAGAAAAAGCCGTTCTATGTTTCCGGACAATCAATTAAATCTGTTGCGAGACTGGGTTCTTTTCTGGATTCAACCTCTCTTGTTATCTCAATCAACGAGGTGAGAGACTCCATCACCATTCCTGAAGTTTCTGACATGCTGAAGAATGCAAGATCAGAGCTAACGATTAGAGACAGGTATGAGGGAAAGAACAGGATAAGAACGTTCCACTCCAGGGCCTCAGTTTTCATGACCACCAATTACCTGCCAATGCTGAAGGATAAGGGCCTGATTGAGTCTTTCATGATCTTCGAGTTCACAGTTAAGCAGAAGCCGGGCAAGGAGGAGAGGGATGAGTTTGCCAGATGGTTCTCTGAGATTGAAAAGGATCTGGCATATATCGGTGCATGGCTGGTAAAATTCTACACTGAGAACTGGGAGAAAGTCAAGCCCCACATAATGAAAGAGGACTTTATCGAGCCGGGAAGGAAGGTTTTAAGGTATCTGTATGCTGAGGCCGGGCTTGAGGTTCCTGAGTGGGTGGATAAGCCGTTAACTCCTGCAGAGATTGAGGAGGAGATTGATGAGCTGGATCTTATTGTTTCAACGATTAAGAAAGACATTCTGCAGGCTGTCAAGGATGTCGGTGTTTCTCTGCATGCTGAGGGAATGGAGAGCTGGGCTGGAAGGATTGAGGAGCTGAAAAGACTGGATGCTCTGCCTGAATATTTAAAAGCTAAAAAAGACTTGTCCAAGATTTACATTAAACCTGAAATTGTCGAATCTGTCCGGAGAAGAACCGGATACGAGATTGCAGGAGGATTAAGAAATATTGCCGATAAATACGGTTTCAAATACGATAAAACACCTGACGGAAGAGGTAGGGCTATAGTCCTCTATTATGACGAATTTCTAAGACTTCTCGGAGAATCGGATGAATCGGAGAAAGAAGCGGACTCTTCTGGGGTAGTCAATGAGGTGGAGTTTGACATGACTGAATTGATGGATGATGACTGGAAACATGAGCTTTTGATGGAAGAACTTGAGAGAGGTGGGAATGAATGAAGTATAAAACCATCAGAATAACCAGTTTCCTTGAAGCTGACAGAATAATGGGAGTTGACGGGAGAATTTACAGGGTCGGTTATGGAATGATAGTCACTCTTCCAGAGCTGAATGCTGATGTTTTCCTGAAAAGGGGAGTAGCTGAGCCTGCTGACGAGGCGGATCTGTTTCTGGAGGAGGCGATACTGTGAGGTGTCCCCACTGCGGAAACTATATTGAAAATACGATTTGGGAGGCCCTGAAGCCGTACAGAGGAGTAACTGACAGGGTAGTTATCACCAACATAGACACGATCCTTGATGTCGGGCCAAGAATCAGGGCAATTTTCGAGGAGAAGAACGGAAAGCTGAAGATCAGAGGTTATCAGGCCGTTACTCTCAAAAAGGTTGCCAGGGCTTTAAGAGTCCCCCTTTACTACATCGAGAGAATTGATGATAGAGTCAGACTTTTCGAGTTCGACAGGTATCAGAGAGTGAATTCTGGAGAGTTCTTGAGAGCTGATCATCTAATTCCAGTCTTTTCCGGGAGTGTTGAGGAATTTGGAGACTGGATTTATAGGAAATACATCCTTCATACTCCTCCCTCATCAAAGGGGAGGAAGAAGTGGTGGAGGTGAGGAGAGGTATGGACGTGCAGTCGAGATGTAGGAATGTATGGGGTCGTAGAGTATCGGGATTTTGTAACACGTTGGAGGGCACACTGAGGGAAATTTTGGGCAGGTCTGGAGGTGGTTGTGTTGCCCCAGCATAAGCAGAACGCGGGCAAAAAGTACCTTGCAGGAATGGTGGATTTTGGAATACTTGGCAGGAGAGAGGCATACCTCTTCAAGAACGAAAAAAGAGAGAAAGACACTCAACCGGCCTTCAGACTGGTTATCAGGGAAGGAGACACATGGAAGGAAGTTGGCGCTTTCTGGGTCAGAGAGGTCAAGCAGAAAGAGCCTGAGGAGGAAGTTTTCGACATGACGGGGTGATTTAGATGGCAGAGCAGAAAAAAGACCACTGTATCGCTCACTTTGAAATGCGAGGAGAGAGTGAAGAAGGGTGCCGCATGATAATGAAATACTCAATGGCTTTTCGTGGAACAGAGCTCGGCATTTCACGGACTGGTGAGATGGTCGAATATAGGTTTGGCAAATTCCTGAGCGTAAAAATTCCAAGAGACAGATTATTGGAGGTTGCAGTGGACACTTTCACAATGATGCCTCTCAAACATAAGATGGAGTTCCTTAATCAGGCCTTTGAGATTCTCAATGACTCTTTGCTCACACCCGAGCTGGCCACATGGGATGAAGAGAACCCACAGATGGGAGAGTATGAAGCTAAAGAAGAGAAGATTCATGCCTGAGATCCCCTTGGGTGAAAACGGCAAAATCAGTAATCTGGAGGTAGGTAATATTGAAAGCCAGTAATTTTGAGAGATTTCAAACAAAAACTGAATTTTTTAAATTTGGAAGATTTTGGTGGAACGAAAGAAGACCAGAGAAGATTCTCGTGGATATTCCTTACACTCTGAAAAAACTTATTCGAGCAGGGGAGAGACTGAAAGTAACCATATATTTAAGAGATGCTACAATTGTTAAAAGCGTTTATGTGTGGAATCAAAAGACCATCCAGATTTACATTCCATCTGCATGGGATTTAAACGGGGATGAAGCTGTTGTGGCGAGATTTGAAGCCACTTCTGAAAGTACATTCAAGGTCCTAATCTTAATTGGGGAGATGGAATTATGACAAGAGCTGATGTAAATATGAAATACTGGAAACGGAAGCTTGTAATCGAATTTACTCCGCTAGTCCTCTTTTTAGTAATGAACAACCTTTATACCTTCAGATACTCAGACCTCACAGGATTATTCAATTACAGATACGTCCATAGATTCGTTTTGAAAGGGAAAGCTTTTGGAATTATCGAAAGAGTAGGTCAAAAAACCTATAGAATCTCTGAAAATTTCTTTGAGACTGTGGTAATCACTAGAAACGGATATTACGATGACAACGCAGAGAACATACTGATAAAAGGTGGTTGGACATTCATATTTAACCCAAAATCTGTGAAAAGTGAATATAATGAGGTTCTTTGACTTTCATAGGTCTGGCAAGAATACATATAAACACAAAACTGTGCATAGCCTCTAACTAAAAAACAATACCAAGTATGCTTATATTTGTGAAACTCAGGAAATTACGGGCCTCTACTCTTATTAGCCCCCTACAACGTTCAGTTTGTTCTACAGTGGTGAATTTTGTAGTCACCCCCCAAATTACTTTCTCGCCAAACGTCCCTTTTCCCGCTTATGCGGATGGAGTTTGGCGAGAGAGGCGCTTGATTTTATTAAAATAGCTCCTTTAAGATTGCTATTTAAAATGTGAGCTTAAAATACATTGAACAAGACAATCATTGCATGAGATCACACACCAAAACCTCAGCATGTTCCGAGGTGATAACTGGGAGTTAACGGGTGGAAGAGAGTGAGTTAAAGGGAGAGAGTTAATCCCCAGTGTGGGGGAGCATGGAAACCAGCTTCTCCAACTTAACCCCCGGTGGTACAAGGTTAACCTTTCCCCACTTCTCCATGTATTGCCGATAGATCTCGGACGGGAGTTTCCCATCATAGCTCTGAACGTCCAGACTGCCTGTATTGTGTGCCATGATGTAATCTCTCAGTCCAGGGTGGACCATCAGAACGTTGTTGCACATCTGCTCGAAGAACTTCCTGAAGTGGGATGGCTGAATCCTCATTCCTGTATGATGGGCTTTAATGTCCAAGTCGATCAGCACAATTCTAAGGGAGTTGTAGGGGAAGACTGGAACACTGTCCTTGGCATTAATGAGGTGTCTGAATTCGATCACAGGTTTAATCCATTCAACAACAACAGGGTGAAGAGGGACCCAGTGAGGGAAGGACTCTTTATCCTTCTCCTCAGGTATCCAGAGCATAGGAGGATTTCTTTTCAGTGCTTTTTCAAAATCCTCAAAGGTTAGCCTGTCAGTTGTGGACTGAGGCCTCTGTCCTGTGTAGGCCAAAAACAGGGTGTTTGCTATGTGCTTAATCCTGAAGTATGCATACTTCCAGGGTGGATCATAGGGAGATTTTGGAGTGTTGTAAATCCCTTTTATCACATTCTCCACATCAACAGGTCTGATGATGATTTTGTTCAGTTTCTTTGATTGTCTTTGCGGTCTGTCAAGGACTTCTTTTAGCTCTCTGAAGGTCAAATCACCAGTTTCCTTATAAAGATATTCAAGGAAAGCCCTAGTGTTGTCATAAAACTTTTTCTGGGACTCATACCCGAAATTACGCATATACCAGGACTGAAACCTAAGGAGGGATTCTCTTGTGATTTTTCCACCTGTATGTTCGAGAAGTTTCTTCAGCGTTTTCTCTATCCAGATCTTTGACCGCTCAGATTTCACCTTAGAGAACCTGAATTCAAGATATCTCTGTGCTACGGATTCTAAATCAGAAAAATAACCCCTTACGAGGCAGTGATCCCCGGTTCGAATCCGGGCGGACCCACTGTAATTTACTGCCGGAGGGTGATTAGCGAATTCTGAGGACTCCAAAAATTTCTTCTCCACGAAATCGGACAGATTTGGAAAGCATTGGCGGACGGCGCTGAGAAATTTTTGCTTATGGTTGCGGTCAACTTGGCTTTTTTGAGGTATCGGGAGCCATGAAATAATTCTATGTGTGTAAAATGTTAAACCTTTGTCTCAAAACATGAATTAAGTCAGTCACCTGTATTCCCCCTTTTCTCTACTTCAAAAGCACATAATCTTCCCCTTCAACGAAGGTCTTGGCCTGTAATCTCCAACCCTCTGCGGTAGATGTTACTGTGGCCTCAGGTTTGACAAAATCAGCCTTCCGTTCTCCTCAAAAATCTTCAGCTTGTCCGGAATTCCGGTCTTTTCTTGGGAGTTTGCCCATTTCCTTGAAAATCTCTTTTCGAATTTCAGATTTCGGACTGTCCCATAAAATCTACAGACCTGCAGCCATGACCTCCAATAACCTCAAATACGCTCGAGAAAGGAAAAAGCATACGCCCTCAGTCGACCAACCTAAAGATGCAATCAGGATAGGAACCGGAAGTGAAAGGGCCCGGACCGGGATTCGAACCCGGCTCCTGGGATCCACAGTCCCAGAGGATGACCACTACCCTATCCGGGCCATCCGCTGTATGCTGTCTGACATGCTCGGTATATATCTCTTTTTCTACTCAGATATCCATTTCATAAAGTTCCCTTCTTCTTGCTTCAAGCAGGTTCTCTCTCAAACCTGCAAACTCAGCGGCGGACAATACCTTCACCCCATAATCTCTGGCTTTATCAAAGACCTCAGACACGTTGTCTCTCCATTTCAGGTCTCTTGTGAGATGATGGTCAATCACAAGCACTTTCAGATTTCCCTGCATGAGTCTTTCCAGATTCTCAATGCTCCTGTTCAGGCTTTCATGCGAGTACCTGTAGCCGAGCATGTAGGTCATGGGACCATCCATTACGACAATTTCAGCATCCTTTTTGAGAAGCCAGTTTATCTGCTCTTCAAGACTTGCGCCCTCAACGTCGCTTGTGTGTACAAAGGTTCCTGACCCATCGTCTACGAAAACCATTGTTACATAACCGAGCTTTGAGTCAGTTCCGTGAGGCACAGCATTTGAGAATTCAATGATTGTGTTTCCCTCCACAATTCTGGCTCCATCCGAGGTACCAACACTGTTCCGATCAAGAAGAGACAGGAAGTATCTCGCTCTCCTCTTCTGGCTGAAATTTATATTCTTCTCAGGATGTTTTAAAAGTATTCGCCTTGTTTTCAGAATTTCCGGCTCCTTAGGGTTGTGATGGTCGTAATGGTAGTGGGTTACAGCAACAATGTCTGACTTTTCCACGTGGCTTTTTACTGTTTCCCACAGCACATCCATCTGCTGAATTTCTAAAGGATGCGGGGGCAGACCGTACCGTCTTGGACCCAGAGCAACTCCGGGATCAATCGTTATGGAGACATCCTTGGTTTCCACGAAAGTCGCCATGCTTCTGACACCCATCGAATCAAATGCCAGCGGAACAATCTTCACACATGAAATAGAAGGGGAAGAAATATATCTTTTTCACAGCAATTAACAATTATGAAAATTGGAGAATTCATGCAAAAGAATGTGGTGATGGTCGACGAAAAAACCAGGGTGCGTGAGGTGGCCAGAATCATGGGAGAAAAAAGGATAGGAAGCGTAATCGTTACAAAAGACGGTAAGCCGTACGGGATTTTTACGGAGCGTGATTTCTTTTCCAAGGCCGTGCTGAACGAGGGACTCGAAAATCCTGTATCAAACTTTGTGTCGTCCCCCCTCATAACGGTAAACCCGGAATACACCATTCACGAAGCCTCAAAAATAATGGCTGATATGAAGATAAGGCGACTGGTTGTTGCCGAAGGGGAAAAAATAGTCGGGATTTTCACCGCAAGCGACCTTGTAAGGGCAATTTCCGGCAGGTGATTGTGATGCTGAAGTGCAAAACATGCGGAAAGGAACTTAAAGAAAATGAAGAGGGCATAACCTGGAGAAAATGCAGCATATGCAAGGAACCCGTTTGTTTTGACGATATACACTACATAGGCACCTGGATGAGGGGCCTTTACAAGGATTACGTTACTGTAATTCCAGTATGCGAAGATGAGCTTCCCCGAAAAAGATTAAAAAAGGAACTCGAACAGAGGCTTTGATGGACAGAGTCTTTGTTCTGATCGCCAACAGGGCTGTAACTGCCCCGTTCAATCTCAACGACCTCCCCGGATCGGCAGGAAGAATGGACATAGTGTGCAGATTTATTTCTCAGTCCCTCTTTGTTTCCCACGGCATCAGAAAAAATGTGACCGCATACATCATTTTAAAGGGCCCACCAGACCCTGTAAAGAGCATTCGGGTGGAGGGTTCTCAGGTAAGGTATCTGGCTCCCGACGAAAGAAACATTGCGGGAATGATAAACAAAGCCCTTAAAACAGATGTCGGAGAAGGGTGGACAAGGGTGTCTCCCGGAATATTCATATCATCAAAAGGGCTTGACGATGTGCTGAAGGAGTTATCCGGCAGAAACATCTACTATCTCAAAGAAACCGGTAAGGACATTGAGAATGTGGAGGTAAGCAGACCCGTATTCGTAATTGGAGACCATCTCGGCGTTTCGGAAGAAGATGAAAAATCGATACTGGAAATATCAGAAGAAGTGATATCCCTGGAAGAAACAGCCTATCAGGCCGATCAGTGTGTAACCATCCTTAACTACATTCTGGACAGGAGGGAACATGATAGAGGTATGTGATCAATGCAAAAGAAGGATTGGCTTCGGCAGAGAGGGCAAATGCACGGTATGCTGCAACGCATTTGATCGGATCGAAAGCTTAGCCAGGAAAATCCTCAGTGAACTTGAAGAATATGAATTCGATACGTTTGATGCGGGTATCAGGCTCTATGGAAGTTCTAAAGCTATGCAGGACTTTCTAAGAGAAAAATTTGGAATAGAGGATACGCTGAAAGAACATTTCAGAACAGAATTTATAAGGAGATTCTCCGAAATTTCTGGCAGGAAAAGAAAGGTTGGCGGAGACATAAACATAATCGTGAATCTTGAAAATCTGAACTACAGCATAGAAATATCTCCAGTTTTTATTTATGGACGATACAAGAAACGGGTCAGATTCCTTTCCCAGACAAGATGGCTGTGCGGAGATTGTGGGGGCAAGGGCTGTGAAAGGTGCAACTACACCGGCAGAAAATACCTCAGCGTTGAAGATCTGATTATTCAACCTGCACTCGAGCTTTTTAAAGGGAAAAATGCATTTCTCCACGGATCAGGAAGAGAGGATGTCGACGCCAGAATGCTCGGAACTGGCAGACCATTCATTCTTGAAATAGAGGCTCCAAAAAAAAGAAAAGTCAATCTAAATGAGCTTGAAACTGCAATCAATGAAAATGCTGGCGGAAAAATCGAGGTGGAGTTTTTCTTCTACTCGGATAGAAAAGCCGTTGAGAGAATAAAGAAAGCAGCTTACTCGAAAACCTACAGAGCGATAATAAGTCTGGAGGAAGATGTGGATTCTGAACAGCTCGAGAAAGCGCTCAAAAAGCTGGAAGGGCATGAAATATCTCAGAGAACTCCCCAGAGGGTGGAACACAGAAGGGCTGATAAGGTCAGAAAAAGAAAAGTGTACTCCATCAGGCTCCTTCTGAAAAAAGGAAGGAAGGCTGTAGTAACAATTCATGCCGAAAGCGGACTGTACATTAAGGAGCTTATAAGCGGTGATGGAGGAAGGACAACTCCAAGCCTGAGCGAACTTCTTGGCATGGATTGCAGGGTCGAAAAACTTGATGTGTTATCAATAAATGGTGGGCTTGAGGACGGAAATCTTAAATACAATCCCGCATAGTCAGGCTGAGAGGGTGATTCGTCATGGGATATAGCAAATCACACGGGTTCAGATTCAAGTCGGGTAGGAAGCTCAGAAAAAGAGTTAGAGAGAGGGGCATTAAAATAAGAAAAGTGCTTCAGACGTTTGAAGTCGGCCAGACCGTCCACATTGACATCGAACCAGCATCACACAGAGGGATGCCCCACCCGAGATTTCAGGGAAGAACCGGAAAGATAGTTGGAATCAGGGGGAGAGCTTACCTCGTAGAAATAACGGACGGAGGTAAGAAAAAGGTCATCTTCGCACGGCCAGAACATCTGAAGCCTCAGGGGGCCTGAGATGACATTCAAAGAAGTTCTTGATTTTCAATATCTCACCTTGGCTGAAGCAAAGGAGAGACTCTCGGAAATAGTTGAGAAAAGGAAGGAAGTTGCTGAGCTCAGCTTTGAAACTCGAAAAACCCTCAACTATCTGAATGCCGTCACAAAACTTGATGCCGAAACCTCGAGAAAACTTGTTGAAGAACTTGAGAAACTTCCACATGTTTCGACCGAAATAGCGATAAAAATTGCAGATATCCTTCCAGACATTCCAGACGAAATTAGAGTTATTTACGCAAAAGAAAGAATAACTCTGACCCCCGAACAGATCCAGGAGATTCTTGATATAGTCGCCAAATATAAACATTGAGAAAAAATTATATACTTCTCTTTTTAAAATAAGGAGTGATTACCATGACAGCAGATAGAAAAAAGTTAGAGGATTATGCCTACGTGCTGGACTTCATGCCATACGGCCATCCTGACAGCAAGGCGCCCATCCACAAAAGGGAGCCTCTGGCCCAGGTAATAGGGGAAAATTACTTCACACTTCTGGAAGTTAGCATCAGACGGGATAAAAACCCGCTTATTGGAGACAAGGTGTATATAGGAAAAGAGGGAAGAGATGTCGTGAACAAAATAAAGAGAAGACTCAGATACGAGGACCTCACCCCTACAGCAAAATCCGAGCTGCCTTTCGTTCTGGAAAAGATTGTCAAAGAGCAGGAAAAGAGGTTTGTGGATTTCTTCAACAATGCCGGGCCGATTACCACCAGACTTCACCAGCTTGAGCTTCTGCCAGGCATAGGGAAAAAGCTGATGTGGAATATACTTGAAGAGAGGAAAAAAGAGCCTTTCAAAAGCTTCGAAGACCTTGCCAGCAGAGTGAAGGGACTGGCACATCCTGAAAAGACCATCGTTTCAAGAATAATAGACGAGCTTAAAGACCCCAGAATAAAATACAGACTTTTTACAGCATAAATTTTTTATGAAATTCTCCAAAAAGCTCGGTCAGCATATTCTGATAGACAGAGGAGTTGTTTCGAGAATTTCAAGATATGCAGACCTCAAACGAACAGATACAGTTCTCGAAATCGGTTGCGGAACAGGTATTCTAACAGAACAGCTTCTCAAACATGCTGGCAAGGTCTATGGGATAGAAAAAGACAGGAGATTCGTCAAACTTCTCGAGAACAAATTTCTGAATGAGATTAACGAGGGGAAGTTTGTACTGATTGAAGGAGACGCTCTCAAAGTTGAATGGCCTGAATTTAACAAATTCGTATCCAATATACCATATCAGATCTCCTCCGAGCTTACATTCAGACTGCTGAAAAGAAGATACGAACTTGCAGTGGTTATGTATCAAAAAGAATTTGCAGAGAGGCTCGTTGCAAGAAGCGGAAAAAAATACGGAAGGCTGAGCGTGGTTGCCCGGGCCTATGCCACCATAAAAATCCTTGAACACGTGAAGGCTGAAGCTTTCAGGCCCAGACCGAAGGTTGATTCTTCCATCGTCATCATAAAGCCCATCCCGGAAATAAACGTAAAAAACATGGAAAATTTCGAGAGACTTGTCAGAGAGGCATTTTCCAGCAGAAGAAAGAAGTTTGGAAAAATTGCAGAAAAACTCGGAATAGATATTCCGGAGGACCTGAAAAATGAGAGGCCTGAAAGAATTCCACCGGAAGTTTTCGCAAAACTGTCAGAACGTTTATGAACCGGCAGAGGATTCCGAGCTGCTTCTTGAGGCAGCTCTTGTCGAGATTAACGAAGACGATGTTGTGCTTGAAGTTGGTGGGGGGAGCGGGTATGTCTCGTACTTCCTGAAGGACAGATGCAGGTACCTGCTATCCACAGACCTCAATCCACACGCAGTAAAATGCATGAAGAAACTGGGAATAGAGAGCATCAGGACCTACCTCGCCAGAGGCATAAGGGCCAGATTTTCCCTCATCCTGTTCAATCCACCCTACCTGGAACTTGAGGAGTGGGAAAAAAAGGGAGACTGGCTTGAAATAGCAATTGATGGCGGGAAAAAGGGTACAGAAATATCTGAAAAGTTCCTCGAAGAGATTAGATACAACCTATCCGAAAACGGAAGGATAATACTCATATCATCATCCCACACACATGCCACTCTGGAGGATTATCTCGAGAGATCAGAATACATGTGGGAAATCATCAAAAGAAAGAAGCTGTTTTTTGAGGAACTCTATGCACTGAAATTAAAGCTGAGATAAAACCTCATCAATCTTCGAGATTATCCTCTGATTCGCTTCCTTGAGAACTTCAAGTGGGTCCTTTCCAGAGGTCCTTATCATCAGTTCGGCCTCATCCCTCAGGGGGTGAGTTATGTTGTATTTCGCAAGCACAACACCATCATCATTCACAAGCTCATGCTGAAGAAGATTCAGAAATGTGTGATCTTCACCCTTAACCATCAGCCTTACATAGTTCTCAGCCAGTTCCACGATCTTTACTTCCATCGTTCACCACTCTCCTTTGCCATAGTTTGCAGAAACTTTTCTTTTTTCGACATTACCACATTCCGGACATTTAAGTTTATCCTTCTCAACCTCAAGTCTTGAACCACATTTACTGCAGATTGCCCTCACCACTCCAAGGTCTTTTTCCTTTATGGAAAGCCTCAGGCTGTTGTCTATCACCCTTGCAACCACAATATCCCAGTATTTAACGGCATCATCCACGTTTTTCATGTAATCCTTGCTCATGTTGGAGATGTGAAGCAACGCCCTGTCATAATGCCTCAAAGCCCTCTCACTCCCTCTTTTCCTCGCAATTTCCACCATTGCAAAGCTGTTCCTCGTATCCACAACCCTGCCTATGACAACATCATCCTTTCCCAGCTCAGGTATCTCCTTCACAGTTTCCACGCTTATGGTCTTCTCTTCTATTCTGACTTTTCCGGCTGTTGCCGCGAAAAGCTTTCCATCCTCTTCATAAACACCTTTCCCAGGCATATACTCCTCCGCATATCCCAAGAAATCTCCTGGTAACACAAACATCTAAATCCTCTCCATTCTGAATACCTCTACGTTTATCAATTTATATGGTTTTTCATGAAACCAGTAAAGCCGCTTAAGGGGTATGCTGTATTTCCAGCAATGAGTGATGCCAAATCCATTATCTCCGGCATTTTTCTCCACGAATTTTTCAGACCCGGCTGAATGCACGGAGTACACAACTTCCCCGATCTCAAAAGCTTTTTCGAGAAAAATCCTGTCCGCATTTCTCCTCTGAATTCCAAACGGGGGATTCATGACCACTCCTGTTCGTTCTTTGATTTCAAGAAATCTGACATCCTGGTGAACAAAATCAACAAAGACTCCAGCTTTTTCACTGTTGGATCTTGCAAGAAGCAGAGCTTCCCTATCCTTGTCCACACCAAGAACCTCAAAACCTACAAGGGAAAAAGCAATGGAGAGTATCCCCGTCCCGCATCCGAGGTCAACAAACCTGCTCACATGAGAATCGAGCAGGTTGGCTGTGACCGCAAGCTCCGCTGCCAGGCCAGACGGCGTTGGATACTGTTCAAGCTGTATTTTTGGATTCCTGAAAACATCAAGTTTTTCAAGAATGATCGCAAGCTCCTTTTTCATAAAAAGAAGAAAAAATTGTTGTTCAGCCAAAGAGTGCCCCGAGTCCCTCGAGGGCTTCCTCTTCCTTGGCCTCTTCCTCTTCTTCCTCTTCCTTCTTCTCCTCTGCTTCTGCTGCTCCCTCGGCAGGAGCTGCAGCCGGTGCGGCTGCGACGGCAGGAGCAGCAAATGCGGCCTTGCTCACTGCCTCCTCAATGTCAACACCCTCAAGAGCAGCAACCAGTGCCTTAACTCTCGCCTCGTTGACCTCGATTCCAGCAGCTTCAAGCACTGCCTTTACATTCTCCTCTGTTATTTCCTTTCCAGCAGCATGTAGCAACAACGCAGCATACACATACTCCATTTTCATCACCTCTCAATTAACCGAATAACGCACCCAAACCTTCGAGAGCCTCCTCCTCTTTGGGCTCTTCTTCCTCCTCTTCCTCTTCTTCCTTCGCCTCTTCAACCTGCTCCGCAGCAGGTTGCTGAACGGCGACACTCAAACCGCTAAGCCTCTCCTTCAGATCTTCATCAAGAGCCTCATCACCCAGCAGATTTGCAACCGCAAGCATCTCTGAGTATGCCTTTGCAAGTATATCCGGCATGACTTCCTTCTCGAATACCGCGGCATTTATTGCAAGGTTCTTTGCGTCAAGGAATGCCTTCTGGATGAGTATCTCAGCCGTCTCCTCCGTAACGTATGCTGAATTAACTGCCAGATTGAGTGCCTTCCTTGCAGCCTCAATGAAGTCCTCAAAGACCTGCGCCTCATCAATTGCGAGATCCACAGGAGTGAAAACTATTCCATTCTCCATCAGAGCCTTTGTGTCAAGCCCTATTTTGATTGGCTTAACTTCAAGAAGGTTGAGTGCCCTTGCAACTTCAGGCTTAACAACCTCTCCAGCCTTGACAACTGTAACCGTGTTCTTCACGACAATCTTACCCTTCTCAATCGCTGCAGGAATTCCCGCAGCCTGAATTTCTCCGAGAATTGGGCCGGGAGGGAAATTGGTTGGT
This sequence comes from Geoglobus acetivorans, assembly GCF_000789255.1. NCBI lineage: Archaea > Methanobacteriati > Methanobacteriota > Archaeoglobi > Archaeoglobales > Archaeoglobaceae > Geoglobus > Geoglobus acetivorans. The sequence continues at coordinate 1,155,775 of NZ_CP009552.1, forward strand.
CCAGCTTCAACAACAACGTCAACAGGTGAAACCTGATTTGGCTTCAATGGTGACGGAGTTTTCGTATTTTCAAGCTTCTTGAAGAGCTTGAAGGGATTCAGCCTGGATGCAACGATAGCTACCTGATCCTCAATGTAATCTTCAAGCTTCTTGTAATCTCCGCCAAGAGACTCAAGAGCAAGCTTGAGCAGAGTGTTCTTCACAACCCTTATCGCGACCTCATCTCTGAGGTCCCTTCTCACACTCTGAAACTGAGAGGAGGGCACCCCCCTGAATCCCGCTATACCAACAACAGGGTATTCCCTGAAGAGCCTCTTAATTTCCTCAACAGCATCCACTTTCCATTGTGGAACCTTTCCCCTTACTGCGGACATTTCAGATCACCCTCACTGCAGGACCCATTGTTGTCTTAACATATACAGACTTAACAATCTGCTGTGCATTATCATATTTGTTCTCAACAACCTTAAGGATTTCCATCGCATTCTCAGCAATATCTGCAGCATCCATGTCTCTTGTCCCTATGGGCGCATGGAATGTGAGCTTGTCTCTCGTCCTTACCCTCACAGAATTTCTGAGCCTCTCGATAAGCGGCGTGGGGTCTGCTCCGGGAGGCAGTGGCTGAGGCATCTTACCCCTCGGACCGAGAACCTGACCGAGTTTCTTACCAATTTCAGGCATCAGAGGAGCCTCAGCTATGAAAAAATCCACCTTATTCGCAAGCTTTCTTGCTTCCCTCTTGTTCTTGGCAAGCTCGTCAATCTCTTCCGGAGAAACGAGCACATCAGCTCCAGCTTCCTTAGCTTTAAGCGCAGTTTCACCCCTCGCAAAAACACCAATCCTTCTCGGCTTTCCAAGACCTTTTGGCAGCAGCACAAGAGAGTCAAGTCTGTTTTCCGGTTTCTTCATGTCAAGATTTCTCAGATTCACTGCCATTTCCACGGTTTCTGTGAATTTCCTTGGCTTTGCACCATTTATTGCTTCTCCGATTTTCTCCTCAAGCAAACTTTTCTCAACCAGCATTTTATCACCCCGTAGTGCAGCGGCTTGCGCCTCCTACGGATTCCTCCGTAGACTATCAGCCTTGACTTTAAAAGTGGGTTTAAAATATTTTTGATGTCCCGATCCTGATATCTCTCAATATGCAATTATTCGTATGCACAGATATTAAGGCTGATTGATTGAAAAACAAAAAAACCGGAAATTTTTGGAATTAACCAGAAATGGCAAATAAATTCCTGAATAAACCTAAATTGGCCTATAATTTCCTTTTTGTTTTAGAAATGGAGTTTGATATTCCCCACATTTTGCGAAAACTTTAAAAATCAATTTGTATTACCAGCGATTCAATATTAGAATGGTCTGAAACTTCAAAAAATCCCGATTTCCAGTAGTTTAGAGGTGTTTACGATGCCAGAAATGGGAGAAGGTGATGAAGATGATCGTAGGCAAACATATAATTGCAGAATTGTATGGTGTAGCCGAGGAGTTGATATCCCATGAGGGCAGGGTAAGAGATATTGTCGAAAGTGTTGTTGAGGAGGCTGGGCTTACAAAAATCAGTTCTCATTACAAGCAATTTGAGCCATACGGCGTTACTGGTGTTGTGCTAATAGCCGAAAGCCACATTTCGATACACACCTGGCCCGAACACGGGCTTGTGAATCTCGACATTTTCACTTGTGGAGATACGAGAAAGACCGACAAAGCTTTTGAGCTGTTTTTGGAGAAGTTCAGACCTGAATCCTACAGACACTACGTCCTTGATCGTGGTTAGCACATAAAAAATTTTAAATAAATTTTCCGCCGAGAACCAAAACATGATGAGGAGAATACGGAATCAGATACTCCAGGCTCTTTCTTCAGGCCCTGTTTCCGTTTACAGGCTTATAGATATGCAGGACGCCAGCCTGCCAGAGTTTTTCCAGCTGATAGACGAACTTGTTGACGAGGGCATAATCCAGATTGAGAATGGAAATGTAATCCCGACAGAGAAGGCAAGGAGACTGATAAACGAACTCGGAGCAATAAACATTGATACAAGGTGTAAGAGCTGCGAAGGTACGGGATACGTGATATCCAAGGACTTTGAAGAGATTCTGAAAAAGTACAAGGAAATAGCAGAGAAACGACCCGAAACGGTCGAAGTTTTTGACCAGGGATTCATAAGCCCGGAAGGAGTCATAAGAAGGGTTGAATTCATCTATGAAAGAGGAGACCTCCTGAGGTCGAGGATTTTTGTCGTTGGCGATGATGACCTGCTCAGCATAGCAGCAGCCCTTACTGGAATGCCCGAAAAAATAAGCGTGATTGACGCAGATGAAAGGCTCATAGATTTCATAAACAGAACTGCCGACGAATACGGCCTCAGTGTAGAGGCAGAAACCTGCGATGTTCAGAATGAACTACCAGACAAGTTCAGAGGGAAATACGACGTGTTTGTTACCGATCCTGTCGAAACCATCCCCGGTCTGAAACTCTTTCTCAGCAGAGGGGTTTCGGCATTAAAGGGCGAGGGATGCTCCGGATACTTCGGAATAACAACCCTCGAAGCATCAAGGAAAAAGTGGTACGAGATTCAGAAAATGATCTACGATATGGGTTTCGTCATCACGGACCTGAGAAGGAAATTCAACGTATATCCTGATGAGGAAAAGAACTTTTTCAGATTTCAGGACAAGCTACCGGTCGTTCAAAAATTTGGAGCGAGAATTGACCACAACTTCTACACATCAACACTCTTCAGAATTGAGGCAGTTAAAAAACCTGAGCCACTTGTAAAGGGAAGAATGATAATAAACGAGGCCGTCTACAAGGATGACGAGAGCTGGATGACCCCCTACTGAAACCCGGCCAACATATTTTTATTTCTGCCGTCCGGCAACCACTTTTCGTAAATATTGCACATCCTCTTTTCCAATGCCCCTTACCAAAAACAGAATGCCGAAATACAGCATGGCTCCGCCAGCAACCTTCAAAACAGCATCCAAAAGTGATGTGAACTCCGTCAGACTGAGCATGAGAACCATAACCGCAGAAGAAATGAACGGCTTCACCAGATCCCTGTAATCAAAGAATATGCCGAGAAGTCTTCTGGATGCGACCGCCATCGCAACCCAGGTGATAGCATTCGATACCACCGTGGCAATGGCTGCACCCACAATCCCGTAAGCCAGAATGAAAAAATAATTCAGAACAACATTGATCAGCATGCCTGCAAACGATATATATACTGGGTATTCCGGCATCTCCTTGAAGTTGAAGAGAACCGCCCAGAAGCCGAGTGCTGAGCGGAATATCAATAAAGAAAGCACCATCATTGGCAGAGCAGCCTGAAGGTAATCAGGACCGTAAACAAACCTGATGACCTGCTTACTAAGAAGGGCAAGACCCGCCACTGCGGGGAAGGCTATGATCGAAGAAAAGCGAAACGCTCTGCTGAAAGCATTGTTCAAATCCCTTCCCTCGAGCTGAACAAAAACCGGAAAAAGAACCGCAGGAATGGAGACCAGACCGCTTACAGCCCCGATTATGTTGTAGGCTGCCCTGTAGAATCCAACATCTTCAGCAGGCAGGAATACACCGATCATTATCGAATCAATGTATGCATAAACGACCCATGTAACCGACCCAATGGTGAGATAACCCGTAAATCTCAAAACCTTGTTCCACCTGACTTTTTCAGCGTACCCTCGTATGAGAGAACCATAATTCCTGATGAGAAGATAAAGCAGTGAAAAACAGGATGCAAAACTCGCCAGAACGAAAGCAGAGACCGCCCCTAAAACCGAAAGGCCTGCCCCCACAAGAACGAAGATTGAAATCAGCCTTACGGCTTCATATACTATCGACCTGACCAAATTCGCTTTAAAATCGTTCAGTGAATTGAATATGCCGTTAAAATATCCTGAAAACGCCCAGAAAAAATATAGCCGGAAATTATTTTCAGTGGGGTGGAAAGGGCAGGTTTACCGAAAACCTTGATCGAAACAACATCCGAAAAAACAAACAACCCGGTGGAAACAGCAAGAGTTAAAGCAATCTTTAGCTTTCCAATACTATACACGTACCCTCTGAACAGCGCATAGTCCCCCTTCCCAACCGCATGGGCGCCATACCTGACGACGGTCGCATTTATTCCCAGATCGGTAAACGTGAGCAGGAAAAAGGCAACAGATATTGCAAGAGAATAAATTCCAAAAAGCTCCGGTTTCAGGGCTCTTGCAAGATAAATGGTAATCACAAGGCCGGAAATATTGCCCACAAGTACGGACATGCTGTTGTAAACTGAGTTCCTCAGAACTTTTCTGGCAAGCACAGTATCCGGGATTGTCTTATAGATTTAAAATATTAACCTCTCATGAAAAGCTTTTTATCCTGACCGAAAAACAAAAAGGCGATGACGGAAAAAATCGAAAAGTACTGGCATGTTCCATTCCTCGTCCTTGCAATTATCACAGGCCTTTACCTGAGAATTGTAAACCCCTGGAATGCCGTATTTGTATCATGGATGGAGGGGGCAAGACTGAGCGGAAATGATCCGTGGTACTACTTCAGGCTCGTTGACAACCTGATTCACAACTTCCCCAGCAGAATCTGGTTCGATGCGTTCACGTACTTCCCGCATGGGACACACACGCATTTCGGACCTTTTCTAACATACCTCAGCGCTTTCGTTGCCATGCTTTCTGGAGCCTCCACTCCTGCAGAAATCAGAACCGCAATAGCATTTATCCCGGCATTCGGGGGGGCTTTGCTTGCATTACCAGTTTACCTGCTGGTAAGGGAGATATTCGGGAGAAATGCAGGAGTTATTTCAGCATTCATCGTCGTACTGATACCTGGACAGCTGATGGCAAGGAGCGTTCTGAGCTTTAACGACCACCATATATGGGAGGTTTTCTGGCAGGTTTCGTCCCTCGGAGCATTTATTCTTGCATACAATAGATGGAAAGGAAAGAATTACAGAGAAAGCATCAGAGAACCCGGAATGCTGAAGTATCCTGTTTTCGCCGGTGTGTGTATTGGTCTGTACCTCCTGGCATGGGGACCTGGATTCATCTCCGCCCTGCTGATACTCACATTCATTTTTGCCGCATACCTTCTGAAGGATTTTCTCAGGATTGACACATCCAGCCTTTCAGCAGTTGCGATGATTTCGTTCGGTGTTGCTGCGATAATCTACCTGCCATTTGCATTCAAAGCACCTGGTTTCAGTACTACATTCTACACGGTGTTCCAGCTTATAATTCTCGCAGGTGCCGCAGTCATAGCAGCAGTATTCCATGTAATCGAGAGAATCACCAGCCGGTGGGCCGATGCAAAGGGAGTCGATAACAGATACATGTTTCCGGCAGCCATTCTCACCCTCTCAGCAATCCTTGCATTAATCATCTTCGCAGTCGCTCCCGACTTTGCAAGAAACATCAAGCAGATAATTGGAGTTGTCCAGCCCAAAGGCGGTGCCTTAACCATAGCAGAAGTCCAGCCGTTCTTCAGTCTCGGAGGGAAATTCAGCTTTGAGCCAGCATGGCAGAACTTCAGCATTACATTCTTCTTTGCCATTCCCGCAATGTTCTACTATGCATTCAGAGCATTCAGGGACAAAAGCGAAAGATATCTGTACATATCCATCTGGGCATTTGCGATGCTCATAGCCCTTACTGGACAGAACCGCTTCGCCTACTACTTTGGAGTTGTTTCAGCAGTGTTTGCATCTGCAATCGTGAGTGAGATTCTTGGCAGAGTGAGATTCTACGAATACCTCGAAGCAGCAATAAGCAATAACCAGAAGAAAATGAAAAAAATCGGCGTCAAGGCTGTGATTGCCGGTGTGCTTCTGCTTCTCGTACTCATATATCCAACATTTTCCCAGGCCAACTTCTACAGCAAGTGGTCTGCAGGGGGAATAAACAAGCAGTGGTACGATACGCTTGAGTGGATGAAAGAAAACACTCCCGGCAAAGAAGTTTACGACGAATTTTACTACCAGCTTTACAAACCACCGGAGAGTTCCGGGGAAAGATATCCATACTACCCGGACGGGGTTTACAGCATAATAAGCTGGTGGGATTACGGCCACTGGATCACGGCAATTGCACACCGCATTCCCGTTGCCAATCCATTCCAGCAGGGCATAGGCAATAAATACAACGATGTGCCCGGAGCTGCTCCGTTCTTCACGGCGTTCAATGAGAGCTACGCGGACAGGATTGCCGAAAAACTGGGTGTAAAGTACGTTGTCAGCGATGTGGAGATGGCTACAGGCAAATTCTACGCGATGGCAGTGTGGGCAGAGGGCGAGCTTGGTAAAGCCGAGAGAACATACTATGCCGGTGGAGGGATAGTGTATGTTGATGCCAACGGAAATCTCGGACTCTCGCTTACTGGGCAGATACCTGCAGGAGGGAGAGTCATCACCCATGTGAGCATTCCCCGTGAAGATTACTACAGAACCATGGAGGCAAAGTTCCATATATTCGATGGAAGCGGTCTGAAGCACTACAGAATGGTTTACGAGAGTGGTTTCAGCACGAACACGCTGTCCGGGCTCAATGAACTCGTGTACAAGAACATTTACAATTCGATGTATGCAAACAAATTCGATTACGGCAGGATTCCGACAGCATACTCGGGTTACGTCAAGGTTTTCGAGTTTGTTGAGGGTGCAAAAGTTACGGGCAAGGCCAGTGGAGATTTTGTCATTGCAAAGGTCACCGTTAAAACAAATCAGGGCAGAACCTTCGACTACATTCAGAAGGTGCCTGTTGTAAATGGAGAATACGAGCTTGTACTGCCGTATGCCCAGGATACCAACTACCCGGTCAAACCGGTAACGGCATACACAATTGAGAGCGGTGGAGTAGTGAAGACACTTGAACTTACTGAAAATCAAGTAGAGAACGGAGAATCTATTGTTCTGGACCTTGTTTAACAGTTTTTCAAAAATTTTTATTTTGAATTTATCCATCAGGGTGTGAATAAAACCCGGGGATAGTCCTCCAGACCGTGAATCGGATTGACACAGGGAAAAATTTATATTTTTGCCCGGAAGGGTGATTGCAATGAAGCTCATAGCATGTCCGTCCTGCGGAGAAGAAATCGAAATCAGGGACCTATTCGAGGGTGTTGAAATCGAGTGCGATCTCTGCGGTGCAGTTTTACTGTACGAAAACGGAAAGTTCATACTCCTCGACACAAATGAAGAGTTCGAACCCGAAGACCTTGAAAAAGAGTACGAAGACGAGAGCAATTTTGACGACGAAGAGGAGTTTGAGGACGACGAGTATTTTGGAGACTTTGAAGAATAGAACAATAAATAGAAATACTTATTAAATTTAATTACCGAGCGAAATAACGATGAAAATTCTTGCGCTTACGGGAACCAAAAGGAAGGGCAACAGCATTCTCGCTGCAAGGTATATCGCGAAAAAGCTTGATGCTGAGCTTGATATCCTGAACGTTACTGAACTCAACATTGAGCCATGCAAGGCCTGCTATGCCTGCCTGTTCGGCCAGGAGTGCATGATAGAGGACGACGTTAACCTCGTATTAAACAGGCTTTTAGATGCAGATTTTGTCCTGATATCGTCTGCAATTTACTGGCTTGACGCAACCGGGATGATGAAAGCCCTTCTGGACAGAATGTTCATGGCACTCCCGTACATGAAAGAGCTGAGCAAGAAAAAGGGAGCCGCGATCTACTTCTACGGCTTTGAAGAGCTCAGGGGATGGGGTGCCAACACGTACAACATTCTGCTGAGAGTTCTGGGCATAGAGCCTCTTGCCATTCTGCCCATCCACGCCGCTCTGCCCGGAGAGACACTCACAGAGGAAAACGTGAAAAAACTCGACCTGCTTGTGGAGGCAATTCAGAAAGACGAAAGACTGACGTTGGATGGACAGTGCCCTGTCTGCCTTTCGGAGGTTTTCAGGGTTAAAGAAGGCAATCTGGAATGCACAGTGTGCAGATCAAAGCTGACAGAGGACCTTCAGGTCGTGGAGACAGGAGGTGTTTTATCATACGACTGGATGGTAGAGCACTACGGCGTGCTTAGAGGGTTCAAGGAAAAATTTATTGAACAGAGAGAGTCACTTGCAAGGTTAAGGGAGAAGTATGGAGTTTGAAGAAGAGATACGGGAGATATTCGACGAGGATTTTGTAAAAAGGGCTGTAAAACTGAAAAAAACCGGAAACATCTTCAATCCCGTATTCTACATACTGTTTACAAGGCTTGTTGAAATGTCAAGCCTGATAAACGACATCGTTCTCCCCAACAGAGCTGAGATAGAAGAGATGTTCAGAACGAGGGTTGAGTTTCTACAGCTCGACATGAAAACGATAAACGAGGTTCTGAGGAGGGTGTGGATTTTCGAAATCAAACGGGATGAGGAGTACAAATTCAGCAAGGGAATTGAGGACCTGATGTATATTGTTTACAGAATGAAAGACATACAGAAAAAAATCGATGATGTTCTGCTGAAGCACGTTTCAAAATGGAAAAAAGAGGACATACTGGAGCTTTACTTCATTCTCGTCAAAGTTCTGCTTGAACTCGAGGAGAGGACTGTAGACATAGCTTCAAAAGAGGCAAGAACTGCCTGGCTAACCTGGCTTATGGAGAATATGGGTATAAATGGAAACAGAGTTTCAGAAGTGTATGAATACCTGAGCAAAACGAGGAACCCTCTTGCAGTAATAAGGCTGGCTGAAAGCGGAGATTACAGCGAGATACAGGACTTCGAAGCGCTCCTGAAGGACCTCGATGAGTCCACAAGGAACATACTGCTTAACGGAATGAAGGTAGTATTCAGAGACATTACCTGAATGCCCTCTCAGGGTCAGCAAATTCCCTGATGTCAACCAGAATATCATTTACCATCAATTCGCCAGGTATGCCATTTTCAAACAGCGGTGCAAGATAATTCAGACCAGCGAGGATGGTCATGCTGGCTTTCATGCCGAAAAAGGGAAAACCGTTTTTGTCCTCAGATAGCTCAACCACACCCCGGATATCCTTGGACTCAGCCATTTCGATTTCCATTCTGGCAATATCCACTGCGTGCTTGCTGAAACTTCTGATGGCAACAATGAGATAGCCCTCTCCATCGAGAGCATCCCATACCCTTGTCATGCCTGCCCTCAGAAAAAGCCATCCGGGGCTCAGCGTTGTTCCCCTGTAGCTGATGATCTCACTGACGCCTCTCGACCCATCCTTCCAGTAGAGCAATCCGGCAAATTCCGGGTACAGATTGATGCCTGCATTTCTCATTATTACATCGAAAAGAGTGTTTGAAATCACCACAAGAGCAAAATTCCCCTCCGGAACTTCATATTCTCCGAGGGTCTCCCCCTCATCCCGCAAAACGATAAGGTTCGAGATCAGGAAAGGAGCTTCAGCCATTTTCAGAATTATCTCCCTTGTATTTTCATACCACTTTTTGTCGATCACCGCAATATCGGTTGGCACAGTTCCCCTCATTTCAAGCAGGTTAAAGGTGCAGTTATAAACATTGAACTCTATTTTCTCAGAAAACTCTCCCAGCCTGCCAAATACATTGTGTCTCTTCAGAGCCTCAATACCTTTTTCGGTTATCGAAGCTCCCCGGTCATGCTTTCTAACGAGACCATCTCTGGCAAGCTTTTCAATATGGTATCGTATTGTCCGGGCATCATGATGGATTCCCTTTGCCTTCAAAGCCTCGGCTATCTTGTATGAGCTTGCAATTCCACTTTCAGAAAGAATCTCAAGAATTAAAAAATGAATTCTGTTGAGTGTCATTTACACCGTTCCACTTTCTCTCAGCCTGGCAATGTCCTCACTATCATAACCGAGCCTCCTCAGAATTTCCTCAGTGTGCTCTCCAAGCTTCGGAGGTCTGCTCACATCAATTTCAAACCCTGAAAACTTCACGGGATTGTTGAAGAGCTTTATCTTCCCGAGCCCGGGGTACTCCACATCCACTATCACATTCCTCTCTCTTGTCTGGGGATGATTCACGACCTCCTCAATCGTATTCACCGCACCACATGGCACCCCCGCCTCGAGCAGTATTTCAATCCACTCATCCCTGCTTTTTTCCTTAAGCTTTTCAACAATTATCTTCTCCAGTTCCTCTCTGTGCCTCAGCCGGTCCTGATTCGTCCTGAACCTTGGATCATCCATTATGTGTTCAAGCCCCACAGCCCTGCAAAATGCCTGCCAGTGCCACTCCGTTGCAACAACTATATTAACGAGTCTGCCATCTCCAGCAGGATACGGCTCGTAAGGCGTTGCAAGGAAGTACTTTGAACCCATTCTAAGCTCCTCATCCTTCATACCCTCCACAAGCACCATGTTCATCAGATTCATCATCAACGTTACGGCACAGTCGAAAAGGGAGACATCAATTTCCATCCCCTTTCCTGTTTTTTCCCGATGATAGAGGGCAGCGAGAACTGCGTAAACACCATACATGGCGGCCAGCAGGTCAGTTATGGGAACGTTAACTTTGGATGGGTTGTCCCGTGTCCCGGTATAGCTGATTATCCCCGTTTCTCCCTGAAGAACCTGATCAAATGCAGGTCGATCCTTATAAGGCCCTGTCTGACCGAATCCCGAAACGTGCAGGTAGATTATATCTGGATTCACCTTCTTAATGCTTTCGTAATCCACGCCCAGCCTTTTCACTACCCCTGGAACAAAGTTCTCTATGATTACGTCGGCTTCTTCAGCAAGCTTCATGAAAATCTCTCTGCCCGCATCCTTTTTCAAGTCAAGCGTCATGGACTTCTTGTTCCTGTTGGTTACCGCAAAATAAAAGCTGAGATCCCCACGTATCGGAATCCAGTGCCTTGCCAAGTCCCCCACCTTTGGCCTCTCAATGTGAATTACCTCTGCTCCAAGATCTGCCAGAAGCGTGCCGATATACGGTCCAGCAACAGCCTGCCCAAGCTCAAGCACCTTTATACCTTCAAGCGGAAATCCGGACATGCGACCACCTCATTTTATACATATCACAGGAATCTCTGCGTGCAGTATCACCTGCTGCGCAACACTTCCGAACAGCAGTTTACCGGCGGGAGTTCTTTTTTTCACCCCGATAACGACAAGTTTTGCATTTACCTCCTCGCAGAAGAGAAGAATGTCCTTTGCGGGATCATTCCCCCTCAGGAGAAAGTGCGTTTCCACATCAATGCCGTACTCTCCCGCTATTTTCTCTGCATCGGCAAGAAGTTTTTCCCCGAATTCCACCTCTTCCAAATCGGTTTTATCCCCGCCCGGACTGGAATGGATTATGTGTAGTTTCATTCCCCTGAACTTCGCCTCCTCTGCCGCAAATCTGACAAGCTTCTCCATCCTCCGGTAATCATCAACCGCACACACAATCATATCAAACACCCACGTAAACCCTCTTAATTTCATCAGAATCCTTTATTTCATCGACAGTGCCCTCAGTAACAACTCTACCCTCCCCAAGAACGTATGCGTAGTCCGCTATGTCCAGAGAGGCAAATACATTCTGCTCAACAAGAAGGATTGTAAGTCCCTCATCCCTCAGCTTTGAAATCGTCTCAAAAACTTCTGCAACAAGCTTGGGTGCCAGACCCTGGCTCGGCTCATCCAGCAGAATCATTTTCGGGGCGGTCATCAGCGCTCTCGCAATGGCAAGCATTTGCTGCTCTCCGCCGCTCATCGTCCCTGCCTTCTGTTTTTTTCTCTCCTTGAGTCTTGGAAAGAGTGTGAAAACCAGCTCAAGTGAGTCATCAAATCGCTCTTCAGCTCTTTTCGTGTATGCCCCCAGTTCCAGATTTTCCTCCACTGTCATTCCGGGAAAGAGATGCCTGCCCTCGAGGACCATCGTCAGTCCCTTCTCAACCTTTCTGTGCGGGGGCAGAAACGTTACATCCTCACCGTCGAATTCCACGTTTCCATTCCAGGGACTGTTGAGTCCAAAAATGGCTCTAAGTGTGGTTGTTTTACCGGCACCATTGGGTCCAAGAATTGCTGTTATCGTCCCCTTCCTCACTTTCAGATTTACGCCCCAGAGAACCTGCATCTCCCCGTAACCAGCCTCAAGTTCCCTTACCGTGAGCATTCAAACCACCTTCTTTCCAAGATAGACTTCTATAACCTCTGGATGGCTCAACACCTCGTACGTCTCACCATCAATCAGCTTCTTGCCCTGGTGCATCACAACCACTCTCTCAGCAAACCTGGTTATGGCATGCATGAGATGCTCCACCATCGAGACCACGGCCACCTTTTCCTCCTTCCGTATCCTGTCCAGAAGGTCCAGTATCCGGTTAATGTCCGAAGGATTCATTCCGGCCATGACCTCATCCAGAAGGAGCATCTTAGGTTTCATCGCAAGAGCCCTTGCAAGCTCCATTAACCTCTTCTCAAGGGGCGTGAGGAGTTTTGCCTCCTTATCTCTCAGATGGTCAATTCCCACAAGCTCCAGCATTTCATCAGCCGCTCTAAGGGCCGAATCAACATCCATTCCCGCCCCAAACATGGCACCAATCGCCACATTTTCTATCACCGTTGCCGAGCCAAATGGTCTCGGGATCTGAAATGTTCTTGCAAGCCCCAGGGGTGTTCTCCTGTGCGGCGGAAGTTTTGTGATATCCTCCCCATTGAAAATTATCCTGCCCTCATCCGGGTAATACACTCCGCTTATGAGGTTATAGAGCGTGGTTTTACCGCTCCCGTTCGGTCCAACAATTCCGAGTGCTTCACCCTCTTCAACCTCAAGGCTTATTGAGTCGACAGCAACAAGACCTCCAAACCTCTTTGTAACGTTTTCAAGCTTTAAGAGTGCCATTTTATCACCTCAAATACTCTGCAAGCCTGGAGTTTCTTGTTCTCTTAATCAGATATCCTGCAACTCCCTCCGGGAAGGCCACAATGGTTATGATAAGAAGAGGTGCAAGAATCAGCAGCTGCACTCCAGGAAATATCACCGATAGATAATACTTGAGTATGCCATAGATTAAACCACCAATCATCGGACCAATGAGGGTCCCGGCACCTCCAAGCATCACGATAACAATCGCCTCAACTGTGTAGTGTATGTTAAAGACGTCTTCGGGGAACACATAGGTCAACTTCAGAGTCCAGGCTATCGCCCCAATCAGCCCTGCAAACGCCGCACTGGTTATGAACGCCATTATCTTGTATTTTGTTACGTTTATCCCCATCACCCTGGCAGCATCCTCATCCTCCCTCAGAGCGAGCAGAGCATAACCCATTTTCCTGTTTAGGATCACAACTGTCGTGAGAGCTGCAAGAAAAGCTACCAGGAATAACAGCAGGTCTGAAACGAAGGTGGAAAGATAGTTTGCAATTTCTCGTCCAAACGCCTTCCTCATGAAACCTGAAAGCACGATGCCTTCTGAGCCGCCCCAGAGTTTTGTTCCAACAAGCAAAAACCTGAAACCTTCATTCACGCCTATTGTGGCAATGGCAAAATATGCTCCCCTCAACCTCAGAGCCACCGCTCCAACAGCCATGGAGAGCAGTACAGACATGATAACTGCAAGCACAATGCCTATGGGAATTGCAATGAGTCCGAGATGTGCGAAGCTCTGGAGGGCGATTGCCATCCCGTACGCTCCAAGCCCGAGAAATGCCACGTATCCAAAGTCAACATACCCTGTAAGCCCGAGGAATATGTTAAATGCCTGGCCGAGAGCCACGTAAAACATGAAGTAAACCACAGGCTGCCACATTCCCGGAACAGTCAATCCGATGACGAGCAGTATGACATAGACGATTACCATTGGAGTGAGGGCCTTGAGTTTGCCAATCTGCATTCACTCTTCACCTCCAAAGAGACCGGTTGGTTTGACAAGCAGAATCACAAGCAGGAACACGAATGCCACGAATCTCGTCAGGGCAAACGGCTCAACTCCTGGAATCATGCCAAGCAGCGTGTAAGAGCCATTTTCGAAAAGCCCGAAAAGGAATCCCGCAATAAACGCACCCCATGGCGACCCCAGACCGCCGAGAACAGCAATAACGAAAGCCCTGAGTGTGTAATCCGCACCCATGTACACGTTGATTCCAACAGGAACAAAGAGCGTTACCAGAACTCCACTCATGACAGTAACTCCAATCCCGAGAGCGAAGCTGAGAGTGAAAATCCTGTTTACATCGATTCCACAAACCGCTGCACCATCCCTGTCCTCAACAACAGCTTTTATTGCTTTTCCAAGCTTTGTTTTTGTGAACCACAGGTAGAGCAACCCCGCAATTATTGTCGAGGCCACAAATGCAAGAATCTTGGTGTACGGGACGGTTATCGACCCGAGATACAGTGTTCCAATGTCCCAGCTGAAACCAACGTAGTCAGATCCCCAGATGAATTTTGCAGACTCCTCGATAAACACACCTATGGCAAAGGTGGCAAGCAGGGTGGAGAGTTCTGGGGCATCAACCAGCTTTTTCATCACGGCCCGAAATATGACAAAACCAAGGGCAATACCAAAAATAAGAGCAACAGGTATGGATAAAATCGGAGCGATCGAATAAAGCGTAAAAAGCCAGAAAGCTGTAAATGCCCCAACCATAACAAAAGAACCGTGACCAACATTAACAATTCTCAAAACTCCAAATATCATGCTCAGACCCATTGTTGCAACACCATAAACGCTGCCAAGCAACGCCCCATAGAACAGATTCGAAATTAAGTGGTCACCTACCATTCCATCACCTCAAAAAAATAGATATGGATTATTTGGTAGCAAGCTTGCCCTGCTCCTTTTCTTCCCACGTGGGCATTGGATAGTACGGATCTGCATTCGCAGCTTCTGGAGGCCATATAATCTTCTTTGTGCCTCCCTGCCACTGAATTATGACCATCTCATGTCCTATCTGCTTTCCAGTCTCTGGATCAATCTTCCACACTCCGTAAACGCTCATGAACTCAATGCTGTTCATGGCCTCTCTGACATCATCCGGATTTGTGCTCTGTGCCTTTTCGATTGCGTAGGCGTAAGAGAGTACTGCAGCTGCAGCCTCTGCAGCGTGGTAGCTTGGAGGTTCATCGGTTCCCGAAACTTCCTTGAACATCTTCAGGAACTCATCCTGTGTTGGACCATAGTAATCGATGCCAAGCTTCTTAGCTGCTTCAGGCCCATAGCTGACTCCAATCTCCCACTGAGCCGGGCCGCAAACGCCCTCCGCCTTGGTACCGAGAGCATCATAGAATGCCGGGAGAGCAGGTGCGACAAGTATCGAAACCGCCTTTACATTGATCTTCATATCTGCAAGCTGGCTGACAAGGAGCTGACCATCTGCAAAATGGCCTCCACCGATTATCACATCGGGCTTAGCTGCAGCAAGTTCATTGAGCAGCGGAGACAGGTCCTGAACACCTTTTGGATAGGTCTTGTCAAATACGATCTCAAAGCCAAGCTGTTTTGCATACTCGCCAGCAGCCTTGAAAACAGCCCTTGAGAATTCATTGTCCTCATATATCATCGCGACTCTCTTTGCCTCCGGATCAACCGATTTAACCATGTCGAGGAAGCCGGTCTGGTACTTGCTCGCAGGGCTGAGAGTCTGGACGACATAATGGTAGCCCTGCTCGAATATGTAATCGCTCGCGCCTCCATGGCTATTCATCAACACACCTCTCTGATCAGCAATTGGTGCCGCTGCCAGAGTCAGGCCAGAGCTGTACGGGGCGAGGATGAATTTGACACCATCCTGGTCTGCAAGCTTTTGAATCAGACTCTGAACAACCTCTTTGTTGGACTGGTCATCATAATATTTCAGTTCGACCTTGTAGACCTTGTCACCAACCTTAAGCCCACCATGTACCTCGTTTATCCACTTTATAGCTACCTGCATACCCCACAGAGACATCTGGCCTTCCTTGGAGTATTTTCCTGAAAGACTCAGTGGTGCCCCAAAATAGAGGACCTCTGCCTTGGGTGTTTCCTCAGATTTCTGTTCTTGCTGGGCACATCCTGCAAAAAGCAGGGCCAGCGCCAGCAAACCAAACACAAACAGCGCTGCAGTTTTTTTCATGCATAACACCTCAGTAGATTTTAAATAATTAATCTTTAAAAATTTTTACTTTTCAAGCCTCAGCTCCCTTCTGAAGGCCTGGATTCCGGTTATGGCTCTTCCCAGGATGAGGGTGTGGATGTCGTCTGTGCCTTCGTAGGTGTAGACTGACTCGATGTTTGCCATGTGTCTTATCGGGGAGTAGTCCAGGCTTATGCCGTTGGCTCCGAGCATTTCTCTTGCGAGTCTTGCTATGTCCCTTGCGATTTTGACGTTGTTCTTTTTGGCTAAGGAGATCTGTTCTGTTGTTGCCCTGCCTTCATCCATTAGTCTGCCCAGCCTCCATGCGACGAGCTGGGCCTTGGTGATTTCAATAAGCATGTAGGCGAGCTTTTCCTGGACGAGCTGGAATGATGCAAGAGGTGCTCCAAACTGCTTTCTCTCCTTCACGTAGTTGAGGACGGTCTCAAAGCAGTCCAGGGCTATGCCAACTGCACCCCAGGAGATGCCGAATCTTGCCTGGTTGAGGCAGCTCAGGGGGGCGCCGAGGCCCAGCGCTTCAGGCAGTCTCTGTTCATCTGAGACCCTGCAGTTAACAAGCGAGAACTCCCCTACGCCACCTGCTCTCATCGAGCCCTTCTTTGTCAGCGCGCTCTGGTGGAATCCCTTGGTTCCCTTTTCCACTATGAATCCCTTCACCCTGCCGTCATCAACGTCTCTCG
The DNA here is from genome assembly GCF_000789255.1 of Geoglobus acetivorans. Classification (NCBI taxonomy): domain Archaea; kingdom Methanobacteriati; phylum Methanobacteriota; class Archaeoglobi; order Archaeoglobales; family Archaeoglobaceae; genus Geoglobus; species Geoglobus acetivorans. The sequence goes on from NZ_CP009552.1 coordinate 1,172,495, forward strand.
CCCAGAAGATTGCTATGTCTGCTATGTCGGCTTCAGTAATCCAGGTTTTTGTTCCGTTGAGTATCCACTCGTCTCCGTCTTTTTTGCATCTCGCCTCCATGCTTGCGGGGTCGCTGCCGTGGTTTGGTTCGGTGAGGCCGAAGCAGCCTATTATCTCTCCGCTCGCAAGTTTGGGAAGGTACTTTTTCTTCTGCTCCTCACTCCCGTATCTCCATATTGGATACATGACGAGGCCGGATGTTACAGCAACAAAACTCCTCAGGGCGCTGTCTATCCTTTCGACCTCCTGGCAGACCAATCCGAATGTGGTGTAGTTCATCCCCGGACAGCCGTATTCCTCGGGGATGAATGCCCCGAGCATGCCGAGTTCTCCAAACTTCTTTCCGAGTTCCCTGAAGTTGAGGGGCTTTTCCTCATGCCAGGCATCTATTACAAGAGGCCTGACTTCCTTTTCCAGGAACTCCCTGACTGAGCTTCTGACGAGCTTTTCCTCATCTGTTAGAAGTTCATCGATGTTGTAGAAGTCTGCTGGTCTGGACACGTTTATCACCTTTTAAAATTTTAATTATTTTTCTTTATTAATTTTTCGGAATTTGTTTTCCTAAAATAAAAATGATTAGAAACATGAGAAAACAGAGCAGACAATATTCCGGATACCACAAACTTATTATATCCTTAAAATTGCCATTCTATGACACAGATTTCAGGAGGGGATGGATATTCTAAAAGAAGTTAGGTTTCACGGTAGAGGTGGTCAGGGAGCAGTTACAGCAGCAGACATCCTGGCAGTTGCAGGATTTAAGGATGGTTATTACACACTGTCATTTCCCATGTTTGGCGCCGAAAAGAGAGGTACTCCGGTTGTCTCTTTCCTGAGAATCTCTGACGAGCCGATTGTAATCAGAGACGAAGTTAAAAACCCCGATTTCGTTGTTGTGATGGATCCGTCTCTCGTGGATGTTGTAGATGTCCTTGCAGGAATTAAAGACGGCGGTATTGCAATAATAAATTACCCGAAGGGCAGTGAGGACCTCAAGCAAAAACTCGATACGGATGTTGAAATCCATGCGATCAATGCCACAAAAATGGCAATGGAAATCCTGGGGCGGCCGATCACAAATACCGCAATGGTTGGAGCTTTTGTTGGAGCAACAGGGATTGTAAAAATCGAAAGTGTGGAAGAGACGATTATGGAATGGTTTGGAAACAAGGATATTGCCGAAAAGAATGTTAGGCTTGTTAGGGAGGCTTATGATCACATGAAGGAGGTATGCGGATGGTAAAAATCAAGCTTTATATCGGTGCGAGCAATCCCCCATTGAGCACCTCAATGAAGACGGGGGACTGGGGGACAGAGTGGGCAATTGTTGATGAAGAAAAATGCATTGGATGCGGGCAGTGCGTTACATTCTGCCCCGAACCTGCCGTTGAGCTTGTGGAAAAAGACGAGAAGAAGGTAGCTGTTGTGGACCACGACTACTGCAAGGGTTGCTGGGTATGCTATACCGTCTGTCCCGTCAATGCAATAGAAATGGAAACAAAGGATATTTACAAGATAGAGGTGTGCTGAAATGAGGAAAGTTGTGAGAGGCTTTTACGCCATAGCATATGCAGTAAAGCTCTCAAAGCCAAACGTGATTGCCGCTTACCCAATAACTCCCCAGACTGAGATTGTTGAGAATCTCGCGCAGATGTACGCTAACGGAGACCTTGGTGATACGGAATACATAACAGCAGAATCCGAGTTCGGAGCCGCTTCAATGGTTCTCGGTGCTTCAGCAGCAGGAGCAAGAGTGTTTACGGCCACAAGCTCACAGGGACTGCTTCTAATGACCGAGGTTCTCTACAACGCAGCAGGAATGAGGCTGCCAGTCGTGCTTGTCGTGGCAAACAGGTCAATCTCAGCCCCACTGAGCATCTGGAACGATATTCAGGACAGCATATCCATTAGAGATGCAGGTATAATTCAGCTCTATGCCGAAAACAATCAGGAAGCCCACGACATGGTGCCTCTCGCCTTCAAGGTTGCAGAAAACAGAGATGTCCTTCTCCCATTCATGGTATGTGTTGACGGGTTCAAGCTGACACACGCATACGAGCCCATTGATCTGCTCGATCAGGATGCAGTTGACAGGTTCCTTCCACCATACAAACCTCCGGTCAAGCTTGATGTAAACAATCCGGTCGCAATGGGATGCTATGCACCGCCACCATACTACATGGAATTCAGGGTGGCGATGGAATATGCAATGGACAGAGCAAAGGAAATCATGCTCGAGGAATTCGAAAAGTGGTACGAAATCACGGGCAGAAACTGGGGTGGACATGTCGTTGCTGAATCCTGTGAGGATGCTGAAATCGTCGTTGTCGCAATGGGCTCCATCGTAAGCCTTGTCAGAGAGGCTGTAAAACATCTCAGACAGAAGGGACTGAAGGTAGGTTTGCTCAAAATAAGAACATATCGTCCATTCCCTGCTGAGGACGTCAGAGAAAGCCTCAAGAATGCCCAGAAGGTTATTGTTCTCGACAGAGCCTTGTCTGTAGGTGCCGAACCACCGGTCACAGCAGACGTCAAATCCGCCCTCTTCGGGCTGGACCTGAAAGTGTATCCGGTGGTGGTGGGCCTTGGAGGCAGAGACATACCGAGAGAGCTCATCGAGGATATTGTAAAAAACGTTGCAGAGGAAAAAATCACCCCCGAAAAGAGGTATGAAGGTCTAAACGAGTTCGAAGAGGTGATACCATGAACCTTTTTGGTCCCGGACATGGAGCCTGCCCCGGATGCGGCTTTCCGATAGCGGTGAGGGGCGCTCTGGAAGCTCTCGATGGCAAGGCCATCGTTGTCAACTCAACAGGCTGCCTCGAAATTGTGAGCTCAATGTACAACAGGAACACATGGGGAGTGCCTTACGTTCATTCACTCTTCGAGAATGCTGGAGCAGTTGCAGCAGGTGTTGAAGCGGCACTTAGAGCATTAAAAAGAGAAGATGAGGCCCATGTTGTGGTTTTCGCAGGAGATGGTGCAACCTTCGACATAGGTTTCGGCACCCTGTCTGGAATGATGGACAGAAATCACAACGTAATCTACATCTGCTATGACAACGAAGCTTACCAGAACACCGGAAATCAGCAGAGCATGGCAACCCCGACGGGAGCGGCAACAACCACCACACCGGTCGGAAACATACTCCCGGGAAAGGTCGGAAGGAAGAAAGACATGATCGGTATTGCAGTTGCCCATGGCATCCCATACGTGGCATCGGCAAGCATAGCGTATCCAAAGGACTTTCAGAGAAAGGTCAGACGGGCAGCGGAATTTAAGGGAGCCAAATACATCCAGGTCCACTCCCCATGTGTAACGGGATGGGGAATAGACGGCAAGCTCACGGTGGAGGTGGCAAAGCTCGCGGTGGAGACCGGACTGTACCCGCTTGTGGAATACGAGAACGGGCAGCTTGTCAGAGTGAGAAAAATCAAGGAAAGAAAACCTGTAACCGAATACCTCAAGCTGCAGAGAAGGTTCAGACACCTGTTCAGCCATCCGAAAGGGCAGGAAATTATAGAAGAGCTTCAGAGAGTTGCTGATGAAAACGCAAAGAAATACGGGCTTGACGCCTGAATTCTTCCATTTTTTGAACAGGTTTTTATGACCCCGAAAGAAGCTCTTGAGATTTCAAGGAGCGTTGCTGAAGAAATAGAAAGGGAGGTAAAAAAGCTTTCAGGCACTTCTGAAGCCGGAGTAACGGTTGGTATCGGAAAGGACGGGACGCCCAGCAAGAAAATAGATGTCATGGCGGAGGAAATAGCCATTGAACACCTCCTGCAGCACGATGTGAGGGTGGTCAGTGAAGAAGCGGGTGTGGTTGGTGAAGGAGACATATACGTTGCACTCGACCCAATTGACGGGACATTCAATGCGGTGAATGGTATTCCATTTTATTCTGTCACGCTGTGCTTTTCATCCTCCAGAGAACTTGGAGACACATTTTTCAGCTATGTGAAAAACTTTGCAACCGGTGATGAATACCACTCAGACGGAATCTCTTACAAGAACGGAAAGAAGATAAAAGCCAGCGAAACGGAGAGGCTGGACTGCAACGCAATAGTGTATTATCCTGAAAGAAGATATCCGTTCAGAAGGATGAGGATATTCGGCAGTGCCTCTCTGGAAATATGCATGGTTGCCGAAGGATCCTTCGACTGCTTCATTGATCTGAGAAAATCAGAAAACGGGAAGGGGTATCTCAGGGTGTACGATATAGCCGCATCACTTTTCATCGCCAAAAATGCAGGCGCAGAAATCACGGATCTGGATGGCATCAACATCTGGAAAAAAGAGATTTCCATGGAAGAGAGGTTCAGGGTTGTGGTTTCCGGAAAAACCCTTCACAAAAAACTGCTCGAGCTGGTATGAAAATCGGAATAGTTTACAAGTTTGACTCGGTGGAAATAGCCAGAGAAGTCGCAGAATTTCTCGAAAAATACGGATATCAGGCAGAACTGCACCACATACCATCATGCGCACTCGAAGACTGCGGCATGATCGTTACGGTAGGGGGAGATGGCACAATTCTCAGAACACTGCAGGAACTGAAAAACCCGCCCCCAATATTCGGCATCAATACGGGCAGGATGGGAATTCTGACTCATGCATCTCCGGAAAACTATGGTGAAGAGCTGCTCAGAGCGGCAGAGGGTAAACTCAGAATAGAGGAGTTCATGAGGATCGAGGCATCACACAGGGACGTGAGAGTTACAGCCCTGAATGAGGTTGCCGTTGTCTCCTCGATCCAGGCGAGACTGATAGAGTTCGAAGTGTATGCGGATGGGGAGCTTATCGAATCCATGAGGGCTGACGGAGCAATATTTTCCACGCCCACAGGCTCAACCGCCTACTCGCTTTCAGCGGGCGGGCCGATTATCGACCCCTACACAGAGGCTATCTGCTTCACACCGATATCACCATTCAGAATCGGGTGGAGGCCCTGGGTGCTGTCACCAGAAAGAGAGGTAAAGATAAGAGTTTCGGCACTCAGAGATGCGCTGGCAATAGCGGATGGAAACAAGTCCATGGAGGTCGGAGCAGGAGAAGAGGTTATAATCAAAAAGTCAGAAAATCCGGCCAGATTCTTTGAAAAACCCTCGAGAATAACAGATATGGTGGCAAAAATGAGGTCAATGAAATGACCGGCGTTTTCGGTGTCATAGGATTCCCGATTAAACACTCCCTCTCACCTGTGATGCACAACGCTGCGCTGAGGCACCTGAATTACGATGGGGTTTACGTTCCCTTCGAGGTTAAACCTGAAGAACTCGAAATAGCGGTTGCAGGCATGAAATCACTGAACATCAGGGGCATAAATGTTACAATCCCCCATAAAGAGAGAATCATCGAATTTTTCAATCCGGAAAAAGAAGTCCAGGAGATAGGGGCCGCAAATACAGTGGACCTGAAAAGCGGGAAGTGCTACAACACAGATGTTTATGGAATACTTGAAGCCATTAATGCAGCGGAAATTGAAGTCAATGGGCTGAAGGTGCTGATTATCGGAGCCGGTGGGGCTGCCAAAGCGTGTATCTACGCCCTTAGAGATTCCAGCAGAGTTTACATAACCAACAGAACTGAAGCAAAGGGCAGAGCGGTTGCCGGAAAATTCGGTGCTGAGTTCGTTCCCCTACATGCTCTGGAAAACCACAAATTCGATTTAATAGTCAACGCAACCCCACTGGGCATGAAGGGCTTTGAAAGCATCATGCCCGTACCGCTGAACCTGATCAAAAAGGCCCATGCCGTGTTTGATATGGTTTACAACCCCCCATCAACGCCACTGGTTTCGGCAGGCAGAAAATTTGGCTGCAGGATCGTCAGCGGGATCGACATGCTCGTTTATCAGGGTGCGAGGGCGTTCGAGATATTTACCGGGCAGAAGGCTCCCGTTGAAGTGATGAAAAAAGCCGTGATGTCAGAGATCGAGAATATCAGATAGCTTCCGCTGTGTTGACGTATTTATATCGAAATATTCCACGGAAACTTTTCTCACGGAGTCTACATGTTCTGCAGGGCAGTACACACCCATTCTCCAGTTCTGCATGTGTGCATTTTTCAGCGCCCTCACGAGAGGAGATATCTCCTCAACGGACACGAATTCCCCATTCACATACACGGGAATGTCATAATCCTCACTTCTGTATTCCGGTACATCCACTATGACCTCCTGCTCATCCAGTCCGGCAATTTCGGCAATTTCTCTCTCCGCCCTTTTTGTGTCAATCTTCTCTATGTTAACACCAACATCCTGTTTTGGAGCATATACTGCCCTCTTGTACAGCCTTCTGGTGTCAAGTCTCGAAACCATCTCCTTGGGAAATCCGCACGAGTTTCTCATTGCTGAGACTACATCGTGATCATCCATTTCAACGAGTTTTTTGGGATCGATCTCATTTTCCGAGATCATCCATTCCACGGCTTTCTCAAACATTTTTTTGGCAATTCTGCAAACATGGTGATGATACACGGCAGAATACATGAGATAACGGGAGATCAGCAGGCTTTCAATCGCCCTCACACCCTTTATGCTGACATAAACGTTTTCGCCGTCAAATTCCAGTGTTTTAATGAGCCTGTCAAAATCCACTATCCCGTAAGCAACTCCAGTATAGTGCGAATCCCTCATCAGGTAATCTATCCTGTCAACATCAATTACACTCGAAACCGGGGGTTTCAAAATACCTTTTGCGACATTCTTCCAGTCCATCCCGTTCTTTTCAAGAATTTCTCTTATTCTGGAACCTTTCAGAATGTCCACAACATCCTCATGTTCCTTCCCGAGGTATTTCCTCACGATGCCTTCTCCGGAGTGGCTGAAAGGGGTGTGTCCGATGTCGTGGAGGAGGGCAGAAGCAAGGATCTCAGCATCATCTGTGAGCATTTTTGCAACGTGCAGCGTTCCTATGCTATGCTCGAATCGGGTGTGGTTGGCTCCGGGATAGACGAGGTCTGCAAAGCCAAGCTGCTTGATCCTCCTTAGCCTCTGAAATTCGGGAGTGTCTATAACCTCAACCATCCAGTCCTCAAGCCTGATGGTACCGTGGATGGAGTCGTGAATGTTCTTCACAACCCAATCTCGCACAGAAAATAGATTAAACTATCGCAGAATTTTTAAACCCATTCGGTAAGGCCTGAAAGGAAGGGGCCGTAGGGTAGCCTGGTTATCCTTCGGGCTTTGGGAGCCCGTGACCCGAGTTCAAATCTCGGCGGCCCCATTGCTCAATTCGTTTTGGTTTGAGGAAGATTATCTGACCATTTGTCAATTTTCCACGCAAGACTTCGAGAAGGTTGTCCTGCTGAATAGAATTAACAGACGTGATGACAAGAAAAATCAGGAGAGAGACGTGCTGAACGCAGTCAGGGAGTACATCCCCAACCTATCCGATTTCGTTGAAAAGAAGCTTCTGGAGTTTCTAAGCTACGTAAACCACCCTCTCGGAGTGGAATGGAGTAGCCCCGCGGGTGCTACATTATTCGAAAAATAGAAGCCCCCTCAAGCTTTAAATTTCGTGTTTGGTGAGTCAATAACATGCATTTTCACGGAGATGTTAAACGATTAAAAGCTCAAGAAAGGCTTATTGTTCGTGAAGTTAAAAATAAAAGGAGTAAAGAGCTCATTTTGGAGTTTAAAAAATCATTACTTGCTGAGGGCATAGGTAGGCTCAGAATTGCAAGGTATCTGTCAATTTTAAGAGTGGTTGCGAATTGGATTGAGAAACCCATGGATGAATGGGGGGAAAAGGAAATTGTGGACGTGTTATCAAGGCTTGAAGAGATGGATTACGCTGTTGGTACAAAGAATGAATATCGCAAAGCCATGAGGAAGTTTTTCAAGTGGTTACATGGGGAGGACTGGAAGTATCTGAAGCTTTTGAAGAAGATTAGGAAGCCAGAGAAGAAACCTGTTGTTTTGAGTGAAGGGGAAATAATCGAGATGATTGAAGCTGCGGACAATCCGAGAGACAAGGCGCTGATTGCTGTGGGCTATGAGGGTGGATTTAGGATTGGAGAGCTTGGCAATTTGAAGATAAAGGATATTATTTGGGTAAACAGTTCAAACGGTGAGTTAAAAGCGAGAGTTAAGGTAAAGGGCAAAACAGGAGAAAGAGTGGTTCCACTTGTTTTGTCTGCACAATATTTATGGCGCTGGTTGGAGAACCACCCTAACAGAGATGACCCCGAGAGCTATGTTTTTTGTAGCTTGAGTCAGCGAAACTGGGGCGAACCAATGCAATACCAGTCTTTCCGGAAGATCATTGAAAAGGTTGCAAGGCAAGCCGGAATTAAAAAGAGGGTGTATCCACATATTTTGAGACACTCGAGAGCAACAGTTTTGGCAAATCACTTAACCGAGGCTCAAATGTGCGAGTACTTTGGATGGGTGCAGGGCTCAGGGATGCCAGCCATATATGTGCACCTTTCAGGCAGGGATATTGACAAGGCGATAGACAAGTTATATGGGCTGGAAGATGAGGAAAGGGAAGATACTGGAGTTAAGCCCAAGAAGTGTCCACGCTGCGGCTACCTGAACGCCCCGACAGACTTCTACTGTGGCAGGTGTGCTCTGATCCTTGATGAGTCCAAGCGTGTGGAGCTGGAAATGGAGGAGATGAAGTTCATGAAGGAGGTCATGGACATGATGGATCCTGAGACGATCAGGAAGGCAAAGGAAATGGTCGAGCTTGTTGAAAAGATGAGGTCTAATCCGGAGCTGTTTAACCTTCTTCTCCAGATTAGGGATTAGTTTTTTTAGCGGTTTTATATACTGGAAACCTATTTTCTGTTTTAAAATGAGGCGCCAGCATACAGACTTTGCAGTATTGCTCGCACTCTTTGTTGTTCTGGAGTTGCTACTTGACGCCCTCGCTGGGGACTGGCTGAGGCAGGTGGTTCAGCAGTACCTCGGAACGGTTCCCGCAGCTCTCGGTTTTGTAGCGGTGCTGGCGCTGATATACGTGCGGGTTAGCAAGTACGAGGCGCTGGCTGGGTTGAGTGGCGGGAAAAAGAAAGGAGGAAAGAAAAGGAAAAGGTGAGGTGAGATGGCGAGATATGGGAAGTATTATGGAGGGGCCTACAGGAAGGGGAACGTTAGCATATATGAGGCTGCCCTGTTTGTGGTTTACGTGATTGCAGGCGTTGCGACGTTCGGACTGGGCAGCATAAATCTGGCATGGGTGACAGACTTCAGCTTTTGGATTGTGCTTGTCAGCGCTCTGGGCGTCTTTGCTCTGGACAAACAGGTAAAGAAGAACCAGAAGGTTACAGCCCTGGAAATTGGAGCTTTGAGCGTTGCCATAGGACTTCCGCTGGCTGCTGCTGGGTATCTGACTTCTATTGGCATAGACATAAGCACCTATCTGGCTGATGCCACTAACGCTTTCATAATGCTGATTGTCAGCGTTGGCGCTCTGATTGTAGCAGCAAAGCAGGACTGAACTTTAAACTTATTTTTTGCCGAGGTGGTGGCTGTGAGCGATAAGAGAAAAGCAGTAATGGCGGCTCTGATGCTAATGATGCTGATAGGGCAAACGGTTGCAATCCCGCTTATAATTCCCATTGCTGTTGGCTTTGCGGCTTCGAGTGTCTTCGGTTACTGGCTTGGAATTCAGGACTCTGAGAACTATCAGGAGTTAATTCAGCAATATGAGGCACAGCTAACGTCAAACACGGTTCAGAATGACATTAACACTCGTTTGTATCTGCAAGAGATTTACGCAAGAGATAACAATATAATTTCGCTTGGTCAGGATTTGCTTAAGTATTCAGAAAACTATGCGTGGGCTTTGGCAAAATACAACGCTCTTAAGGTCATAGACTATGAACTGACTCAGAACGGGAGCGATTTCTTGACAGCAAAGACAAAAGCGAAGCAGGCAGCACATGACGTTGTTTATAATTACTATTTGAACTTGACGAGGAATATAATAACGCTTGCTAATGAATCTGCTGGACTTTTAAACTACTCTCTGAACTATTATCTGTCGAACGTGAGGGTTAGTACGGTGGAAATGTTTGTTACTGGGTCTCAGGCTGATGGATCTATTATTATAACATACTCAAAGATCACCTATAATCCAAACACAGGTTCATATGCGGTCACGTATAGTGGCACGACAGATAAACAGGTTTATGCGAACTCCATTATTCTATCGACTGCAACTGTTAGCGCGTTAGGCAATAGTTACACTTACAATGTTGTTAAAGCGCAAGTTCAAAACACCAATAGCTATGATCCGGATCCATATGCTTGGGTTACAATCAATAAGGTTTTGATTGGTGGGGATTTGGTCTATGATCGGTCAAACTATACTGTAATTCTTTCTCAGATTGACAGTGAATATAACATGATCAACGCAAACATAGATGCATACATTGATGGACTGGCTCAGGACTATGTGGCTAATTGGAACGTCACGCAGTTGATTGATCCGTACATTCTCGCAGGGCTTCTCAATAACGATCTAAATCAGACTGGTTATTATGGCTATGCGGCGGCAGAGCTGGCGTTATTGGGGCTTAATACGACAGGAATAAACAAAACAATAACCATAACTGTTTATGACGGCAATAACACAACAACGCTTGAAGGCTGGCTTTTCACCGATTGGACCGGAACACTTGAAGTAGGGAAGAACTACACGACAGACAGCAGTTATAAGTGGTTCTTTGTTGCAGATGACGGAATTTATGACCTGACCGGCTACAATTTCACGGTTGGAACTATCAGGGACTGGCAGGATAATGAATTGACTAATGTAACGCTTACGAGGTATATAAGCCATACTGGGGATGTTCTGAAGATGTATGATGAATTAGCACAGATAAGACAGCTTTACGAGGAATACATCAACAATCTGCAGGCAATGGCAGCAGGAGGATCAGGTGGAGGTTTCAGCCTCTCCGAGTGGTGGGCGTCGCTTGATCAAGCAGCAAAGATTGGCGTCATAGCAATTGGTGCAGTTGGAGTTTACGCAATTCTTGGAAGGAGAAGGTAAACTCTCCTTATTTTTTACACGGTGATTCTCATGGCCAGGGCGTTAATTCTTTTTTTGATTTTATTGGTGCTACCCGTGGCTTCAGCGGACTACATCGACATGTCCAAGTTCGCCAAGCAGAACACCACGGTTCAGGAGCTCGGAAAGTTCAGCAGTCAGCCAGATCTTGTTTACTGGAGCAACGAGACCAAGAAATTCATAACTGGAACAGGGAGCAAGTGGGACATTGATAAGTGGGCCTACGTTGTGGACTACGACCTTGACGAGGGCTGGATTCTGATCCATGCCAGCAGAACCGAGCCGGTCACAGTTGTTGACGTCTTTGGCGGAGTCTGGAAGAAAACAACCATACACAAGGGCTACAACCGCCTGAATTTCTCAGGAGTGCAGGAATATGCAGGGCTGAAAGTCGTAACAATTGGTTCTCCGTGGGGATTCGCAATCCTGAAGCAGAAGCGAGATCTCTTCTATTTTGAAGATTATCCCATAGCTATCCTTAAGTCAGAACTTGCCAAGTTCGGCTGGCAAAGGGCGGCTGGAGCTTTGGGTATATTTCTTGTCGGCTTTGCTCTGAGCTATTGGCTGAAGAGGGACAGGCTCCTGATAAGCTTCGTTGACAACCTGATTATCCTCGTTGCCTGCGTTGTTCTGATTCTGGCTATTCTGAGCGTTGATTATTCAACGGCCGTGATAAAGGTCCCTACCAGCAACGCCACAATAACCAAACAGATCCCGGCTCTGGAGCTGAGCAGGGAGAAGATCAGAGATATGTATAACTGGGCTTTTGCAGTCTTCTTTGTTCTCGGCTTCATCCTTGCAAGGTATCTGGCGGACTACGAAAAGCTGTATCTTGCGATCGTTGATTACTCCAAGCCTATAAGGCTCTACGAGCTGCCATACCTCCCAAAGCTGAACCTCATCAGGGACCATGACAACAAGCTGGCGAGGATCAGCTTTAAGGGTGACTTCAGGCAGCCGGTGAGCTTTGAGCTTGATGGAGAAGCTGTTAAGGGAATTCTGGCCGTAAATGTGGAGGACAAGGTCAACGACAGCAAGACAGAGTTTAATCTGAGATACAGCCTGATTGCCTTCTTTGGCATGCTCGTGATCAACGTTGCTGCCGATTTCTTGAACGTCTTCCGGATCGACCTTGCTTATTCGCTGTTCCTTGCGGTGCTTACTGCCTTTATCTTCAACGTCAGGGCGATAAAACAGCACTTCAGCCTTGAGGTTACAAAGACCAAGCTCGTTGAATGCAGCGAGATCATGAACGAGGACAGCTATACAAAGATGCTCAAAACCGCCCAGATAAAGCAGATCGCCGAGGACTACAACAAGCTGCTTAGGGCCTACGTGAGGGAGAAGATCACACAGCCGAGGAAGACGATAAGCGAGCTGCTGAGCGTGATAAGGGAGGTGAGGCAGGTTGAGCAGGATAAAGCTAAAGGAGAATGACAAGATCGAGCAGCTCAGGAGGTTCATAGCCTACAGACTTTCGGCCAAGCACGGCTTTGGAACCCTCGTTTTTGATCCTCACGGGGACAGCCTGATCTTCATCCTCGACATCGCCGAGAGGGAGTTCGGGAGGGGGGCGAGGGACGAGCTGTTTGAGTTTCTCGCACCCTACCATAAGATGAGGGTGCTGAAGACCCTCCAGCAGGAGGGGGTCAAGCAGAAGCTCTGGATGGCCGCCACGGACCTTGCGGATAGAGAAGATCTGAATGAGCTTTTCGAGGGTGAGGTGGTGGACTTTGAATAACAGGCTCATGCACGCAATTCATTCGGCAATAGAGAACGACGGGTTCCTTTTTATCGGGATCCTTGGAGATAAGGGGCTTGGGAAGACTGTTGCTGGGATGAACATAGCCTATGAGGTTCTGAGAGGCTGGAACCATGTTCTGAAGCACACCATATTTACGATCAACGACTTCAGCAACCTGCCATACAGGGACGACCTCGTCAGGCACTCGGACGGCAGGGTGAAGGTGGTTCTGTGGGACGACTTCGCCCTACATACGAGCAGCTACGGGTTCAGCAAGCGTGGTGAGAGGGATCTGCTGGTTGACTTCATCGAGGACTTCGAGGTTGTCAGAGAGGAGGTTGCTGTTCTGATTGTAACCGCAGCTACATGGGAGATGATCCCTCCGAAGCTGAGGGATGCGGCCCACATTTTCATCCAGATGACCAAGAGGGGTAAGGGTGAGATATGGGCGAAGCAGAGGGGCTGGCTTTTCCTGAGGAAGGATTACAGGAAGATCGGGGAAATTGAGACTGCAAAGATCCCGGACGACGTGTATAACGCTTACAGAGAGATGAAGCGAAAGGCAAAAAGGGTCAAGGAGAAGATGAGCCTGCTCAAGCAGAAGGAGAAGGCCGAGAAAATTGCCGAAGAGCTGACTGAGGAGGACTGGCAGGACGAGGATCTCCTTGTCGCCCTCGGCATCAAGGACATGCACGGGAACTTTACAGAGTTCGGCAGTATGGTATATAGGGCGTGGGAGGAGAGGGTGGCCAAAAGCGGGGCCAATGCCTTAATTCTCGCAGATCTCTTTACAGAAGCTGTTTCTCAGAGAAGGTTCGAGGCCATACTGAGGAGCTGTGGAGTCAAGGGCAACAAGGACAACCTCAGGCTCGCATACAAGGAGCTGGTCAGATACCTCGAAAGGAGAAGTCTGGAGATGGAGGTATGACGGACTTCCTGAGCGCTTCCCCTCTCCTTATTCTTGCAGCACTCGGAGTTGTTTCGTGGCTGACCGAGAGCAGGGCGGTTAAGCTAATCACCCTGCTGTTCTTCTTTGGCTACCCGCTAATGCAGGGAAAAACAGCCATGCCGGGGCTGGATCTCAATCAGGTGCTGGACTTCATTTTGGGCACCGCAAACTACTGGCTGAGTGAGGCGCTGAACGCTCTTATCGAGTACGTCAGGCAGAAAATCAGCCCCCTGTAACCCTGTTTCATTTTGTGCAACGTTTCAAAAAGAAGATTTCATGAAATAAAACGTATTCACATTCACCGTGGGGTCAAGCTTTATAATATGAGATCCAATTTGCCAGTTTGGGGTGGGAGCAATGCAGGACTACAGGTTCAGGGTGCTGATTAAAAGCGGAAACGGGAAGGACCACGCCGTGGCGGTTGATGCGAGGAAAATAGCTCTGAGGAACAACATAAACAAGGTGAACGGAACCTACAGGCTGGATCTTGAGCAGATCAAGGTCGAGATGGGGGAGGATCTGGTCATGGAGTTCTGGGAGATTTTGATGTATATGCTGCCCTTGGAAAAGGTTAAAAGAGCTATTGAAGAGTTTGCTGAGAGGATGAGCTTTTGAAATCGGGAAGATAGCTTTATAAATGATGGATCCAACAATGATTCGTATGCAAACCGCTGCCAGTAAAAGAATTCTCGAGGACCTCAAGGAGCTCAGAGACAGACTGGACTCACTCATTGAGACCTTGGAGATAATGAGTGACGAGGAGCTGATGAAATCTCTGAAAATGTCTGAAACTCAGCCAGAGAAAAGGGAGTTCAGGGAATTTCTGGAAGAGCTGGATATTGACGCTTAATAGCTCTTTTTTCTGTGGGAAACAGCCCTTAGAATAACCTTCTTTTCGTTTTCGTTGATTTCATAAATAATCCGGTATTTTCCTACTCTCAGAGACCACAATCCCGAGAGATCGTAGGAAAGAGGTTTTCCCAGATACGGGTTATCTTCCAGCTTCAGGATGGCTTTGGCCAGCCTTTCAGCCAGTGGTTTGTCTTTTCTGGTTAGATCTCTGAACTGGCGTTCAAATTCATCTTTTGTTACAATGATCCAGATCATCACTCCTTTTTTATCGAAAACCTAAAAAATCTTTGTGCATGGGTGAAGATAAGGTATGGTTTCGCTGGAATTTGATCCTGAAGTCAACGCCATGTTCATAAGGTTCAAAAAGGAGAAGGTGGCGGAGTCGGAGTCTTTAGCTGATAATGTCATCGTGGATCTAGATGAGAATGGAGAGGTTTTAGGGATAGAGATTCTTCTGCCAAAGCTTGCGGAGGAACAGAGGGAGTTCGTGGCGAGGTTGAAGGCTAAGGTTTGATCAATGGAGATAAGCTAATTCAAGGCTTGTGGTTTCTTAGGTATGTCTCTTCGAGTGTGAAAATTCTTTTGATTACAAATTTTTTGGGCTTCAGTCCTCCTGTAAGATATCCGAAGTCGTCTGAGTAGGCGTTGTCCACGAGGAGATAGTATTCATCGCCAATTTTGTAATAATCTACTTTTCCGAGAACTGGGAGGAATTCTGTGGGGGATTTGATCTTCACTATACATATTGCGTGGTCTGGAATGTTCAGCTCTGTATTCACCGCTGCGATGTATGCCTCATAGCCGAAATATCGGTAGTAGGCACACTCGAGGATGGCCATGTCCTCGCAGTCTCCGGCCCGATCTTTGATGGTTTCATAAGGTGATTGCCAGTATTCGTTTCCGGGGTAAGGGTCTTTGGTGTCCTCACGGTATTTTATGTTGGCTTCGACCCACTCGTAGAACCCTATGGCGTTGTTTCTGTATTTCTCGAATATTTCCGCAACTTCCGGAGGAACGATTCTGTCTATAGTCAGAATCTTTGTTTTTGAGAGGGTCGCTGTGGGGTTGCTGGTTGGTTTGGCAATCACCTGAGCCTTGACTATGGCTTTTTCATAGCCGAGGTTTAGAAAGACGATCTGAAAGCTCCCGGAGACGACACCCTGTTTTTTGCCGAGAGTTGCAGGGCTTGTGAATGAGAGGGCAGGATAATAGTTGAAAGACTTCCGGCTCAGGAGGAGCTCCTTGTTCGTCTGGTCAGGCACGACATAAACAAAAACTGGCCTCGAAGATGCGAAAGAAAAGCCGAGCTCGATATTCCCGGAGGACTTCATGTATATTGCGTAGGTTTGGCCATAGCCGATTTCGAAGTCATACATTTTGCTTATTGCAGATGCAGACGGTGTGGGCGTTTTGACTGGTTGAGGCGTGGTGGTTTTGGCAGTTTTCTGGAATGACTTTTGGTATTCTTCGAGGCCTTTACTCAGCTTTTCGTATTGCTGTTCTATCTGGGATTTTGTTTCGTTAATGTCTGGCTTTTTGGCATCCTGAACGTCAGAACAGCCTGAGATCATTAAAGGAATAAGTAAAGCAATTAAAATGGTTAGGAATCTGTAGAGCTTCATATCTGTTTTAGGAGTTCTGTTACTTTATCCATTTTGCTTATTGCCTTGGATTCCTTGTCAGTCCAGTCCTTAAAGGCGTCTTCGACCTTCTTTTTGGCCTCGTAATAGGAGGGATCCGGGATTGGAGTCATGGGGTCGAACCACATTCTGAGGGTAACGTACTTGCTGAAAGAGTCGGAGGCGTCTATGAAATACTGGGTGGCTTCGATCCATGTATTTACAAGCTCTTTCTCTTTGTCAGACTTTGCAGAATTTCTGAGCTTTTCGAGAGAATTGAGAACTGTCTGGAACTTCACCTTAGCCTCGAGGGCTTTGTTGCTTGCTTCAGTGTACTTTTTCTCATTGAGCTTTTGCTTTGCCTCTACATACTCTTCAAAAGCAGAGTTAAACTGGGAGAGTATGGCAGTGGCCTCAGATTTGAACCCTGACTGGGTGCATGCGGAGAAAACAATGCTTAGTGTTAAGATTGCGATCAACATCAAACTTCTTTTCATGATACAGCACTTTAATCTGAGCTATTAAAAATTTGCTATTTCCCTAATTATCATCCAACAATTCGTTGATAAACTTCTCTGGATCCTTAGGTGGAGCCTTGGAATGATACTCTTCAAACTCCTTCTCAATCTGCTCCAGAAGCTGGACAACTTTTTTACCGAGAGGAGTGAGTTCGTAAAATTTTGTTCCTGTAGGAGTATCGTGAATGACTGTAACTTGGATTAAGCCGAGGTCACTAAGTTCTCGTATTCGATAGCTGAGAGATTTCTTATCCTTCAAAATTTCAAGAAGCTTGCTCCATCTTTTTTTCCCGTTTTTGAGTGTAAGCAGAATATCAAGTGCTTTGGCCTTTCCGAGAGTGTTGAGTATTGTATGAAGCTCAGTATTGCCAGTCATTAATCAAATTTCTGTTGGTGATATTTAAGTTAATAGGTTGCTAATAAGTTGCTAAAACGTTGTTTTTTAGCAAACCAATTAGTTACCAAATGGAAACCTATAAATAGTGGTTAGGACATATTACTGTTGGGGGTTGAGGTATGAGACTCTGGGCGGATGTACCGGAAAGGTGGAAGCCCCTGATCAAAAAAGCGAGAGACATAGAGGGCTGGGATTCTCTGTCCGCATACATCAGGGAACTCATCAAGAAAGACCTCGCCAGCAAGGGGCTCCTCGGCGTGAAGAACGGAGAGGGTGAGGCTGTTCTGCAGGAGGGCTGACCCATGCAGGAGACCGACCTCTCCCCGATAGAGCGGGCAAGGAGGCAGTACGTGGACATGATCCTGAGAGTCGAATTCGTCAGAGCTGATGAACTCCTGAGAAGGCAGAGGGAGAGCCTGATTGATGCTGACTGTGACGCAGAGGTCTGGGAGGGCTGACCATGGCGGCCGTCTATGCCCTCGAGTGCTCGTTCTGTGGCTCAAAGCTCGCTCAAGATGATGCCGTGATGCTTGGATGCTGTCCTGTTTGCAGGGACTGCTACGGGAGGCTGACTGGGCGATGAGGTGCCACGAGTTCACGGTCTGGAGCCCTTTCCGCTGCAGGCTGAGGAGGCCGCAGATTTGCAGGCACTTCGACCGTGAGAGGGGTGAGTGCACGAGGCCGTGGCTGAAGGGGGCGGTTCGGCATGCTCACGCTTGACGACTTCATCGAGGCCGGGGCATGCCCCTGCGGTGGAGCGCTTGAGAGGATCCGGACGGGCTGGAGATGCACGAGGTGTGGCTGGGAGGTAGTCGAGGCTGGCGGAGATGCCTGAGGTCAAGTATCCGGGGCTTAACAGGATGGCGGAGGAGCTGAGCAGGATCCTGAACAAGCACCCTGCAACATTCAGGAACACCATCCTGAGCAACGTAAAGCACCTGCTCGAGAATATTCCGCCTGAGGAGCTTCTCCCAATTTTTGAGGAGGATGAGGAGAATGGACGATGACACGCTTTGGGCTATCGTGATTAACGGCTCGCCCATGGCCGCCGCCTTCGCCCTTGCGATCCTCGATAAGAGGCTCGGCGGCAAGATCTCCGAGCTGAAAAGGAAGCTGGACGAGATGGATGCTCCCCACCGAAAGAGCGGTGTTGCCGGTGCAATTCCGGCGGGGAGCAAAAACCTGAGAGGTGTGGCGTATGGCAGAGGCTAAGGAAAGGGTGGATAAAAAGGTTGAGGGGAATGGTGAGAAGGTTAAGAGGCCGGTCGAGACCGTGAACGTCTTTACGAGCAACGGGATTCTGAGCTTTTCAGTCTGGGAGGGCGGAAGCATAAGCGTGAGGGTCAGCAGGAGGAAGGACAACGGAGATGAATACGAGACCGTCTGGAGTGGCAGGATCAACCCCGTGGACTTCATAAGCCAGTTCGGAGAATTGCGAACAGTCGCAAAGACGGCACAGGACGAGCTGAAGAAGATCCTCGGTCAGGAGATCTGATTTTTTATTTTTTATCCCGGTGGTGGCTATGCCCGAATACTATCAGAACGTCTCCCTCGATCTCAGAAATGTGGATGAACTGGATTTCGGATTCTATTATGACAGCAAAAAGCACAGATACACCATTTCCCTGAATAGCGGAGAGGAATATCTGAACGTAACGAGAAAAGAGGGTGAGGTAATTCTGTCATTTCTGAAGATCCTTAGGGAGTTCATCAGCCGAGCTGACTCTAAGGATTTTTCGAGTGAGCTGCGCAACCAGGATGGCGAAAATCCCTTCGACATCCTGGAAACGGATCCTGTTCTAAGGAATGTTCGACTCCCAAGGAAGACTGAAAGCATGATGTAGCATGCAGAGGGTAGTCTTTGCAGTCTCACCCTTCACACAGGAGTATGAAATTTTAGGAGTAGATGGTGAGATATACAGAATAAAGCCCAATGAGGTAATTATCCTTCCAAAGCTGAATGCTGAGGTTTTTGAGAAGAATAACGTTGGAAAGATCGTAGGCATTTATGAGGATCCGGGTTTTGACTGGGACAGATATCTTGAGAGGTTCCTTGAGGGAGACACAGATATTTCAGATCAGATCCTCGAGGAGGACCCCGTAAAAGCATGGGCCAGAAACCTGCTCAAAATCGAACTTGCAAAACCGAGCCCCGACCCAAACAGGGTCATCGAGCTTAGGATGATCCTCTCCGGCAGGAACCCTGCCCAATTTTATTCAACCCAAGGGAATAAAAATACCCCCACTCCTGCCCAGACCCGGTCTGCACAGCCCGGCCCCACGGGTTTATCTCGACCTATTTACAATACAGCACAGGTCAATAATTCTGACAGTTTTATAAAAGAAGATGATGAAATTAACAGCAACTGGTTAAGGACTGTCTTTGAGACCTATGGGCTGAGGCTCGTAACAACCCTGCAGGCTTTCAGGGTTGCGGGGCTTGATGAGGTTGGGATTCAGGACTATGCAATTCTGGATTACGGTTATACGAGGGTTGAGCCACACGAGGAGTTTGTCAGGCTCCTGAAGCACTTGGGTTATGGGGAGGACGACGTTTATGCGAGGGTTCTGTTCGACCATTACAGGTGTGAGAGGCATGGGGACGTCTTCAAGCCTGCTCTGGACTTTGCCAAGGATGCCCGCAGGGAAGGGGAGCAGATTAAAAGGAGTTTCAGGCTCATAGCCGGGCGTTTGCATCCTTTAAAGAAGCATAGCGATGCAAAAAGGTATTCAGCTTTAAAGCTTGAACAGTTCAGCGCAATTGCGGACGCTGTTAGGAAGAAAGGCGTTGTGAGTTACAGGAAATTTGACGAGGTTTTATCTGAAGTTAAGCAGGAGAAGAGGGATCTGGCGCTGATCTGGATGGTCTTCACCATTCCTGACGTTATCTCCGAGTACCTCGTCAAGGAGGATGTGAAAAAGGCGAGAGAGGTAATGAGAAAGGCTGTGAGGAGCGCCTTGAGGAGGTTCCTGAGGAAGTACCTGAAAAAGCACGAGAATGTTCCCTACGATGGCGACTTTAAAGAGGGCGGCGTTATGAACGTCCACATCTGGAGCAGCAGCCAGCCAATCAAGCCACATCTGCACGTCCATGTTGCATTATGGAATTTCGTTGTCTGGAATGGCAAATACGTGAGGTTCAGTCCTTACTTCCCGAAAGAGTGGATGGCAGAGCTGAGGGAGTTGTGGAAACGGGAGTTTTTCAGGTATTTGAGGAAGGCGGGCTTTGGAATGTACCTCGATAAGGAATACTGCGACGTTCTGGATGATACCTATGAGTTTTTCAACATCTACACCCAGTATAACTGGTTTAAGGATGAGAGTTTTGGAAAGATCCTCCATCATCTCCGTTACAATGCCAGAAAGGCAGTTATTGACATTAACGAGTTTTTCTATTCTGGGGTTGGGTTTGACGACCTGACTGATGATCAAAGAGAATGGCTTGGCTTTCTGATCCAGTACAGCAACAGGACTGGCAATTTTGGCTTTATGAACAACTGGAGAAAGGTGTTCAGCGTATCGAAAGACAGAGTGGTTGAATTCCTTGAAAGGCTTAAGACTGAGCATTATGAATACTGCCCGATCTGCAAGAGAAAACTTGAAAGGGTTGGTGTTGTAACAATCGATGAGATTGCTAAACGTCGGCGTCTGCTCGTTCTCTGGTGGTTTGACAGAAGGATGACTGTGGAGGTTTGGCGGGGGCTCTAAAATTGGAGTAGGATAGCCCCGCGGGGATTCGAACCCCGGTCGCCGGCTCCAAAGGCCGGCATGATTGACCGCTACACCACGGGGCTGCCATGGCAAGGTTAAAGTGCCGATTTTTATTGATTTTGTTGAACCGGGCAGCTATCCGAAAACCCTCTCGGAGATCGCTATCTGTGCAATGCCGAAAGCGTATGCGGTGAAGCAGAATGGACAGAAGTAGCTGTTAACCACAGCATACGTGCCGAGAAAGGCAATCCCAAAAATCCCGGAGAACCGCCAGAGGTCGATATATACCCTATTTTTAAGAATTCCCCAGAAAATTACAAGCGAAAACGCAAACCACAGAAGGCCAAAAATCGCTGGGAGATGTTCCGGGACGAAGGGTATCCTGAGAGTGCCGCAGACATCTGTAAAACACGAAATGGAGTCGGCAAACAGAAGATACAGTGAATCAGCAATCCCGGCAACACCAAGAACCAAGCCCACCTGTTTCATGCTGTCCAGCCTGCTCATTCTTTCACCTCTATCCCTGCAGCTTTTGTGAGGTTGAGGATCTGATCTTCTCCCACAAACAGATACCCCTTGTTGTCCTTGACCGCAAGAATGGTGGGGACTCCGGGGATCCGGACCTGTTTTGCAATCTCCAGGCATTCCTGACTCAAGGTATTTTCTCCGGCAGTGAGGTTGCAGAAAACAATATCATAGCTTTTGGCCATCTCGGTTACATAGGGTTTGACCTTCTGACAGTGAGGACACCAGTCAGCATAGAAATAGTACATTTTTGCCCCTTCGAGGGCTTCCGGCTTTTGATTGCCATATTCACCACCTGCCGATAGAAAAAGCAGCATGGCAATCAGTACGCCTGACAAAAATGTAACTAAATACAAAATCGGTTTCCTTTTCATGAACCAAAAACGGAAAAGAAATAAAATAAATCTTTCGCTAATCTGCCAGATGAGTTCTGAATTCGCTCGTTTCCCCGAAATCAAGACTGTAACTAACTCCAGCCGTCTTTATGTAAAGCTTGGCAGAGATTTTTGCCAGAGTTTGCTCTCCGTTTTTCACATGGGTTACCCACCACTCCGGAATCTTGGAATTATCTATCACGATTGGCACCTGCAGCTCAGCAGATTCTCCCGGTTTGAGTGTTCTGGAAATCTCGGCCGTTCCCTGTCCAACAACCACATCGTTCAATGTAATTTTATATTCCAGCTTTTCAATGTCGACCTTGGCAGGAGCATTGTTTATTGCTGTCGCTTTCACAAGTATTTCTGTGTAATCGCTGGTAACCCTGCCCCTTTCCGCTTTTATATTCTTGAGAGCAAATATATCCCTTCCGGCTACGGTAATTGATCTGTCTCCAAAATTCATTCCGAAAATATTAGTTTCGAGATTCTGTTCCATCTCTACAGGATAGCGGTATTCAGTGACAAAAAGATTGATTACAGGAGTGGCCTTTATGAGTATCGTGCTTTTTTCATCGCTTGCAAGATGACTGATCCAGAAGTCCCTTATCCTGTCGTTATCGATTTTTATGCTGAGAGTTATTCTGTCCGCTGATATCTCCTCAGCATTTCCGGACGCAATCTGAATCCCGTTTACGAAAATGCTCGATTCCACATCCTTTAACGGAAGAAACGGGAGCGGATTGTCTATGTTGATCCCCACGATTAACTCGGAGTAGTCATCATTCACAGTACCCCATTTTCTATCGATGCTGGTTACTTTTGGTTCGATGCATCCGGAAAGAAACACCGCGGTGAGCAGAAGGATGGCAGCCAGAATCTTCCTCATGAAATAAAGTTACGTTGACCAGCAATAAATATCTTCTGCCGGATGCGTCGATGCTGGAAAACCCGACAGAATTCCAGTAACAGTAAAGTTTTAATTATGCTCGTTGAAGCCAGAATCATGGGGTTAGAGGACTATTTTGAATTCAGGAAATATGGAACAGACATGCGAACAGAGGTTATTGCAGGGCTTACAACGTTCATGACAATGAGCTACATAATTTTCGTGAATCCACTGATTTTGAGCGATGCGATTGGAAAAGATGCGATACCGAGCCTTGTAACAGCAACGGCACTTTCAGCAGGGATTGCCACGATAATCATGGGGCTTTATGCAAGAAAACCATTTGCACTCGCTCCAGGAATGGGGTTGAATGCCTACTTCACGTACGGTGTTGTGCTGGGAATGGGATACTCATGGGAGGTCGCTCTTGCTGCAGTTTTCGTTGAGGGTCTTCTTTTCATAGTGCTGTCCATTTCCGGAATCAGAACTGCAGTTATCAATGCCATCCCGCCGTCACAGAAATACGCAATTGGTGCAGGTATAGGTCTCTTCCTGACGCTGATAGGTATGAAGGCTGCTGGCATTGTTGTTGACAGTCCCGCCACACTAATAACTCTCGGTGCCGAAAACTTTGGAAAACCGGAGTTCTGGGTTGCAATGATTGGACTTGTTGTTGCATTTCTCCTGATGGTCAGAAATATTCCCGGTGCGCTTCTGTTTTCCATCGTTGCTGCAACGATATTTGCAATAGTTCTCGGTGTTTCTCCTGCACCGGAAAGCATAATTGCTCCCCCCACACTCGACAAAACGCTTTTCAAGCTCGATCTTTCAGGACTGCTGAGTGTGGGAGCAATAGGCGTTGTGTTCGCATTCTTCATGGTCGACTTCTTCGACACACTTGGAACGGTTGCCGGACTTAGCGCCAAAGCAGGATTCATGAGAGAGGATGGAAGCATACCGGACAGTGAGAAAATCCTGCTGACAGATGCCATAGGCACATCGGTTGGTGCACTGCTGGGAACCTCAACCGTGACAACATACATAGAGAGCGCAGCAGGTATCGAGGAGGGTGGAAGGACGGGAATGACAGCCCTTGTGGTCGGACTGATGTTCCTCGTGATTGGTCTCTTCGTTTCGCCGATAGCACAGGTTATCCCCGCACAGGCAACCGCCCCCGCTCTCATGATAGTCGGATTTTACATGCTGACGGTCGTCAGAGACATAGACTTTGATGACCTTACAGAGGCTCTGCCGGCGTTCTTCGTACTTGTTACAATTCCCTACACATACTCAATCGCTGACGGCATTGGTGCAGGGTTCATAAGCTACGTCATCCTGAAGGTCGTCGCTGGAAGATACAGAGAAGTGCATCCGCTGATGTACGTGCTGGCACTGGTGTTCGCTGCCTACTTCCTGTATCTCGGCGGAGTGATTTAAACAACCCCTCTTTTCTTTTTTGTATTGACACGTAGTTATTATTATATACTCAATGCCCAATTTGGGGCATGGAAAAAATTAGGCTCGGACTTGTTGTTGCAGAATTCAACAGAGACATAACATACATGATGGAGATTCTTGCGAAGGAGCATGCCGAATTTCTGGGAGCAGAGATTTCCGAAATTCTAAGAGTTCCGGGTGTATTCGACATACCAATTGCGGTTAAAAAAATTCTTGAAAAAGGCAATGTAGATGCCGTGGCTACCCTCGGCAGCGTTATTGAGGGTGATACGGAACACGATGAGGTTGTTGCCCAGCACGCTGCGAGAAAGATTATGGATCTAAGCCTGGAGTACGGCATTCCTGTAACTCTCGGTATAAGCGGTCCGGGAATGGGAAGAATTGCCGCACAGGAGAGAATAGACTACGCCAAGAGAGCAGTGGAGGCAGCAGTAAAACTCGTAAGGAGGCTAAGGGAATATGAGCAGGGCTGATTTAATAAAGCCCTCTGCCACGATGGCCATTTCCGACAAAGCAAAGGAGCTCAGGAAACAGGGAAAGCCGGTAATAGACATGGGTGTTGGAGAACCGGATTTCACAACTCCCGGCCACATAATCGAAGCTGCGTGCAGAGCTCTGAAAGAAGGAAAAACCAAGTATGCTCCCGTCCAGGGAATACCTGAGCTTCGAGAAGCCATAGCAGAGAAAATGAGGAAGGAGAACGGCATAGATGTCCGGGAAAACAGCGTTATTGTTACGGCCGGAGCAAAGTACGCCATATATCTTGCAATGCAGGCTCTGGTAGAACAGGGCGATGAAGTGATTCTGCTCGAACCCGCGTGGGTGAGCTATGAAGCAAGCGTTTTGCTTGCCGGTGGAAAACCCGTTTTCATCAAACACGATCACGACTTCAGAGATGCCAGCATTGAAGACCGGATTACGGAAAAAACAAAAATGATAGTCGTAAATTCACCGAACAACCCCACAGGAGTGGTTTACTCAAAGGAATTTCTGAAAAAAATTGCAGACCTTGCAAATGACCATGACCTGTTTGTCATCTCGGATGAGGTGTACGAAAAAATAATTTTCGAGGGAAGGCATTACAGCATCGCCTCGTTCGATGGGATGCATGATAGAACCGTCACGATCAACGCCCTGTCGAAAACATACTCCATGACCGGGTGGAGGATCGGCTATGCTGTTGCAAGCGAGGACATAATCGCAAAAATGAGAAAAATACAGTCACACTCAACGAGTTCTCCCACGACATTCGCACAGTACGCAGCGGTTGCCGCACTGAAAGGGGATCAAAAGTGTGTGGAGGATATGGTGGCAGAATTTGGAAAACGAAGGGATGTGCTGCTAAAAGGTTTGAAAAAACTCGGTTACAGGTTTGCTCCTCCCGATGGGGCATTCTACGTATTCATGGACACGGGAATAAACGGTGAGGAGTTCTCGAAGAGATTTCTTGAGGAGTACTATGTCGCTGTAACGCCCGGCACCGGGTTCGGGAAGAGCTATCCCACATGGGTGAGGGTGAGCTATGCAACATCAAGGGAGAACATAAGGGACATGCTCGTCCGCCTTGAAGAATTTCGAAACGCATATAACTGAAAATTAACTTACGAAGTAACAAAAAATTTTTTAAATCATCTAAAGAAGGAGGATTTGGATGGGTTCAATACTGCTGATAGGAGAGCCTGGCACAGGGAAAACGAGGCTGATCCTCAAGTACATGAAGTATTTTGACAGAGTTCTCTGGATTTCCACAACGGAAAGTGCGCCAACCGTAAGGAGGAAATTCAACAATCACAACTCAAACATCTGGATAGTCGATACGCACACCTGGGATCAGCAGGTGAAGACAACACCCCAGGACATAATCGTCAACAACCCTCTGAACCTTAATGAGGTAAGCATCGCCATTGGTAAGGCTCTCGATAACCTCAAAAAGGACTATTTCGTTGTGTTTGATTCAATATCCGGCTTGCTGCTCTACCATACACCCCAGAAGATTATACACTTCCTCAGAAACATAGTGGTGAGGATGGAGTCAGATGGCAGCTCAGGAATATTCACCCTGGTTAAAAATGCCCATGACGTTCAGACCCAGACATCGATAACGCTCGTATTCCAGAACATAGTCGAACTTGAAAGACAGATAAACAGCGATTCTGTCAGAAGACTGATCAAAATAGTGAGAGCATCCCAGTATGTTGAATCCGAGGTCGGTGAGATGAAAATAACCAAGGATGATGTTGCCATCCCGGACGTTCTTGACCAGTTCATAAAGGCTCAGCTGGGATTGAAGTAATGATGGTCACAATACTGCTGTCATACATCGCGGGAATAGTAAGCATATTCTCACCCTGTGTTCTGCCAATGATTCCTGTAATATTTGCCGGCGCTCTGGGCAACTGGAAGAGGAGCGTTGTTATTGTAATCGGAATGATTCTGTTCTTCATGCTCGCTGGCACAGTGGCTTCGATCCTTGGTAAGGTCAGTTTGGTCAGGTACCTCGCGTACGCGGGACTTTTTGTATTCGGGGTCATTTTGGTGTCTGACGAGCTTTACATGAAGTATTCAGCATTCACATCGAGATTTACCGGAAGGCTCAGAGTCCCTGCAGATTCATTTCTGTTCGGAGCGTTTCTCGGTCTGATATGGTCGCCCTGCATCGGTCCGATAGTCGGAGCATTGCTCGGATTCAATGCAATCTCATCAGGAACGTTTGAGGGCACAATCTCAATGCTATTCTTTGGACTGGGCATAGCAACAGGAATAGCAATCATTCTGAAACTCGGAGAGAGGAGCAAGGTGTTCCTCAAATACGGAGAAAGGATCAGAAAAATCTCAGGTTACATCATCCTCATCTTTCTCGCATTACTGATAAGTGGGGTGTATCTTCAGATAGAGCTTGCTCTCTCAAGACTGATTCCTCTTTAACTCAATCTCCATGAAGTCCCTTGCTATTTCCACGTTCGGAAAGACCCTACGTGCTTCCAGGAGAAGTGGTTCCGTATTTTTGGTGTGTCTCGCACTTATGTGCGTGAGGATCAGCTTCCTGACACCTGCCTCTTTCGCCACCTCAGCAGCCTTGAGGGCAGTAGAGTGCTTTGTGTATTCCGCCCAGTCTGTAAGTTCTGAAGTGAAAGATGAATCATGTATTAGCAGATCAGCATCTCTGGAGATCTCCACAAGCTTTTCGGTTGGTTTCGTGTCACCGGTGTAAACGATTTTCCTTCCCCTGACGATTCCATCCGTAACCATTTCCGGAGAGATCATTTTCCCCTGGAAAAAGACAGTCTCACCGCTCGCCAGCTTTTTGTAAAGGGGTCCGGGAGGAATTCCCAGTTCCCTGGCCTTTTCTGGAGAGAACCTGAGGAAGCTATCCTCAATTACAGCATACCCCACGCTGCTGACAATGTGGTCGGTTTTAAATGCTACAACCCTGAAATCGCCAAATCTCACCACATCTCCGTCTTTAAGACCGGTTACAACTATCCTAAAATCCAGATTGTCATATCCAAATTCCCTGAAGAGCTTTCTAAGAAAATCGGGCTCCGGACAGTAGATGTACAGGGGTTTTTCTCTCCCGTTAAGACTCATTGACTCAATCAGGCCAAAAAGACCGATGAAGTGATCCGTGTGCATGTGGGTTATGAAGACGGAACTGATCGAAAAACCGGTTTTAGCAATCATCATCTGCCTCTGGGTGCCTTCACCACAGTCAAAGAGGAACCTCTCTCCCCCAAACTGGACAAAAATGGATGAAGTATTCCTTTCGGGAGTGGGGACCGTGCCTGAGGTCCCGAGAAAAGTGATTTTAAAATCCATAAAAATTAGCTTTCAAGTACTATCTCAATGTTCACGTCTTTTGGAACCTGGATCCTCATTATCTGTCTCAGCGCCCTCTCGTCCGCTGCGATGTCAATCAACCTCTTGTGAACCCGCATCTCCCAGTGATCCCATGTTTCACTGCCTTCACCATCAGGGCTCTTTCTTACAGGAACCACAAGCCTCTTTGTTGGCAGAGGTATTGGTCCACTGATTTCCACGCCTGTCTTTACTGCAATTTCTTTTATCTGAGAGCAGATTCTGTCCAGATCTTTGGGGTTGAGACCAGAAAGCCTAATCCTTGCCTTGTAACCCTTTATTGCCATAACACTTCACCCAAAAAAAGAAAAAATGGGTTTAGCCTCTTGGCGTAACGTCGAGAACCATTCCTGCAGCAACGGTCATACCCATATCTCTGACGGCAAATCTGCCGAGTGGTGGTATGTCCTTGACCTTCTCGATGACCATTGGTCTTGTGGGCTGAAGCTTGACGATTGCTGCATCTCCGGTCTTGAGGAACTGTGGGTTCTCCTCCTTGGCCTGACCGGTTCTCGGATCGAGCTTCTTCTGCAGTTCAACGAACTGGCAGGCTACCTGTGCTGTGTGAGCGTGAACGACAGGTGTGTAACCAACGGTAATCGCCGTTGGGTGCTGCAGAACAACGATCTGTGCCGTGAAGTCCCTGACAACCGTAGGTGGATTGTCCGGGTGACCTGCAACATCTCCTCTCCTGACATCGTTCTTGCTGACACCTCTCACGTTGAAACCGATGTTGTCACCGGGCTCTGCCTGCGGGATTGACTCGTGGTGCATCTCAATGCTCTTAACTTCTCCAGTTACACCAGCAGGATTGAAGATAACCTTGTCTCCAACCTTCAGAATACCGCTCTCAACTCTGCCAACCGGAACAGTTCCAACACCGCTGATTGAGTAAACGTCCTGAATCGGAATTCTGAGTGGCTTGTCTACGAGCTTCTCTGGTGGCTTGAGTGCGTCAAGTGCCTCAAACACGGTTGGACCATTGTACCAGGTCGTTCTCTCACTCTTCTTAAGGATGTTGTCTCCATTGTAAGCAGATGTCGGAATGAACGGAATCTCGTCGACCTTAAATCCAACCATCTTGAGGATCTTCGATACTGCCTCCTTACACTTATCATACTCTTCCTGCTTGTAGTCCACTCTGTCCATCTTGTTGATGAGCACGATTATCTGGTTGATACCGAGTGTTCTTGAAAGGAACACGTGCTCCTTGGTCTGTGCCTGTACGCAGTCAACAACATCGACAACGAGAACAGCTGCATCAGCCTGTGATGCACCAGTGATCATGTTCTTGATGAAGTCCCTGTGACCTGGTGCGTCGATAATTGTGATCTCGTACTTGTTTGTCTTGAACTTCCTGTGAGCGACATCGATTGTAATACCTCTTTCTCTCTCTTCCTTGAGCTTGTCCATAACCCATGCAAACTCGAATGTTGCCTTACCCTTCTCCTGTGCCTCCTTCCTGTACTTCTCTATAATGTGCTCTGGGATCTCTCCAGCCTCGTAAAGAAGCCTTCCAACCATTGTTGACTTTCCGTGGTCCACATGCCCTATAATTACGACGTTGATGTGTTCCAACTCCTTTGCCATATATTCCACCTCCTTCTCAGAACAAAAAAATTAGAGGGTTTATAAAACTTTCACCCGATGAAGTCCTCGGGCTTTGGAATCTCAAGCTTTAATCCCTTCCTCTGTCTCACTTCCATCACAAACTGTTCAAACAGATTCTGAGGTACCTGCTCGAATCCTGCGAATTCAACACTCCAGATTGCCTTTCCGGACGTTGCGCCTCTTATTGCACCTGCGAATCCGAACATCTCCTTAACCGGAACCTTGGCTATGACGGTAACAGCATCTCCCTCAGAGTTGATTTCCAGTATAACACCCCTCCTTCCCTGAATCTCTCTTGTCACTGCACCCATCATTTCCTGCGGGACGGTAACGTACACCTTCTGATATGGCTCAAGCAGAGCTGGTTTTGCCTGAAGCATCGCAGCAAATATCGCTGACCTCACAGCAGGAATTACCTGTGCAGGTCCTCTGTGCACCGCATCCTCGTGCAGCTTACAGTCAACGAGCTTGACCTTCAGCCCGTAAACAGGCTCCCTTGCAACCGGTCCAGCGTTAATTGCCTCCCTGAAACCTTCAAGAATCAATTCCATCGTCTCGTTCAGGTACTGAATACCTTTAGTAACATCCACAAAGATGTTTCCGCTGTAATACTCCTGAACACCAGCAGCTTCGTCTCCAGGAAGACCGGCCTCCTCAAGAAGCTTCCTCCTCTCCTTCTTGTCCATCTTCAGGTCCACTTCACCTTCCTTGAACTTCTCTATTACACCCTCTGGACACGGTTCAACAACTATGTAGAACCTGTTGTGCCTGTTCGGCGACTTGCCCTCCACCACAGGAGATGTCGTGTTGACCGTCTCCCTGAAAACAACGATTGGTGGAGACGTCTTAACCTCAAGCCCGAAGTCTCTTCTTATTCTCTCAACCTTAACCTCAAGATGAAGCTCACCCATTCCGCTGATGAGGTGCTCTCCAGTCTCCTCATTAAGTGTAACATGCAGGGTGGGGTCTTCTTTCGCAAGCTTTCTCAGCACTTCAATGAGCTTCGGCAGGTCTCTCGGGTTCTTGGCCTCGATGGCCATTGTAACGACTGGTTCGCTGAAGTGCTTTATGCTTTCAAATGGTTCCATGTTTTCAACTGTTGAGCATGTCGATCCTGCGGATGCATCCTTCAGCCCAACCAGAGCTACGATGTTGCCTGCAGGAATCTCCTCCACTTCAACCCTCTTTGGACCCATGAAGAGTCCGACGGTCTGGGCTCTGTTCTTCGTTTTCTTATCAAGAATGTACAGCTCAGTGCCGGGCTTGAGCGTACCGCTGAAAAGCCTTCCAACGGCAATTTCTCCGGCATGAGGGTCGTTGACGATCTTCGTGATCATGAGCGCAACTGGTCCTTTTGGATCGCAGTTGAGCATCGCCTTGCCAACGTTCGATTCAAGATCACCCTTCCAGATCGTTGGAATTCTCCTCTTCTGTGCTTCTGTGGGTGGTGGGAGATGTCTGATGACCATATCCAGCACTACCTTGAACAGCGGTGTTTTCTTTGCAAGCGTTTTCGAATCATCACTCTTGAGATAGTCATAAACCTCCTTGAAACCCACACCCGTTTCCTTCATTGAGGGGACACTTACAGCCCAGTTGTAGAGAGCAGAACCAAAGGCAACACTTCCATCGGAAACATCAAGTTTCCATTCGTCGTATTTGTCGGGCCTGACGGCCTTTATGAATTTGTTCACATCCGCTATGACCTTGATAAACCTCTTCTGCATCTCCTCGGGAGTAACCTCAAGCTCCCTTATCAGCCTGTCAACCTTGTTTACGAACAGAACTGGCTTGACGTTCTCCCTGAGAGCCTGTCTCAGAACTGTCTCGGTCTGTGGCATTATTCCCTCGACAGCATCCACGACAACAATCACACCATCGACGGCTCTCATTGCTCTCGTAACTTCTCCCCCGAAGTCAACATGCCCGGGAGTATCAATCAGGTTGATCAGGTAATCCTCACCGCCGTATTCATGCACCATGGATACGCTCGCAGAGTTGATTGTAATACCCCTCTCCTGCTCCTGTGAGTCAAAGTCGAGGTAAAGCTGTCTTCCAGCAAGTTCTTCGCTAATCATTCCGGCTCCGGCAAGAAGATTATCGGAAAGGGTTGTTTTTCCGTGGTCAATGTGAGCCACAATACCCATGTTTCTTATTCTCTCAGGCTTGTACATCAGGTCTTTTATCTTGTCAACCATTTTTTTCGCTCTTGTCATCTACATCACCTTGCAGACTTGGCAACTCTTTCAATTTCCTCCTTCTTGGCAACTGCATAGCTTCTGCTCTCGTTATTCGCAGCAGCAATCAGTTCATCCGCAAGACAGGCTGCTATGCTCCTCTTGGACTTGAAGGCAGCCCTCCTTGCACCTTCAGCAATATTCCTCAGAGCAATATCAACTCTTCTGGAACTTGAGGTATCGACCGATTTCGGCACGGCGATACCACCATACTTCAGCCTGACAACCTCTTCTCTCGGTCCGGCATTAATAATCGCATCAACAAGGACCTGAATCGGGTTCTTCTTGGTCTTCTTTGCAACAATTTCAAACGCCTCTTTAACAATGCTGTAAGCAAGCATTTTCTTCCCGGTGTTGTGTTCCTTCCTCATCACCTTGTTGATGAGCCTCTCAACGATGAATACATTCTGCTTGGCAAAAGGAGTGTTGGCATGCCTGCCATGCGTATGCGGAACTACCTTCGGATTGAGGTTTATGTAGTTCTTCAATGCCGGATCACTGACCTCAACTTCAGAGGCATCGTACTTTCCAAATACGAGCAAATCTTCATTGGTAAGACCGTATTTCATCAGATCACCTCAGTCTCTTCTCCTTCTTACCCTTCCAGAGTTCCTTGAGGCTAGTATTGTTGACCTTAACGACCTTATACCTCACACCCGGAATGTCACCCATACTTCTTCCCATTCTGCCTCCAATACCCTCAATGATTACCTCATCGTGTTCATCAATATAGTTGATTGCTCCATCTCCCGGTGTGAAAGCAGTAACCTGCTTTCCATTCTTGATGAGCTGAACTCTCACTGCCTTTCTGATAGCTGAGTTGGGCTGTCTCGCCTCTATACCCAGCTTTTCCAGCACTATACCTCTCGCCTGCGGTGCACCCTCAAGAGGGTCTGCCTTTCTTTTCAGGTCAAGAACTCTCCTTACGTACCTTTTATCACTCCACCTGAACTCCTTTCTATTTTCGATGAGCTTTCTTGCGGCAAATAAGCCCCTTCCCATTTCTCCTCACCTCATTTCACTATCACATTTTCAATATCGTGATGTCTTCTCACAAGCTCCTTGACTTTGTTTATATTTTTTCCGCCCTTGCCAATTACAAGCCCCTTATACTGTGCAGGGGCCTGAACGATGGCCGTTCTTTTTCCTTCCTTCTCAACAAGACTCACTTTGACTCTTATGGGCCTGAACAGGTTCTGTATAAATTCCACAGGATCATCACTGTGTTCCAGAACCTCCACCCTTTTTCCAATTATCTCCTTTGCCTTTTCCACGTTTATTCCGCCCTTTCCTATGGCCAGTCCCATGTCACCCTTTCTCACGAGAAAAATAACCTTGTCATCATAAATCAGACAGTCCTTCACGTTCGCACCGGTGAGGCTTTCAAAAAGAGCGATATACCTTATACTTTCAGTTGACAGCTTAACTCCCATTTAAATCCCCTCAAAAATATATAATTTATAGAGTATTGATTCATTCCGCACTTAGTATCTCGGATTCGCCTTCGTCAACAATTGCCAGTGCTGCAACACTGAACGGCTTACCACATATTGCACCAAGCTCCATATTCGTTCCATCGTAAGTCAGGATTTTCACATCGTGCCCCTTAAGACCCTCAAGCACCTCTTCAGGACAGTTTCTGGCCACAATAACCATCTTTGCCTTCCCGTCCTTCACAGCCTTGAGGGTTCTCTTACTCCCAACATAGACCTCTCCTGTTTTCAGTGCTCTTCTCAAAGCCTTACTCAAATCTACCTTCATTTATCCCCCCCCGTGAACAGTTTTACCACAAGTTCAACATCCCCCGTTCCAAGCTTTATGGGCTGTCCAACAATTATATTTTCGGTAATTCCCTTCAACTCGTCCACCTCTCCTCTAACCGCAGCATCCAGCAGATTGTTTACAGTCATTTCAAATGCAGCCCTTGCCAGTATGCTGTGTTTCTCTCCGGCAACACCATGCCTTCCAATCTGCTTCAAATCTCCATCGGCAGTCATAACATCTGCCACCAGCATTATGTGCCTCCTGTCAACCTCAAGACCCTGCTCTTCGAGTGTGGATATTGCCTCATTTATCACTGCATTTCTGGCAGCTTCGATTCCCAGAACCTCATATATCTCGTATATATTATTTGTGACGGTTCTCGCATAGTCAACGCCTTTCTCTTTCATAACTTTTTTGAGGTTTGAACCTTCAGTGTACAGGACGTACTCGTCGCCCTCTTTCCTTATGATGACTCTCTTTATTTCCTTAATTCCAGATACAACAAGCCTCTTCACTTTATCGAACGTGTCCATCAGAAGTTTGAACGACGGCTCTTCAATGCTCAGAACGAAATCCCCATCAACCCCCTCAAGCTCGATTTTGAGACTTTTTTCAATCTTCTTTTTCAGCTTATCTCTGTCAAGCCCCTTTCTTTCGAGAGCCTTAACATCGGGTTTGATCACTATCTGCATCCTCCTCAGATCAGTAACTATCTCCGCCACATCAGTAACGTATGTGGCTTCAATCCTGTTTGCAACCTCCCTTGCCTTTTCCCTGTCCTTCGCATATTCGGGAATCAGCCTTATGGTCATCATGGGTGTTGAGGGATTCTTCCTGACGTCCAGAATCTCAATCAGCCTTGGAAGACCGAGAGTAACGTTGATCTCTGCAACACCAGCATAGTGGAACGTTCTCATCGTCATCTGGGTGCCTGGCTCTCCAATGGACTGGGCTGCAACTATGCCTGCTGCCTCTCCGGGCTCAACAAGGTTTCTCAGGTAAGCCTCATAACACCTCTCAATTACTTTTCTGGCAGTATTTTCATCCGCATTTATCTTTTCCAGTTCCTCAGCAACCAAACTCCTCACACAATCCGGAAGGGGATAATCCTTCATCAATTCATAATACGTCTCCTTCATGCTCATCACTCTCCCATTACTTCCCTGATGATTCTCTTTACATCCACAGCCTTACCCCTGTAGCTTTTCATGGGATCCACACCATCCTGTCCATATCTGAACTGAACAATAAGACCGCTGGTCTGCTCTCTAACAGTTCCATCATAATCCACCTTGAGGTCCTGGAGAGCGTTGATCAGCCTTCTCTGCAGGTAACCCGACTGTGAAGTTCTGACAGCAGTATCGACAAGACCTTCTCTACCACCAACAGCGTGGAAGAAGAACTCAATTGGATTCAGGCCGTCCTTGTAACTGCTCCTCACAAAACCCCTCGCCTCAGGACCTAAATCGCCAGGCTTGAAGTGCGGAAGAGTTCTGTCCGTATAGGTGTAACCTCTCTTAATCCTCTCTCCTCTGACAGACTGCTGCCCGATGCATGCCGCCATCTGGGTAAGGTTGAGCATCGAACCCCTTGCACCGCTCACAGCCATGATGACCGCTGCGTTATCCATACCCAGATACCTTCCTGCTATCTTTCCGGCCATGTCTCTCGCCCTGCCGAGCTCCTGCATGATCTTCATCTCAAGTGTTTCCTCTATGCTCCGCCCGGGCATGGGTTCAAGGTTACCCTGCTTGTACGCCTCAATGAGTTTCCACACCCTTTCCTCTGCTTCCTCAATAACCTGTTCGATCTGCTCTCTTGCCTCTTTCGGAATGTCAACGTCGTCAATACCCACTGTAAAGCCCGTGAACATGATTGCCCTGATGGCGAGTTTGGTCATGTTGTCTATGAACTTCCTTGCCTCCTCGGTTCCGTACTTTCTGATGATTTCATCAATAATTATCCCCTTGAAAGCACCGACCGCCTTCTCATCGATAGTCCCGGTAACGAGTTCTCCGTTCCTTATGTACACATAGGCGTCATTTTCACACTCAACGCCCTTGCAGACCTCGCATCCCTGGCAGATTTCCGCCTTGAACTCGAGGGATAAATCGGGAAGGATCATGCTGAAAATCTGCTTTCCGTCCCACTTGCCATCATGCTTCGGCTCAGGGAGCTTTGTTATTTCCAGGGGGCGTATTATTTCCATAACCTCTGCCTTGCTGAATAATTTCTCACCCCTCGTGAGGAGATACAGGCCTGAGATGTGATCATGGATTCCTCCAATAATCGGTCCACCGAATCTTGGGGACAGAATGTGCTCCTGAACCGCCATCAGAATCTTCGCCTCTGCCTGAGCTTCAAGGCTTTGCGGCACGTGCAGGTTCATCTCGTCTCCATCAAAATCAGCGTTGTATGGCGGACAAACTGCCGGATTGAGTCTGAATGTTTTGTAGGGCAGGACTTTCACGTAATGTGCCATGATGCTCATCCTGTGCAGCGAGGGCTGTCTGTTGAACAGAACGATGTCGCCATCCATAAGCTGTCTCTCGACAATCCATCCAGGCTCAAGTTTTTCTGCAAGCTCATATCTGTTTGATTCGATGATTCTGATTCTCCTGCCGTCTTCCCTGATAACATAGTTCGCCTTGGGGTGCTCGTCCCTGAGAATGAACTCTCTCGCCTCTTCAATGTTCTTCTCAGTCACATATATCGGAACAGACAGCTCTTCAGCAACCTCCAGCGGAACGCCCACCTCGTTTATGCTGAGGTTTGGATCAGGGCTGATGACGGTTCTTGCTGAAAAGTTAACTCTTTTACCCGACAGACTACCTCTGAATCTTCCCTCCTTGCCTTTAAGCCTCTGTGCGAGAGTTTTGAGAGGTCTGCCACTCCTGTGTCTCGCAGGAGGTATGCCCGATACCTCGTTGTCAAGGTAGGTCGTGACGTGATACTGCAAGAGTTCCCAGAGGTCTTCAAGTATGAGCTGTGGAGCACCAGCTTCCTTATTCTCCATAAATCTCTGGTTTATCCTGATAATATCCACAAGCTTGTGAGTAAGGTCGTCCTCGCTCCTCTGACCGGTCTCAAGGATGATCGAAGGTCTTACCGTTACCGGTGGAACGGGCAGAACCGTGAGAACCATCCACTCTGGCCTGACTGCCTTGGGATCCATTCCAAAAGCCGGCAGATCCTCATCGGGGATCTTTTCAAGCCTCTCCCTCACATCCCTGGGAGTGAGTCTGTGCTCGTTCTCATAGAAAAACGTGGGTTTTTCGAATTTGATCTCCATCTGATCAGAACCGCAGTGAGGACACTTTTTAACAGATTTCGTAACTCTGAAGACTTCCTTTACCATTCCCTCGTAATCCTGACCGAGCTTTCGCCTCTCTTCAATTTCAGCCACAAATTTATCTCGTCTATCATCCTTGAGCAGAATTCTTCCGCACTCCCTGCATGTCGCATTGAGCAACCTTGCTATGAGCTTGGCATAGCCTACATGAATCACCGGGGCTGCAAGCTCAATGTGGCCAAAATGGCCCGGACACTCGCCGGCCTTGCCACCACAGGTTTTGCATTTCAGTCCGGGATCTATAACTCCAAGCCTCGGGTCCATCAATCCGAATTCGATGGGAAAACCATCGTCATCGTAAGTTTCAGGTGAGATTACTTTGACAACACTCATTTTTCTTATTTCTTTTGGACTTAAAACTTCAAACCTGATCGAGCTAATTCTTTTCGGTATCATTCAACCACCTCACGCCCTATCTCCAAGCAGGAGCCTTGGAGCGATTATCATGGACTTCATCTCATCGAGCAAAAGCTTGAAGGCATAGCTCATCTCCACCCTGTGGATGTCGCTGTCGTCATCACATACCGTACAGTACGGAGTCCTCCTTCTGAAATCATAGGTTGCCACATGTCCACACTTGTTGCACACCCAGACCTCAACTTTGTCAGATTCGTCGAGCAACCTGTCCTTGAGCAGCAAAGCAGCACCATGTCCAATGAGAACATCCCTTTCCATTTCACCAAACCTGAGACCACCCTTCCTCGCTCTACCTTCTGTTGGCTGCCTTGTGAGAATCTGAACGGGTCCTCTGCTCCTTGCGTGAAGCTTGCTCGACACCATGTGATACAGCTTCTGATAATAGATCACACCAACAAAGATGTCGGCAACAATCTTCTTGCCCGTGATGCCATCATACATTACCTCTTTACCCGTATGGCTGAAACCATACTTTATCAGGGTCTGTCTCAGGTCTTCCTCCTTCTCACCGTGGAAGACCGTTCCATCAACCCTCCTTGCCTCGAGACTGCCGACCTTCCCACCAATCATCTCAAGAACATGTCCCACGGTCATTCTCGAAGGAATTGCATGGGGATTGACAATCATATCCGGCACTATGCCTGATTCGCTGAAGGGCATGTCCTCCTCTGGCACAATCAGTCCAATAACTCCCTTCTGTCCGTGTCTCGAGGCAAACTTATCTCCAAGTTCGGGGATTCTCTGATCCCTGACCCTGACCTTTGTGAGCTTCTGTCCGTTTTCAGAGATTGTAAGAAAAACGGCATCAACAATACCCTTTTCGTTGCTTCTCATGGTTACGGATGTCTCCCTCCTCTTCTGGGGAGAGATACCGAGCTCAGTGGGTTCCTCAAGGAACCTCGGTGGAGATGTTTTTCCGATCAGCACGTCATCCGGACCGACCTCGGTTTCCGGGAACACGAGTCCGTCCTCATCCAGATGCATGTATGCTTCGGCACCCCTGTAACCGTTTACATCAGAAGGCGGAATCTCGAACTTATCCTCCTGACCACCGGGATACCTCATCTCCTCCGCTTCATACGTTCTGAAGAAGTGGGACCTGCCAAGCCCTCTTTCAATGCTGGCCTTGTTGAAAATAAGGGCATCCTCAATGTTATAACCCTCATAGCTTATAACCGCAACAACAAAGTTCTGCCCTGCAGGCCTTTCATCGAATCTTATTTCCATCTGAGTATCGGTGGCAACTATTGGCTTCTGCGGATAGTGGAGAAGGTGCCCTCTCGTATCCGCCCTGAACTTGAGATTGGAATATGGCAAACCCAGGCTCTGCTTTATCATCGCAGCGCCCATTGTGTTTCTTGGAGAAGCGTTGTGTTCGGGATACGGAAGGCTGCCCGTACAGATACCGACAATGAGCGCGGGATCAACCTCAAGGTGAGTATGCTCCTCTGTGAGCACATCTTCGCTTATGGCAATGTACGCATTTTCCTCTTCCTCTGCATCCAGATACTCAATTTTGCCCTGCCTTACGAGATCGTCAAAAGAGATCTCTCCGTTCTTCAGCTTTTCAATATCTTCGTCGGTCACCAAGGGCCTACCATTCCTGACCACGATCAGGGGCCTTCTCGCCCTTCCAGCGTCAGTGTTTATCCTAACCTCGTTGGAGTCAGAGTAGTAAACCACATTAATCTGATTGCTTATTTTGCCCTTCCTCCTCAGATCTCGTATCTGTTCAGCAAGTTTCCCGCCATCATCCACAAATCCGACAAGGGCACCGTTAACATAAACTCTGCATTTTTTCATGAAACATCACCCTTTAATTTTCTCCACACCAAGGCTGTAAAGGGTGGAAATGACCTCTTCCTCATCGACGCCGACGCTTACCTCAGCATACTCGGCAAAGTTCTTGACAAGACCACAGTTTGGCCCTTCTGGTGTCTCACTCGGACATATCCTCCCAAACTGAGTGGGGTGCAGATCTCTTGCCTCAAAATGCGGCTGTGATCTCGAAAGAGGAGATATTACTCTCCTGAGCTGTGAGAGAATGGAGATGTAATTGTGTCTGTCTATAAGCTGAGAAACACCCGTTCTGCCTCCTACCCAGTTACCAGTCGCCATTGGATGCATGATTCTGTCCGTGAGAACGTCACTCCTAACTGCAGTGGACATCTTCATCGACCTCCCCCTGACCTTTGCTCTCTCAAGCTGGTACTTGACATCCTTCATGAGCCTGAGAAATGCAACTCTGAAAATTTCCTCCATAAGGTCTCCAGCAAGCTTGAGCCTCTTGTTTGCATAATGGTCCTTGTCATCCTCACTTCTGTAACCAAGATAAAGCTCCAGAACTGCCTCAGCCATCCTCGCAAGGAAGAAGGCTTTCGCCTTTCTGTCTTCCTTTTCGGTCCCAATATGCGGAAGGAAGTACTGATCAATAACCTGTTCTGCTCTCTGCAACCTGTATTCCCTGCTCTGACCCGGTGCAACTCTCTTACCTATGTAATCTATTGCCTCATCCTGGCTCTCAACCTCGGCAACCTCAACATTCTCAAGCATGAACTTCATTATTTCCGGATCGTTGCTCACCATCTCAACGATTTCCTGATCGCTTTCGACGCCCAAGGCCCTCATCATCACCACAAACTGAATTGGCTTGGGGAGCTGCGGAAAACTAACCTCCAGCGTGTTGCTCTTACTCCTTTCAACAACGATTAAGGCTCTGTACCCTCTCCTCTGGCTGAAGCACTTTGCAATCTCAATCTCCTCACCGTACCTCTCTTCTTTCTCGAGAAGGATTTTGTTTGGGGCAAGGTCCTCAAGAGTCATCAGCGCCCTTTCAGTTCCATTTATGATGAAATAACCACCCGGATCAAAGGGGTCTTCACCCACGCTGACGGGGTCAACTTCATTCAGGTTGCATATCTTTGATTTGACCATCACCGGCAATTCTCCAATTCTAACCCATTCCTCCTCGAGCTCTTTACCCTCGTCGATGACCCAGCACTGAAGATACAGCGGAGCAGCATAGGTCATGTTCCTCAACCTTGCGATGGAAGGGTAAAGAACAGTCTCAGTGCCATCAGCTTCCTTTATCATAGGTTTCCCAACCTGTATTTTCCCCAGCTTTACATACGTGTTCTCGATGTCAAGCTCGATGACACCCTGCTCATCTATTACTCGCTGTAAACCCTCATCTATGAATCTGTTGTATGAGTCAATCTGGTGCTTTACCAGCCTTTCATGCGTGAAATAATTTCTTGCAAGAACTCTACTATCCATACCTACCACCCACTAACCATAAAAATTTCTCAATTCTCCCGACATTACAGTATCCCAGAATCATATCACAAGCCTGTAAGCTATACTCTTACCAAAATATTCGTCCTCTCTCGTTATTTTCACAACATCTCCTTTCTTAGCCCCAATCTCCTTCGCTATTGGGTCGTCTGACCTGATTTTCGGTAAATCTTCCTTCCTGATACCGAGTGTCTCGAGAAGTTCCTCCACTTCCCCTTCACTCAAAATCTCATGTTTTGGAACCAGTATGTGATCCTGCAGCCTGATCTTCATAGTCATCCTCCTTGAATAGGGGTTAAGCGGGCTCGACGGGATTTGAACCCGCGACCGACGGGTTAAAAGCCCGTCGCTCTGCCTGGCTGAGCTACGAGCCCTTACCCTGAAGGCTATGGTATGTGTTTAAAAAATTTTTCCGTGAGCCGGCTGGCTACTAATCTCCGCGGGGTCCGGGTTAAATATCTGCGGCCTTCGATCCACATGATTATATTTTACGGTCAAGCGTACTGCACTGAAAACATTAAAAAAGTTTATGGAAAGTATTCAATCCCTGACGGTGATATTTGTGCTGGCGAGACAGAATAAAATAAGCGTGATAAAGAGGGATGGAAGGATTGAAGAATACAATCCCTCGAAAATAAAAAGAACGATAACAAAAGCGGGCATTGATGCAAAAACTGCAACAAAAATTATCGAAGAACTCGAGGAAAGACTTTATGATGGTATAACCACAGACGAAATTTTAAGCATAGTACTTGACCTGCTTGGAAAGCACAAGGGGTTTAGTGGAAAGGTATACGACTTAAAGGGGTCTCTTTACAAACTGGGGCCTGCAGGTTACGAGTTTGAAAAATTCGTTGCAAAACTTCTGGAAGAGCACGGCTACAGAACATCCACGAACCAGATGGTGAAGGGAGAGTGCGTGGAGCATGAAATAGATATCATTGCCGAAAAAGATGGTTCAAGGTATTTAGTGGAGTGCAAGTTCCACAACATTCCGATATATACGGGGCTGAAGGAGGTAATGTACACCTACGCCAGATTTCTCGATCTCGACGGGTTTGACGGTGTATGGCTGTTCACCAACACCAAATTCTCCGATGAAGCGAAAAAATACGGTAAATGCAGAGGGGTAAAGCTCACAGGATGGAGCTATCCAAAGGGAAGGGGTATCGAATTTCTGCTAACCTCAAAAAATCTCTACCCCATAACGCTGCTGGACGTTAACAAGCATGTTCTGGATACACTCATCATGTCAGGGATAATATTCTGCAAGGATGCCATGAATGCCGGCATCGACGGCCTGAAGAAAGCCGGTCTTTCAAACAGAGACGCCAAAAGGGTTTTCCATATGGTACGAGAGGTCCTCGCAGAACTGAATAATAAATATTGAAGTGCTCCGGCCGGGATTTGAACCCGGGTCACGGGATCGAGAGTCCCGTATGATTGGCCGGGCTACACCACCGGAGCTTAATCGCACACTCCCGTGCTCAGTTTATAATACTTTTGCATAAGCCGTTTCCAGAGGTTTTGAGCATATTAATCAGGATAGATTTGAAAAAATTTATAAATTCTTCTCTCCAAAAAATTTGTATGTCAACTAATGACAAAAGGAGAGAGTACTACTCAATATCGGAGCTTGCAGAAGAGCTCGACGTGAGCACGAGGACCATCAGATATTATGAAGAAATTGGCCTTTTAAACCCCCAGAGGACTCCAGGGAATCACAGAATTTTTACAAAAAGAGATAGAGCAAGACTGAAACTTATTCTGAGAGGCAAAAGACTCGGGTTCACACTTGAGGAGATCAAGCAGATTCTCGACATGTATGATGTGAGTGAGCCAGAACAGATCAGGTTTACGCTGAAACTTGCACATGAAAAGCTCAGAGAAATTGAAGACAAACTGGAAGACCTGAAGATAATGAAAGCAGAACTTGAAGATCTGATTGAAAGGCTCAACGAGAGGCTCACAGCCCTTGAAGGACAGACACAGAAAAGGAACTCGGTTAAGGCATGACTGCACACTTTTTAAACCCATATAAATACCACCAGCCTGATGAGGTTCTGGATAGGCATAGACGACACAGACTCCAGAAAAGGAATGTGCACCACATACCTGTCGAGAATACTGATAGAGAAACTTGAAAAGGCAGGCAACAGGATTCTCGGCCTCCCGAGACTTATACGGCTCAACCCAAACATCCCATTTAAAACGAGAGGCAATGGTGCGGTTTCGTTTCTGGTAGAAACAGAAGACATTTCTGAAGTTATAGACATCAGCAACGAAACAGTTCTTGAGCTTGCCGAACTCGATGAGGAGAACACAGACCCGGGGCTTGTGTTCAT
Organism: Geoglobus acetivorans; assembly: GCF_000789255.1. NCBI lineage: Archaea > Methanobacteriati > Methanobacteriota > Archaeoglobi > Archaeoglobales > Archaeoglobaceae > Geoglobus > Geoglobus acetivorans. Next base: position 1,215,467 of record NZ_CP009552.1, read on the forward strand.
CGACGCCGAAAACGACAGCATCATGAATGTGCTGTATACCTTTTCCCAGAGAGCTATAAAGGACGTCATTTCGCTTGATGAGGCTCTGTTCATTATCGGAAAATACTTCATCCCCCATCTGAAGTACAAAAGGGGCAGGGGGTTGATTGGTGCATTAGCAGCAGTTGGGGCAGAATGTGAAGACACGACAATAGAACTCCTCGCATACCGGAGAAGAGAGAGGTTCGGCAAAAGAAGAGAATATGATCCTGATTCATTCTTCCTTGCAGATTTGCTGACCTATCCGAAAACATTTGATACAGTTGACTGGGGGAATGAGGAGGTCGTCTGTGTTCCGGGCTCCCCGGACCCCGTACTTTTCGGGATACGGGGAGACGACATAAACGCCGTGCTGAGAGCGTTTGAAACTGTAAAAACCGAAAAAATAGACAGATATCAGATATTCGTCACAAATCAGGGAACTGACATGCACCTAACACACGAAGACGACATCATGAGTCTCCTTGAATCCAGATCATACATCCTCAGCGGAGTGATCGTCGAGGAGCCGTTCGAAATTGAGGGTGGGCACGTTTTCTTCACCATAGAAACAAAATTCGGCGATGTCAGGTGCGCCGCTTTTGAGCCCACAAAGCAGTTCAGGAACATCATCCGAAAGCTGCGAAAAGGTGATCGTGTAATCGTTTACGGAGCATACAAGGATGAGACAATCAATCTTGAAAAATTAAGGATAGAATCTCTCGCAAAACTATACCGGGAGATGAATCCGGTCTGTCCGGAATGCGGCAAAAGGATGGAAAGCGAGGGTAAGAACAAGGGATTCAGATGCAGGAAATGCAGGACAAAAGCCGAAGGAAAAGTACTGGTCGAAGTTGAGAGAGACCTTGAACCGGGAATCTACGAGGTACCTCCATCGGCCAGAAGGCACCTGTCAAAACCACTCATAAGGATGGATGTTGAGGACAGGCACATCTTCAGGTAACATTATAAAAGCAAGATCAACACAGTTCTGATGACCATGAAAAGAAAGGGGACGCACTACGAAAGGGAACTCGTACACCTCCTGTGGGATGAGGGTTTTGCAGCCATACGAAGTGCTGGCAGTGGTTCAATGCAGTATCCCTCCCCAGATATTCTTGCAGGAAACGGGGCGATTTTTCTTGCAATAGAGGTAAAGGTCAGAGAGAAGCTCCCTCTTTACATCTCCGCCGAAAAGCTGAGAGAACTCGTAATGTTTTCAAACCTGTTCGGAGCAAAGCCCATCATAGCCCTGAAGGTCAAAAAAGAAAAATGGAGATTTTTCGAGCTGGAAATGCTTGAAGAGACCAAAAAAGGGTACAAAATCACACAGAAAAAATTCTTTGAAGGAAAGGAGCTTGGTGAAATACTGAACAAATACAGGCAGGAAAGACTTTAAATCTGCCCGGTGTTGATAGGGGCATGCGTATTCCTGAGTCTCACCCCAGATATCATTCGCTTATGACAAGAGAGAAGCTGGTTGAAGGCTTCAGGAAGGGCCTTGTTGCTCCCGAAGGTCTCATAGCTCAGGGAAGGGGAGAGTGCTTCGATTATCTGCTTGGTGAGGTGAGCCATGATTTTGCCCTCGAAGCTGAGAGGGTTGCAGTTGCCATGCTCATAACATCCAGGCACCCTGTCATCTCGGTAAACGGCAACACCGCCGCACTCGTAGGAAAAGAGATTTCCGAACTGGCCAAACTCCTGAACATCCCGTTAGAGGTGAATATATTCTACAGAACGGAGGAAAGATTCAGGAAGATAGCGGAAGAACTTGGAAAATACGGTGCCGTTGTGTACAGCAACAGCGATGCCTTTCTGGAAGGACTTGAATCCGCCAGGCGAATAGTCGATAAAAGGGGAATTTACAGGGCAGATGCTGTCCTTGTCCCTCTTGAAGATGGGGACAGATGTGAAATCCTGAAAAAGCACGGTAAAAAGGTCATAACCATTGACCTGAATCCGCTGTCAAGAACAGCCCAGATGGCAGATGTTACAATAGTTGACAACGTCGTAAGGGCAATACCCAACATGATCGGGTTCGCAAGAGAGCTGATGAGCCTGGAAAAAGAAGAGCTTGAGAAGATCGTTAGAGCATATGACAACAGAAATATTTTAAGGAGGGCAGTAATCGCAATAAATGAACACCTCTCCACCAGAGCGGGGGATTTTGATGGATGAGTTTATCGAAAAGGTAAAGCCAATTATCGAAAAGGTGAAAAATGAGGGAGATAAAGCCCTTATCGAGCTTACAGAAAAGTTTGATGGTGTAAGAATAGACAGAATAGCTGTCACGGAAGATGAAATCGAAGAGGCATACGAGAGGGTGGATGACGGGCTTGTCGATGCTCTTGAACTGGCAAAGGAGAACATAGAACGGTTCCATTACATAACCATGCCCGACAGAGATATCAGAATAGATTTCGGAGACATGATAATGGGAAAAAGATACGTCCCGGTTGAGAGGGCAGGCCTGTACATACCCGGAGGCAGAGCGAGCTATCCCTCAACAGTTCTGATGTCTGCTGTGCCTGCAAACCTCGCTGGAGTGGACGAAATCGTGGCATGTACACCCCCAGACAGTGAAGGCAAGGTGAATCCACTAACTCTTGTTGCAATGGATATCTGTGGAATCGATGAGATATACAGAGTTGGAGGGGCACAGGCAATAGCCGCAATGGCATACGGGACTGAAACTATAACGAGGGTTGAAAAAATAGCTGGCCCGGGAAATATCTACGTTACCGCTGCAAAACTGATCGTTTCAAAGGATGTTTCAATTGACATGCCCGCAGGTCCCTCCGAGGTGATGATACTGGCAGATGAGAGTGCTGATGCCGAAACTGTGGCTCTCGAATGTCTTGCTCAGCTTGAACACGACCCCATGGCAAGGGCATTTGTGGCAACAACTTCGGGAAAACTGGCCAGAGAGGTTGAAGGAAAGGTTAGAGAAGTGTTTCCGGAGGGAATTCTCAAAATTAAGGTTTTCGAAAAAATTGGAGATGCAGTTGAATTTGCAAACAGCATAGCCCCGGAGCATCTTGTAATACTAACCGAAAATCACTGGCAGGTTTTCGAAAAGGTCAGGCATGCAGGAAGTGTTTTCTTAGGCAGGTATTCGCCCGTTGCTGCTGGAGATTACGCAAGCGGGACAAATCACATCCTTCCGACAGGAGGGTTTGCCAGAATGTACTCTGGCGTGAGTGCTGAAACATTTATGAAAAGCATGACATATCAGGAAATAAGCAGAGAAGGGCTTGAAAAGCTCAGCACAATAATTTCGAAAATTGCAAAGGCTGAGGGTCTTGAATGGCATGCAAAATCTGTGGAGGAGAGATTGAAATGAGAAAGTACACAGCAGATGTTGGTGAGGAAGATTACGGCAGAAATGTGGAACTGTACGGATGGGTTCACGAAGTTAGAGACCTTGGAGGGCTTGTCTTCCTGATCCTGAGAGACAGGGAAGGCTTCGCTCAGATAACACTACCCAAGAAGGTTGTTGACAGAGAACTTTTCAAAAAAGCAAGGAAGATAAGGAGAGAGAGCGTCATAAGGGTAGTCGGTGAGGTTAAACCTGAGGAAAAAGCTCCAAATGGATTCGAGATAATACCCCAGGAAATCGAGATACTCAACGAAGCCGACGCTCCCCTACCACTGGAGGTAACTGAAAAGGTGCCTGCAGAGCTTGATACGAGACTGGACAACAGGTTCATGGACCTGAGAAAGCCGAGGATACAGGCAATTTTCAGAATCAGACATGTAGCCGTACAGACAATTCGGGAATTCTTCGACAGACACGGGTTCATAGAAGTCCACACACCAAAGATTGTATCGACCGCAACAGAAGGTGGTACCGAGCTTTTTCCGATAACTTATTTCGAGCGAGAGGCATTTCTCAACCAGAGCCCGCAGCTCTACAAACAGGCTCTGATGGCCGCAGGCCTTGAAAAAGTCCTTGAAATCGGTCCGATATTCAGAGCAGAGGAGCACAACACGGTGAGACACCTTAATGAAGCGATAAGCGTTGACATTGAGGTAAGCTTTACAGACCACGAGGGGGTCATGAAGTATCTTGAAGAGCTTGTAAAGAGCATCCACGAAAATGTTGCAGAGAAGTGTGGGAGATACTTAGACTGGATAGATGCCAGGGTTGAAGTGCCAGAAACTCCCTTTGAGAGGGTGAAGTACGACGAGGCAGTCGAGATCGCAAGCAGGAAGGGGGAAGAGATTGCATGGGGAGACGATCTGTCAACACAGGCATTGAAATACGTCGCTGAGGAATTTGATGGTTATTACTTCATTGTTGACTGGCCCACAGAATCAAAGCCGTTCTATGCGATGCCGTACGAGGATGAGCCAGAAATATCCAAAACATTCGATCTCATGAAGGGATGGATCGAAATATCCAGCGGTGCCCAGAGAATTCACATATACGACCTGCTTGTGAGGAGAATTAAGGAGCAGGGCCTCGACCCTGAGAGTTTTGGATTCTATCTTGATACCTTCAGATACGGTATGCCTCCACACTCTGGCTGGGGCATGGGTCTTGAAAGGCTTCTCATGGCCATGCTCGAGCTACCAAACATCAGGGAGGCTGTGCTGTTCCCAAGGGACAGGCAGAGACTTGTTCCGTGAAAAAGTATATAAACTACCTTATCTATTTTTATTCAGATGAATGAGCGTGATCTGATTATTGAGAGGCTGGAAAAGAAGCTGGCCGAGAAGGAGAAGGAGATAAAAGAACTCAAAAGGGTGGCAGGAATGAATGTGGAGGAACTGAAGTCTGAAATCATTTCGGAAATCAGAAAAGAACTGGAGAAGGTCAGGGTGCTTGAAGCAAAGGTATCTGAGCTGAACAAGACTGTGGAGAGCCTGATGGATGAAATACTGTATCTGAAATCGGAGCTCTCCACAAGAGAGCAGAAATCAAGGGAAATCAGAGAGATTCTGAGCCCTGAAGAGGAGAGCAGAGAAGCAGAGGAAAAGGAGGACAGTGACGAAATAATAGTTGTTGACTGACATCATGCATGTAAAAAAAATAACGATAAGGAATTTCAAATCATTTGGTAAAAAGGTAGAGATACCCTTCGAACGTGGTTTTACCGTCATAAGCGGTCCGAATGGGAGCGGCAAATCCAACATTATTGATGCAATTCTTTTCTGTCTCGGTCTGCATTCTTCATCCAAGGTCCTCAGGGCTGAAAAACTCACAGACCTCGTATTCTCAGGAAATGGAAAAAGAAGCGACAGTGCAGAGGTTGAGCTGGTATTTCAGGCAGATGGAGACGAGCTGACAGTCTCAAGGAAGATAAGGGTCACGGACAGAAACTATTACAGCCATTACTACATTAACGGGAAACCTGCAAGCCACGGCGAGGTTGTGAAGATTCTTGAAAAACACGGGATATTCAGCGATGCGTACAACGTTGTGATGCAGGGAGATGTTACAAGGATAGTGGAAATGACCCCTGTGCAGAGAAGAAAAATCATAGACGACATTGCCGGAATTTCTGAATTTGAAGAAAAAAAGGCAAAGGCAATTGAAGAGCTTGAAGCTGTAAGGCAAAACATTGAAACCATTTCTGCAGTACTGCATGAAGTTGAGTCGAGACTGAAGGAGCTTGAAAAAGACAGAGAGATCGCTTTGAGATACAAATCCCTCATCTCAAAAAAGGAAGAGCTTGAAGTGGAGCTTAAGGCCATAAGAAGGAAAGAACTTGTGAGCAAAATCAGAAGACTCGAAAAAGAGATAGAGAGGCTTGAAGCCCAGAAGGACAGTGCAATTAACAGAATTTCCGAAATTCTAAAGGAAAAGGATTCACTCAAACAGGAGCTTGAGGAGATTACCAGGAAAATATCGGAAACAGCAGATGAGGAGTACAGGAGGATTCAGGAGAGAATTACGGAATGCCAGGCTGAGCTTGAAAGTCTGAGAAAGGAAGAAAACTACCTTAACAAGGAGATTGACAGGCTAAACCAGGAAAGAGTAAGGCTGCTTCTCGAAATAAGCAAGCTCAACGACCTTTTAGAGGATATGAAAAAGGAACTTGACAGGCTGTATGACCAGAGGTCAGGTGTGGAAGAAAACCTGAAATCGATTGAGATCCAGATTGAAAATGTCAGAGCAGAGATAGAAAAAATTGGCGGGAAGGAGAAGGAAATCAAGGACAAACTCGTTTCAATTTCATCTCAGCTTGAAAGTCTGAGGGACAGAAGGTCGGAACTTCTGCGTGAGAGAGACAGACTCTATGAGGGATTGAGGAGAATCACAATCGAGATTGAAGAACTTGATAGCGAGCTGTCAAGAATAAGGGCAGAATACGACACCATAAAGAAAGAAATCAAAGAAAAAGAAGCAGAAAGAGAGCGGATAGAAAGAGAAATTGCAAGAGAGACAAAGGAGAGACAGAAGATAGACGGCAAACTTTTCCAGTTCAGAAATCAGCTATCCCAGATCGATGAGGACATAAAACAAAAGGAACTTGAACTTGCAAAGGTTAAGGCAGAGCTTTCCGCCTACGACGCTGCTTTTGGCCGGGCGGTTGAGCTGATTCTCGAGGCAAAGGAGAAAAAGGCTCTTCCCGGAATTTATGGTGTTGTCGCCCAGCTCGCTGAGGTTGACGAGAGGTATGCACTGGCCCTTGAAATAGCTGCCGGCAACGCCCTCAACTTCATCGTCGTTGAGACGGAGGATGATGCCATAAGAGCAATCAAATACCTGAAACAGATCAGAGGAGGCAGAGCCACATTTCTGCCACTGAACAAGATCAGAAAGAATTTCGAGAAGATTAACCTCAACAAGGGTGTTCTGAAGGCTGAAGGGGTTATTGACTATGCCGTCAATCTCGTGAGCTGTGAATCGAAATTCAGGCCTGTGTTCAACTTCGTATTCAGAGATACAATAGTCGTGGATACTGTGGAAAATGCCAAAAAAATCATGGATGGAAAAAGAATCGTTACCCTCGACGGCGAACTGATCGAAAAAACGGGTGCTATAACCGGAGGGAGCATCGACAGAAAGAGAGGTCTGCTGATCTCCAGAGAATTGCTCGAAAGGGAGAAAAGAATTTCCGAAGAGATTTCAGTTATGAACTCCAAGAAAGCCGCTCTTCTGGGTGAGGTCAGAAAACTTGAAGACCGGTGGAGAGAGATAAATGACAGAATAAAGGGTGCTGAGGAGAGGCTGAGAAATGCCGAAAGCGATGTCAAACTTCTGAAGGCAAGGCTTGAAGGATTTTCCCATAGAGAATCCGAGATAATTGAAAAAATTGACTCGAAGGAGCGGGAAAGGAGAGAACTCGGTGCGAAAGTCCAGGATACTGAAAGATCTTTGAAAGAAGTCGATTCAGAAATACAGAGGTTTGAAAAAGAAATAGAAGATCTGAACAGAAAACTGAAGGGGAGTGCGTTGCCCAAACTCACGGAAGAGCATGAAAATCTCAAAAATAGGCTCTCTTTGGCCAGAGAAGCGATGATCAAGGTTGAAGGAGACATAGAAAAGAAAGAACTCGAAATAAGACAGGTGGAAAAGGAGATAGGCGAAAAAGAAAGCAGAATTGCCAAAATTGATTCAGACGTTAACGAGCTGAGGGATAAAATCGAGAAAAACAGGCACAGAATGGATGAGCTTAGAGAGGAAATCGAAGAACTAAACGAGAGAGAAAGCGTGCTTGGAGCGAAAGTCAGGGAGCTCAGAACCAGAAGAGATGAGACATTTTCAAGAATCAAGGAGCTGGAAAACGAAGAGAGTAAACTCGAGTACGAAATTACGGGTTTCGACGAAAAGATCAGAGCCAGAAGAGAGGTCATGCAGCAGCTCCTATCTGAGGTTTCGGAGCTTCCTGAGGCCGAACCGAGAATGAGCAGAGAGGACGCAGTCAGAGAGCTTGATGAAGTGGAGAAAGAACTTTCCGGGTTTGGAGATGTAAATCTCAAGGCCATAAAAGAGTACGAAGAAGTAAAGGAAAGATGGGAGGAGATATACTCCAGAAAACTCGAACTTGAAAAGGAGAGGGGAGAGATACTCGAAAGAATAGACAGATACGATAGAATGAAGAAAGAGAAGTTTTTTGAAGTATTCAACGCCATTAACGAGAACTTCAAAGATGTCATCGCGAAGCTCACGAATGGTGAGGGTGAGCTTATCCTCGACAATCCAGACGATCCGTTCAATTCGGGTCTTTACATGAAGGTAAGGCCGTATGGCAAACAGGTTCAGAGGCTGGAGCAGATGAGTGGTGGAGAGAAGAGCCTTGTCGCCCTTGCCCTGATTTTCGCCATTCAGCGCTACAAACCGGCTCCATTCTATGCGTTTGACGAGGTGGATATGTTCCTGGACGGAGTTAACGTGGCAAGGCTTGCGAGAATGATAAAGGAGATGTCGTCAAGGGCACAGTTCATCGTGGTATCACTCAGAAAGCCCATGCTCGAGCAGGCTGATGCGATTGTTGGAGTTACGATGGGGAGGGACAACATATCACAGGTAACTGGAATACGGAGAGCATCGATGATCCAGTAGAGATGCTCTACAACCTTGCCAGGAAAGGCGAAATCGATCCGGTGAATATAGACGTAGTTGATGTTGCAGACAAGTTTCTCAGAGAGCTTGAGAAAGCAAAAAAGCTCGATTTGAGGATTTCAGGGAGGGTTCTGCTCTATGCGGCAATTCTCGTCAGGATGAAGTCAGATATCATAACCACAGAGGCAATCGGAATTCAGGAAGAAGAGTCAGAGGATGATTACGAGGGGGATTTCCCGGAACCGACGTACATTGAATACGACTATCCTGAAGACGAGTTCGAGTCGTACATTGCTCAGGACTTCATTGAAGAGGAAATATTGGACGAAAGCATTCTTGAAGATGAACTCATAAGCGCACTGATTGATGCCGGAAGAAAGAGGGTCAGGAGATACACAACGCTCGAGGATCTGATAAAGGAGCTGGAGTCAGCAGAGAAAGTGAGAAAAGCAAGGAGGAAGAGAAGGGTCAGAAGGCCGGAAGCGCAGATCGATCCCCTCGAAGTCCCCCACGATGAAGACCTTGAAGAGAGCATAGAGAGGCTGAAAACAGTGATTGAGGAAATGATGAAAAACAGAGACATCGTGAAGCTCGGAGAGATTGCCGGGTTTGACCTCGTCTCGAAGTACATTTCTGTACTTCATCTCGCATTCAGAAGAGTGTTCGAGATACACCAGGAGAGGATCTTCGAGACTGACATAGAGATTAGGAGGTTGAACAATGAAGGACAAGATTGAGGCGATTCTGTTCGCATCCTCTGACCCACTCTCCCCTTCAAAAATCGCAAAGGTAATCGGGTCAGAGGCAGGAGAAGTGGAAAAGGCAATCGAAGAGCTTATCAGAGATTACTCGTCAAGGGAAACATCCATAGAAATCGTGAAGCTCGGAAAAAAGTATTTGATGAGAGTAAAGCCAGAATACTCTGAGATAATAAGAAACTTCACGGAGAGAGACCTCGAAAAAGGTGTTTTAAGGACGCTTGCCATAATTGCGATAAAACAACCAGTAAAGCTCTCAGAACTTGCAAAGATAAGGGGAAACAGATGTTACGAACACGTAAAAAAACTCCGGGAAATGGGGTTTATTACCGAAGAAAAAAAAGGAAGATCAACCATACTCAGAACCACCAAAAACTTTGCCATATATTTCGGGCTTAAAAGCTCCGATCCTGAGGAAATAAAGGAAACTCTGCTCAAAATAGTCAAAAAGGACAGAAAGCTTGAAGAATATTTTGGAAGACTGTGAGCTTTCTGTTTCTTTAAGTTTCTTTAAATTTCACAGTCCTGCAACCATCTCTGTGAGGAAACCAGCAAAAACGAAAATCAGATAGATGGCTGCCAGAAGTACGATGTCAGTCCAGGACTGCCCAAAACTTTGATTCTGTTGATGTGCATGTAAGCCAGTACAACCACGTGAACCCGCACATGGACCTGAATTTTGATGAGCTTGAAACTCCTTATCAGACTTTCCTGAAAAAGTCGCCTGCTGAAAGGGTGTTCGAGTTCAGCGGGAGGTGGTTGTTTGAGGAGTGAAATTATTTCGGGATACTACACCATGTCATGCCCCGCCCAAACCTTGAGAAAGCCCGTGTAAGCCTGACCGCTCGAAAGGATGTCCTGGAAGCTTAAGGGTAATGCATCCCTAACCTGTCCCAGTTTCTCGAAGATCGTCTTATGGAGTTTCTGAAGTGGGTAAATCATCATTTAGCTTCTCAATTGAAATGGACCGGTGGGGATTTGAACCCCAGGCCTCCGCCATGCCAAGGCGGCGCTCTCCCAAACTGAGCTACCGGCCCGCAATTCGCATCACAACATCTGAGTTTATAAGAATTATGGATGTTTCAATGCCCGCAGCCCCTTTCGGAAAAGCACAACTGCATGACAACATAAGCCCTGCACCACCACATCATTCAGAGATGTCCGAACTTCTCGAGAACAGCATTTCAGAGCTATTTTCTCATCAGGAACTTTAAAAGTCCTCCTTCTCTCCTGATTTCAAGTATTTCAATGCCCTTGCTGGAGGCCCATACAGGAATGTCATAGATTGCAGATTCGTCGTCTGTTATTGCCGCGAAGACTTCTCCAGCATCTCTGAACTCCTTTTCGAGCTTTAAAATGTGGTTCATACATTTCTGACCTCTGAGGTCAATAACCCTCATGGAAAAAATGGAGTAGAATCTGATTTTAAATTTTGATTCAGCTTTCCTTTACCCTCTCCGCCACGGCCCTGCCAAGCTCCCTGAGATCGTCTTTTGCCCCATCATGGGAGAACTTGAACCTCACACTCCCAACAACATCAAACTTCAGTTCATTGAAGATGTCAACTATTTTCCCCACTGCCTCTCCGCTCCATCCGTAGCTTCCAAACGCTCCCGCAACCTTGTTGAAGGGTTTCAGACCCTTCATGTAGGTCAAAAAGCTCGCAACAGAAGGGAACAGCTCTCTGTTGAGTGTGGGAGATCCAACGATCAGCCCCTTGGAAAGCATGACGTCCGTCATTACTTCCGTGAAATCAGAGACAGAGAGCCTGTAGAGAATGTAATCCACTCCTGCCTCTTCAATCCCACTCACGACCTCTTTCACCGCTTTTTCGGTGTGGTTCCACATGGAATCGTATGCAACAACCACCCTCTCTTCAGCCTCACCGCTGCTCCATCCCCTGTACTTCTCAACAATTTCAGGAATCCTCTTTCTCCAGATTATTCCGTGAGACGGTCCAATCACGTCTATCTCCAGCCCCATGGATTCAATACTCTCAAGAACCTTTGAAACCTGTTTGCTGTACAGCAGAACAATGTTGGCATAGTACTTTGCACACTCTCTGAATATCACGCCCATTTCCTCGTCGCTGAACTCATCGTCAAACCTTCTTGCACTTGAGTAGTGTTCCCCGAAAGCATCATTCGGGAGCAGAACCTTATCCTCGACGACGTATGTGGCCATGCTGTCTGGCCAGTGAACGAGAGGAGTTTCGATGAACGTAAGCGTTTTACCCACTTCCAGTTTATCTCCTGTCTTCACTACAATCGTGTCATGCTCTATGCCATAGGCCTCCTTCAAACCGTTCTTTCCCCTTACATTCGTCACAATCTTCACTTCTGGATACCTTTCAATCACCGCCTTCACAGATCCAGCATGATCCATTTCGATGTGATTTACCACGAGGTAATCGAGATTATCAACACCGAGGGCGTCCAGCTTCTCGAACAGCTGATTCTCAAAGCCCGCCTTTACAGTGTCCACAAGAACGGTTTTTTCAGCCCGGATCAGATAGGCGTTGTAGGTTGTGCCAAATCTCGTTGTGTATCCGTGGAAATTCCTTATATTCCAGTCCACCGCTCCAACCCAGTAGATACCGGGCTTTAGCTCAACATGCATGATACTCACCTCCAGGAAAACAAAAAATGGGGGAAAATCGCTTATTCGATTTTCTCAAAATCTTCTTTACTTGCCCCGCAAACAGGGCAAACCCAGTCATCCGGGAGATCCTCCCACATCGTTCCTGCGGGAATGTCATTATCCGGATCTCCCTCAGCTTCATCATACACATATCCGCATACCTTGCACTGGTATTTTGCCATTTCTCTCACCTCTGACCTTATTTTATATTTGACAGATATAAATTATTTGGTTTAATCTAAATTCAAAATCATTCGATATCTATGGGCTTCTCGCTCACCCACGTACCGTGAAGGTTGCAGAAGGCTCTGGCCACCAGTTTCCTCTTTCCGACATAATCCTCTGCGGCATTCAGCAAAAATACAGCCTTTGGAGCAGCAATCACCGGCTGCAAATAGACTCTACCAGCAAGCACATCATCCAGATAAAGCTCAATCCAGGAAAAGTGATGCCCGTACTCATTTGGGTGCTGCATGTAAACTCCTGTTTCAACAACAACCTCGAATCGCTCTCCTTTTGAAACCCTATCCGGCGCGGTTATAACGGGCGTGTGTTTCTTCTCAAGGTCATTCATATCTTCGGGATTCGAAGATCCGGGTCTGTTCAGACCCCTGAACAAAGGGTTTCCACTCATGACATCTCACCTCATTAAATAATTTGAATAACCAATTTAAAAATATTTCCCGCACGTTGCGAATTCCACATTATCCGGTTCAGCTTTAGAACCGGAATATCCGGGCCAAAAATTATTTGGATGGATAATTATCCTTGTTCTCAAGCCGGTACGCTCTCACATCCATGCTGGAAACCATATCATGCCCATTTATCACATAATCTTCAATAACAATTCTTTTTCTGAAAAGGGGGGCGTTGAGGACAAGTGTTTCATACTCCCCACCCTCTCCCGAAATGTTGATCCCGTATCTTTCTGAAAGTCCTGAGAGAGTCTCTATAAGCTCATGATCGATTTTTTTTCCAAGAAACGTTCTATCCAGTCCCATTGCAGAGACCTTTACGATTATGGCTTCGAATTTTTCCGAGACCTCCTTCAGGAGATCCCTCTCATCGATGTGCCAGAGCGGGGCGATGAGCTTTGCACCCATTCTCCTGACCACTTTCTCAAACCTTTTCCTCTGATACTCACTTTTTACAGCCCCGGTAACAATACCATCGACGTCCAGTGCTTTTAACTGTTCTGACAGTTCATCCACCTCTCTCTCCTCTTGTCCGCTGACAAACACCTTGAAAAGAGGTATTTTGAGAGAACTGGCAATTGCATCCACTAAAGGCAAATTGGCTGTGTGGAACATGTAGCTGTCCGGATTCTCAGAAATGACTGAAACCACGCAGGCGATCTCATGTTCCTCGCTCACCCTGTGAAGAGCGAGCATTGAATCCTTTCCGCCGGAAATGAAGCATGCCACCCTCATCAGAAAAACCTGAACTTCACACCTTTTCCAGCTTTTACAGCCTTATCATATATCAGGCTTGCTGTGGCGATGTCCTGAATCGCCAGTCCTGTTGAGTCAAACACGGTGATCTGGCTGTCATCTTCTCTGCCCTTTTTCAGACCCGCTACAATTTCACCCAGAGTGCCGAAAATGTGATCCTCTGTGATTATGCCCTTACTCAGGGGAACGTTGACCTCTCCGCTGTGAAACGCCTGCTCGTAGTCATCGACCACAACCTTCGCTCTGAGAAGGATTTTCGGATCGAGCTCCTGCTTTCCCGGAGCGTCTGCACCTATCGCATTTACATGTGTCCCTTCCTCAATCCATTCGGCCTTCACAACCGGCGTTCTTGATGGTGTTGTCGTTACCAGGATGTCGCTTCTGCATGCGTCGGCTATCTCAACCACTTCTCCATCCAGCCCAAACTTTTCAGCAAAACTCAAAAAGTCCTTTGCAGTTCCTTCACTGATATCATAGGCCTTCACCCTCTCGATATCAGCAACATTAACTATTGCCTCGAGCTGCGTTCTGGCCTGCATTCCACAGCCCACAAAACCCACAGTCCTGCTGTCCTTCCTCGCAAGGTATCTGACAGCAACACCTCCCGCAGCACCGGTCCTCATGTTGGTGAGATGAGTGGCGTCCATCACGGCAAGGGGAAAGCCTGTATCAGGATCATTGTAAATGAGAACCGCCATAACCGTCGGCAACCCTTTTTCCCTGTTTCCCGGATGAGAGTTGACCCATTTTATGCCTGCATGACCCTCAATGAAAGCGGGCATCGCCCTGAGGTCTCCGTTTTCAAATGTGAGATAAATTTTTGCTGGCATCTGCGTTTTTCCAGTACCATGCAGGTAAAAGGCGTGTTCCACCGCACTCAAACACTCCTCCATCGTCAAAAGCTCTTCAACATCACTTCTTGAAAGAATCAGGGAGTCCATAAATACAATCAGAAACCAGAATTTTAAATTTATCTTTGCCAGACTGACTCAAAGCTTCACTCAAGCCAGACAGTATCGTTGTCCACATAATCGTACTTGAAAACCAGTATTTTCAGGTTTCCTTCCGCAAAATGTATCGCTCCGGGCGGACACAGAAGGACATCTCCACATCCCGCCTCGTGAACCTCATCCCCAATGCCAATTTTTCCGCTCCCCTCCACCACGACGAAAACTTCAGTCTGAGTTCTATGATAGTGACTCCCGACCCTGCCCTTTATCTCCACAAGCTGAATGAAGGTGCGGCTGTCAAAAAAATGGAGTGGAGCAACCCTGTAATTTCGTCTGTCTTCCCAGTTCTCAGGCAAAAGCCTCACAAAACCACCTGTGTGGCCTTCACAACACCATTCCTGGCCACAATTACGCCGGTCGTGTTCCTCCCCTGCACTGAAATCTCATCCATGTTCACAAGTATCACATTACCGTCCCTGCTGAACGCAAACAGCCCGTTACCTCTGACAAATTCAGCAAAAACAACATTTCCTGTTTTTGCAGTAGCTTTAAAGCAGATAACTCCCTGTCCACCTCTCGAGATTTTTCTGAACTCTCCGGTTTTAACCCGTTTACCGTATCCGTTCTCTGAGAGCAGCAGTATCTCCTTTTCACTTCCGCAATCCATCCATGCAATTTCATCTCCACTCTTCAGCCTGATTGCCTTCACGCCCTTTGCAGTCCTGCCATACGTTGGAACCTCAGACCTGTCAAACCTCACAAGCATCCCTTTCCGGGTGGTGATAATGACTTCTTTCCCTCTTGCGGGTTTAACAGCTACAGGTTCGCCTGTTACAGCAATAATTCCAGATCTCTTGGCATTCTCAAACTCCGAAAGCTTCACCGTCTTTATATAGCCATCCGCAGTCAGCAGTAAAATCTCCCCTTTAAACTCCTCTGCAGATAACGCCGAGACGACGTGCTCATCACTCTCCATGGAAACCATGTTTCTGAGACTCGTTCCTCTGGCCACCCTGTCAAGCTTGGGTATCTCGTATGCATTTATCCAGTACGCCCTGCCTTTGTTCGTGAAAAGAATTAACCTGTGGGCTGAATTCACAATACCAAGGAAGGCAATTTCGTCCTCATTCCTCAGATTTATGCCCTGGACACCTACACCTCCTCTGCCCTGCGCCCTGAAGGATTTGAGGTCCACCCTCTTGGCATACCCGCTTTTTGTAACGATTAGAAGATTCTCCTCCTCAGCTATCAGATCCGCTTCGGTTATCTCTCCGACATCTGCAAGAATTCTGGTTCTCCTTTCGTCACCATACTTTTCTGCAATTTCTCTGGTTTCCCTGATTATGATTTCATCGATCTTCCTCCTGCTTGCGAGAATCGCCTTCAGTTCCTCAATCTTCTCCTTCAGCTCCCTGTATTCTTTGAGAAGGCTGTCAATCTCCATTGCAGTGAGCCTCTGAAGCCTCATCTGAAGAATGGCCTCAGCCTGCTTTTCTGTAAGCTCAAACCTCTCCACAAGGCCCCTCCTGGCAACCTCCGTACTTTCGGATTTCTTGATTATCTCTATGGCCTCATCAATATTTTCTATAGCTATTTTCAAACCTTCCACAATGTGGAGCCTTTCTTCAGCTTTCCTGAGTTCATACTCTGCCCTTCTCCTCACAACCTCTCTCCTGTGCCTGACAAACTCTGCGATCAATTCTTTAAGGCTCATCACCCTCGGCTGGTTGTCCACAAGTGCCAGGTTGATTATGCCAAAAGTTGTTTGAAGCTGAGTGTACTTGTAAAGCCTGTTGAGTACCACTCCCGCATTTGCACCGTTTTTCAGCTCGACAACAATTCTTATCCCTTCCCTATCGGACTCATCTCTCACCGTCTTTATTTCCTCTATCTTCCCATCTCTCGCAAGTCCCGCAATCTTTTCAACAAGGTTTGCCTTGTTAACCTGATAGGGTATTTCCCTTATCACTATCGAATTGTCCTCAATCTCCGCTCTGCCCCTCACAGTAATCTTGCCCTTTCCGGTTTGGTAGGCATCCCTGATACCTCCAGTCCCCACAATAATGCCTCCGGTCGGGAAGTCCGGACCCTTAACGTATTCCATAAGCTCTTCGACAGTAATGTCCTCGTTCTCTATGTAGGCAATTATTGCATCACAGATCTCCCTCAGATTGTGCGGGGGCATGTTCGTTGCCATTCCCACAGCGATACCGCTTGAACCGTTAATCAGCAGGTTGGGAAGCCTGGCAGGAAGAACAACCGGCTCCTTGAGAGTGGCATCAAAGTTGGGAATGAAATCAACCGTTTCCTTGTCAATATCTGCAAGCATTTCCTCTGCCAATTTTGTAAGCCTCGCCTCAGTATACCTCATCGCAGCCGGTTCATCCCCATCAATGCTGCCAAAGTTACCCTGTCCGTCAATTAGCGGATATCGCATGTTGAAGTCCTGAGCCATTCTTACAAGGGCATCGTAAACCGCAGAGTCGCCGTGAGGGTGATACTTACCGAGCACATCTCCCACAATTCTGGCAGATTTTCTGTAGGGTCTGTTGCTGTAAAGTCCCATCTCATACATTGCATACAGAATCCTTCTCTGTACGGGCTTCAAACCATCTCTAACATCAGGAATGGCTCTGCCCACAATTACACTCATCGCATAATCCAGATAGGAAACTTTAAGCTCCTCAGAAATGTCTCTCGCAATTTCCATCATCTCACCTCTACCTTAGACGCAAGGAATTCATCCTCAAGCAACCTGTCAAATATTCTTTCATCCTCAAGCACCCCTCTTGCAATGGAGACAAGCCTGGCTCCGGCATCAATCATTTTTCTCGCATCCTCCACACTTCTCACAGAGTTGTTTCCAACAACATTTCCCAGCCCGGAGATCAGCTCAATAAGTTTGAGATCTGCCTTTCCTCCCGGAACCATCGCATCCACATGAATCATGGCTGCTCCGCTTTCGAAAATCCTGCCTGATAGCCTTAAATAATCGATATCAAGACCGCCCCGTATCTTTACAGACACTTCAGCGAATTTCGATGCTCGCTCAACAATTTTCGCAAGGCGTTCTGGCTCATAAAGCAACGACTGTCCGCACCCAATTTCCGTAAATTCTTTCTGCCTGCAGTGAGCATTTATTTCCAGTATGGCGCCATACTCTGCTGCGAGTTTTGAAATATCAACATAGCCCTCATCACTGAACGCTCTCACGTTTATTCCCACAGTACCTCTGAAGTCTTCCAGCATTTTCAGATTGCGTTCAATTTCTTTAACTGGATTTTCAAAGACAAATTCCTTTCTGCCCCTCCGAACTGCATTTAAAGCCGCCTCATTGGACTTCTTATCCGCATTAAAACCTCCAAGTATTCCGAATCCGACATTAAACCTGCTGACGAACTTCCAGTCGTTTATCCCAGCCATTGCCGAAAGTGCAAGTCTGTTAGGGAAGATCATATCTCAGCTCACCGGTGTTAATATGGCCATCAGCAACCCTCGAAGCGCCGCCAGTCATGAAAACTCTATCCCCAACATCAATTTTAAGCTTTCCACCCCTGGTAATGATCTCAACACTTTTTTCAGAAATGCCAAGCCTGTGTGCCACCACAGCAACAGCACAGCTTCCCGTTCCACAGCTCAGCGTCTCGTCCTCGACGCCCCTTTCGTATGTCCTGATCCGTATTCTTCTTCCATCCAGAACCTCTGCAAAATTAACATTTATGCCCTCCGGAAACAGCTCGTTATACCTTATTTCTCTCGCATAAGGAATTATATCGAAATCGAGGTCTTCAACAAATATGACTGCGTGAGGAACGCCCGTGTTCACAGCATAAACCTCAAACTTCCTGTCTCCAACTTCAAAAACCTTCCCCCAGACGTTCTCTTCTGCAGGAATCCCGTCCCTGCCAAACTTTGGCTCGCCCATGTCAACACTAACCCACCAGCCCTCCTCATCCTGAAAGACCTCAAGCTCAAGTGTTCCGGCGAGAGTTTCGACATTAAGAGGGCTTTCAGCATAACCCTCCTCGACAACATACCTTGAAAAGCACCTGATGCCATTACCGCACATCTCTGCCTCGCTACCATCAGCGTTGAAGTATCTGAATCGTGCATCAGCCACTTCTGATTTCTGGACAAACAGAGCCCCATCAGCTCCCACGCCAAAGTACCTGTTGCAGACAGCTTTCACAAATTCGGATTTTCTCTCTTCCTCAATTACAATTCCGGAAAATTCATCGATAAGGATGAAATCGTTGCCATTTCCATGCATTTTCGTGAACTTCACCTTCATCAGACCACCTCTTCGTTTATTTTCAGAATTATTTCAGCAGCCTTTTCAATTTCATCGAGCTTTATTCTTTCCCTGTCAGTATGGCAATCCACGAGGTTTCCTGGACCCCAGATTGTAACTTTCCACCCATTTTTCTTGAAATTGTAGGCATCGGTCCAGGAATGCATCACAGACCTTTTCCCAGCATATTTTTCAATTTCTGGGATTTCATCGCATCTTATGGGTTCATAGAACTCAGAAAACTCAACATCTGCATCCAGACTCTCAAGCTCGTTCCTCATTTCAAACATATCCACATCAAAGTCGAATATGAAGCTGAGTCTCACCTCACACAGGTCCGGGATTGCGTACAGGTTAGATCCACCCTTCAGTTCCTGAACGGAAAACATGTACTTGCTTTTAAGCTCGATAATGGCTTCAATTGCCTTTTCAATCGCATTAACACCTTCATTCCAGTAGGCGCCATGGACAGGTTTCCCGTAAAACTTCAGAACCACCTCTGCGCTTCCGAGCTGTTTCTCAGCAACACTCAGATTTGTCGGCTCCATGACCACCGCTCTGCCGGAAAAATTCTCTGAAAAATGTTTCGAACCACTTCCTCCCTCCTCCTCATCAACAAGAAACGCGAAATTCAGCCCGAGCCTGTCAGTGGCCTCCATTGCACCGAGTATTGAAGCCATGCTGCCCTTTGCATCGGCAACTCCTGTACCGTAAGCGTATTCTCCATCAAGCCGAAAATCTGCCTTTCGCTCAACAGTATCGAGATGGGTCACAAACCAGAGATCACTTTCGCCCCTCACATAAAGGTTGCCGAGATTGTCAATCTCGGGATGAAATCCGTATTTCTTTATGAGTCCCGAAACATAATCCCGTATCCTTTCTTCATAACCCGAAGGGGAATCGATATTCACGAGCTGCTCGAGAATTTTTATCATCGGAAGAATTTTCAACAGTGCTGAATAAAAAACCATCTGTGAAAATCAGACGAGCGAGAAGAGATGACATCGATTACTTCATCGAGCTTTACAGAGCAGCCTACAGGGGCTACGAAGAATATGCATACACCACAACCAGAGATATAAGAGATTACTTCAAATGGCTGCATGGAAGAGACAGAGAAGGCATTTTTGTGGCAGTTATCGATGACGTTCCTGTTGGTTTTGCGGCCTGTGACTCAGGCTGGTTCAGCAGAATGGAGAGGAAGATAGTTGCAGAGCTTCACGAGCTTTTTGTGAGAGAAGACCTGAGGGGAAAAGGCGTCGCTTCCAAACTCCTTATAAGGGCTGAAAACTACGGAAGAGAAAAGGGTCGGGACGAGATGGGCTTGTGGGTGGGGGAAAAGAATGAACCCGCAAAAAGGTTTTATCTCAAACACGGATTCAGAGAAAGCGGCAAGCTTGGAAGATGGATAAGGATGGTCAAAAGAATTTAGATGTTCTCAAGCTCCCTGCTGTATCTCTCCTCATCTTCGAGAATTTCGAGAATCTTGCTTCGTATGGAGACATAAACACTTTCTTCAAGCTGGGGTTTCAGCTTCTCGTCGGTAAATTTGAGCAGCATCTTGTATATCCTGTAGGCCTGCTTTTCAAGCACCTTAATATCGAAGCGGTCCACTTCGCCCTTCCAAAGCTCGAGAAGAAGATATACGTTTTTCTCATAGTCGGATATGTCAAAGTCATGCTCGTAACTGATTTCGTGGAGAACCTCCTGAAGGAGAATCTTGTGCTTTTCGTTGTCGACCATCAGCCTGAAAACAAAGTCATCGTCAGCCCGATCACACGTCCCGATAAGACCGAGCAGTCTGATTGCCACCAGATTCTCGTTCAGATATGCGTACTTCAACAGATTCAGGAATATCTGCAGTTCCCTGACATTCAAATTCATCGATAATAGAATCTCCATACGAATTAAATATTTTACTCGCAGGATTAAACTGAAAATTTATACGTTCAGCATATCTGAAAATCAGAGAGATTCTACAAACTCCTTCATTCTGTCCACCGCAAGCCTGAGTTTTTCCATTGATACAGCATAGGCACATCTAACATGGTTCGCTCCGCATTCACCAAAGGCATCCCCTGGAACCACAGCGACGTTCTTTTCCATCAGAAGGCGTTCGGCAAACTCCATGCCGCTCAAACCGGTAGAACTTACATCAGGGAAAGCATAGAACGCGCCATCCGGCATGACAACGTCGAACATCTCTCTCAGGCGCTTTATGAAGAAGTTCCTTCTCCTTATGTACTCTGCTCGCATCATTTCAAGCTCATCTTCACCGTTTCTCAGCGCTTCCAGGGCGCCAACCTGTGCAGTTACAGGGGCACAGAGCATGGAATACTGATGAATTTTCACCATGCCTTCGAGTATGTCATAAGGTGCTATCGCATACCCGACTCTCATTCCCGTCATCGCAAAGCCCTTTGAAAAACCGTTCAGGATTATAGTTCTATCCTCCATTCCGTTCAGTGAGGCAATTGATACATGTTTGAAGCTGTAGCTGAGTTCAGCATAAATCTCATCAGAGATAACCAAACAATCAAGCTCCAGCACGGCATCAGCAAGTTCCTCAAGTTCCTTCTTCGTATAGCTCACGCCGGTAGGGTTGTTCGGATAGTTCAGCATCAGTACCTTGACATTTCTGTCCTTGTATTTCACAAGGTCCTCGTAAGTAACCTTGAAACCGGGGCAGGTGGATACATTAACAACCTCGGCTCCGGTCAGATAAGCAAGAGGAGAATATGAAACGTAAACCGGCTCGGGGACTATAACCGTCTCACCCGGATTGACCACTGCTCGCAATGCAAGATCGATACCTTCACTGACACCGGTCGTTATTAATACGTTCTCCTCAGAAAACTCAGCTCCGAATCTCCTGTAGTAATCGGCAATTGCCTCCCTCAATTCAAGAAGGCCATAGTTGGAGGTGTAGGATGTAATCCCCTTTTCAAGACTGTAAATCATCTCCTCCCGGATCCTCCAGGGAACGGGAAAATCAGGTTCACCAACGCCCAGGCTTATAACGTCATCTCTGCCAATTATCAGCTCAAAAAACCTTCTGATTCCAGAGGGCTTAAGCTCTCTGACCCTTCTGTTCAATCTTTCACGGGACAATTGCAAGCCTCCTGTCTTCCTCATCTTCAAAGAGAAGTGCTCCCTCTTCCTTATACGTTCTCAGGAGAAAGTGCGTGTTGGTGTCTCTGACCTCCGGAATCGTTGAGATTTTCTCGGCAATGAAAAACGAAATGTCCTTCAGCGATTTGCCCTTAACCACAACCTGAAAATCATATTCCCCACTCACAAGCCTCACAGCATGGACTTCAGGGAATTTGGCAATTCTCTTCGCAATATCATCGTAACCCTTTTCCCTGCTAAGATTTACCCTGACGTCTATTATGGCATATACTTCCTCAACACCGGCCTTTTCCCAGTTGATGAGAGTCTTGTACTTCAGAATGACACCATCATCCTCGTATTTTTTAATAATTTCCTCAACCTCCCGAACATCCATATTGAGCATTTCAGCTATTTCGTTACTCGAAATTCGTGAATTGTTTTCAAGAATTTTGAGAATCTCAATTTCCCTGCTCAACGAAATCACCTATGTTAGAGAATGGCAATATCTTTTAAATTTTTTCCATCGAATCCTGCTAAAGGGTCAGAATGGGTGGACTGCGAAAAATCTTAAATTACGATGACCCTAAATCAGTCGAGCCTGAAACCAGAATTTTTATATTCTGTTCGAACTCACAGATAACCCAACCGATGCGGGGGTTGCCGAGCCAGGAAAAGGCGCCAGATTCAGGGTCTGGTCCCGGAGGGGTCCGAGGGTTCAAATCCCTCCCCCCGCATGCCCCTGTTTTCAGGATTTAAGTGGGTCATATAGGCAGATAGATGAATGCAGCCTTTGCAAACCGCAAATGCTTGATTGCCGGAGTCGAGTTTTTTGACCGTGCTTCTTGGATGCATGCGAACACTGAAAGAACCATGCAGGTTGATAATAAAAAAAGATTAGTCCGGTATAAACTCAGGCGGTCTGACAGCCTTGAGCTTTATCGCATTCTTCCTGCATCCAACCACGCAGACGCCACAACCAAAACATTTCTCAGGATTGACCCTGGCTTTCATCTTCCTGCCACCATCCGGCGAGTACATTTCCACCGCATCAAAATGGCACCTCTTCACGCAGGTCTGGCATCCTGTGCATGCCTCGTCGTCAACGTAAGCCTCATACCTGCTTTTTTCGAGCTGTACACCGAGAGGCACATTTGCGGCCCTTGACGAGAGGAAAAACTCACAGCAGTCTCCGCAGCAGTTGCAGTTCACCGTTACAATGGGGTCTACAATTTTTGAGGTGTTGGCCCACGTGTGGATAAGTCCATCTTTTTCAGCCTCGGCAATGATCTGGAGAGCCTCTTCGACAGAAATCTCTCTGCCTGATCCCCTGGCGATGGCGTATTCTGCGCCTCTCCCGAACTGAATGCAGTGCCACGTGCTGAATTCGTCCGTAAAGCTGCATCCGTCAGATGCAAGCCTTGTAACATTCCTGCAGGAGCATGGAACGACGGCAATCTTTTTCTGAGCTTTTATCATCTCCCTGATGTCCTCGTAGGGCAGCACATCCGGCAGGTCCTTTACTGCCTGGTAAGCAGGCACAACCCTCCAGAACTTCAAACCCATGTCGGTGAGCATTCTGCCAACCACCGGGTTCATCTCCCTGTCCCCGAACTCCTTCCAGAGCCTGGCAAATTCCGGATCGTTCATGTGCTGTGAGGCCATGGTCGCGTCGTGGAGCTGAATAATATCCCTCACAAACTTGTAATGGTCCTTCTTCCCGAAATCCCTGGGAATGACAACCCCTCTGTAAAAAAGGCCATCGAGTATCTCTTTCACCCTATCAACGTCCATTCCCAGCTTCTCGGAAATCTCATCAACACTTCCGGGCAGAGCGGCAGCAACTCTGGCTTCTTCCTCACTCATGATGTATTCGAGAATACTTCTGAGCAGCCGGGAATCCGGAAAGCCCAGCCTCTTCATCAAGATTTCATAGCTCACGTTTCCACCTCACTCCTTTATTCCTGTCAGATACTTGGCTATTTCCTTCTTCTCCTCAAAGTTGTAACTTCTCCAGATGGCAATGTCCTCCATGACCGGAGAACCACCACCATGCACTCCGGCAACGGCCTGAACACCGCCAAAAGACGAGCACAGAATGTTCGATATCCCGAAAAGACACCTGTAAACGTTTTCTGCAGGAACGTCTGACCGTCTTTTAATGTACTTCTCTATATATGGCCTGGTTTCTGGATTCAGGAAATCCTCCGCAAAGGGCAGCGCCGCAGGCAGACCACCCGACAGCTCCGCCAGAATCTCCAGTTCGTGGTAGTAGTTCAGCCCGGCATACCTTCTGCCAACATTGGCGTAGATTTCGTTCGGGAGAAATGTTCCGGCCGGCGTCTTTGTCCCGTTTATGGCTGAGGCTATACCCGCAGCATAGACGAGCTCAGCAACCGATGCAAGCTCAACGAGCTTTTCCCGGATGTTGTGTTTGTCGTAGATGTTGCTGTATTCGGCTATCAAAGCTCCGAACCCCATCACGATGTCCGTGGTGGCTGGCTTGCAGCCCGTGTAGCTGTGCCTGTGGAATAATGCAAAGAGGTGTGCCGAGAGGGTGGCGTACTTATTCTCACCGCACAGAAAAACCCTGTCCCACGGGACAAAGACGTCGTCAAAGATTACAAAACCCTCGTCATCCCCGACATTTGCCTGAGGCATGTTCATCTCTTCCGGAGCCCTCAGAGAGGATGTCCTTGAGATTATTTTCACACCCTCAGCGTCTGCCGGAACGGCAAACGCAACGCTGTAATCCTTATCTGCAGGCGTCATGGCTCTTGTTGGAACAACTATTATCTCATCGGCCACTGCAGACATGGTGATGCAGTTTTTCGCCCCTCTGACGACAATGCCATCGCTTCTCCGCTCAACAACCCTGAGATACATGTCAGGGTCTTCCTGCTCGTGAGGTCTTCTGCTTCTATCACCCTTTACATCAGTCTGGGCGCAGGCAGCAGTCAGGTCCCTGCCCTGAAATTCCTTCAGATATTCAGCGAACCTCCTGCTGTAATCAGTGCCATGCTCCATGTCCGCAGCATACGTTGCGATTGACAGAGCATTTATCGCATCACAGCCCATACAGCGCTGAATGCATCCTCCCACGAGATGGCAGAGTTTTCTCGTCATCTCCTGCTTTGCAAGCAGGTCTTCAGCAGATTGATTGATATGTGTGAACCTGTTAATCTTCTTCCCGGTCAGATGAGATCGTGTAGTCAGGAGATCCTTATAATCCGGATGGTCTGCGAGTTCAAACGTTTTCGACATGACATACAACCCGCCTCGAAGTCTGGGGTCGTCTCTTTTCACCCTCTTTCCCCCAACATACACGTTGGGTTTCATGCTG